>JAEYVE010000033.1 GCA_023432025.1 Pseudomonadota bacterium
CCGGAGAACGGCTCGGTCCGCGTGAGCTACCCGATTTCGTTCGTGCCCTCGTGAGCGGCCACGCAGGCTCTCTTCTTTTCGGTTTACTGGTCCTTTTGGGTTTACTGGCCGCAGCCGAGCCGCGTCGTCGCGACGGCCACGTCGTCCAGGTAGAGGTTCCCCGTGGTGGCGGTGGTGCCGAACATGCCGAGGCGGATGTGGTTCAGCTTTTCCGAGGGCGCGGACGGCGTTTCGATGGTCGTCGTCTCGGGTTTGCCGACGGACTGATAGGAGAGGGCCGTGCCGTTGACGTAAGTTTGAACGACGACGTTCGACGACTGCGTGACGTGCGCCTCGAAGCAGTACCACTCGCCCTTCGGCAGCGCCGCGGTCGTCGAGCAGCCGGTTTGCTCCCCGCCGGCGACGCCGATGATCGTGATTTGGGGCCCTGCGCTCGCCGTGCAGGGCTCCTTGCTGCGATTGCCGAAGCGCACCGCCGGATCGTCTTTGCCGAGGCCGCTCGCTGGGAGCAAGTCGATGTCCAAGACCTCGCGGTTCGAAAAGTCGACCGCGCTGTCCCAGTACACGAACGCGCGCACCCAGAAGTCGTCGTGGTCGCCGAGGGGCGCCGAGAGGCGGCACTGCGCGTAGGAGGTATCCGTGACCTTGAGCGCGTGGGCGCCGCGGTGCGCGTTTTCGGCGCTCACGCCCATTTTGAACGTTGCGTACTGACAGGAGCTATCGCGCGGTAGCCAAGGGCTCCCGGGAAGACCGTCCACTGCCGCGTCCTCGAAGTCCTCGCACAGGATTTCCGTGCCCGTACAGTCGAGGGAAGCGGGGTTGTTGCCGCCGCCCGTTCCCGTTGCGGCGCCCGTGCCCGTTGCGGCGCCCGTGCCCGTGACGTCTCCGCCCGTGCCCGTAGTTCCGCCCGTGCCGATGGCGCCGCCGGTCGCCGTTGCGGCGCCCGTACCCGCGACGTCCACCCCGCTGCCGGTCGTGCCGCCGCTGACGGTTCCGTCCGTGCCGCCGACGCCGCTCGTCGTGCCTCCCGAGCCGGAGCCGTTGTCGCCGGGGGAGCGACCGTCCGTAGTCGCGCTGCAAGCGATGCCGATGAAAGCGGTCAGACAAAGAACGGAAACAGTCGATGAGCGCATAGTGCTGGAGGGTCAAGGCGTCGCCGGTCCGAGGGCGACAAGGGTACCGAATGATATGTGGGTCTGTTGGCCAGGCGAAGCGATTCGAGGCCACAATGCGCAAGAATCGCGAAAATCACGCGGACGGGACGGTCTCTTCGTGGTGAACCAAGAACTTACATCGGCGTCCACGCTTCGGGCGTGAGGTCGCCCGAGGTTTGGGATGCGACTCGACCAGTACCGAAAACAGCCAAGCTTCTACGACGAAATGTTCGAAGCGGAAGGCCGGGTGAGGCCCCTCTACAGCCCGCTCGCCGAGCGTCTCGAAACGATGGGTGATGCGGAGCTACGGCGACGTCGCGAAATGGCGGATCTCCTGCTGCGCAACCAGGGGGTGACCTTCACCGTGTACTCGGAGCAGGAGGGCATCGAGAAGGTTTTCCCTTTCGATCCGGTGCCGCGGCTGATTTCCGAGGAGGAATGGCGCCACGTCGAACGTGGGCTCATTCAGCGCGTCGAAGCGCTGAACCTGTTCTTGCACGACGTGTATCACGACCAGCGCATCCTCGCGGACCGCGTCATCGATCCGGAGCTCGTCTACGGCGCTTCGTATTTCCAGCGTGAAATGATGGGTATGGACCCGCCGCGCGGCGTGTACGTGCACATCAACGGCACGGACCTCATCCGTGACGAGAGCGGGCAGTTTTTGGTGCTCGAGGACAACTGTCGGAGCCCGAGCGGCGTTTCTTACGTGCTCGAGTGCCGCGCGGTGCTCAAGCGGGTCTTCCCCCAGCTCTTCCAGGAGTACGGCGTGCGGCCGGTGGAGGACTACGCCGCGTGGCTTCGTGACACGTTGCAGTTCACGGCGCCGGTCGGTTCGGGCTCGGAGCCCACGGCGGTGGTGCTGACTCCGGGCATCTACAACTCCGCGTACTTCGAGCACAGCTTTTTGGCGCGACAGATGGGTGTGCCACTCGTCGAGGGGCGGGATCTCGTGTTGAACGAGGGGGCGGTGTGCATGCGCACCGTCAACGGCCTGAAGCGCGTGGACGTCATCTACCGGCGGGTGGACGACGAGTTCATCGACCCCATTCAGTTTCGACCGGACTCGGTGCTCGGCTGCGCGGGGCTGTTCTCCGCGTACCGCGCCGGCACCGTGGCGCTGGTGAACGCCCCAGGTACGGGCGTGGCGGACGACAAGGCCATTTACCCGTTCGTGCCCGACATGATCCGCTACTACTTGGACGCGGAGCCGATCCTGCCGAACGTTCCCACGTACCTCGGCGCTCGCGCGAGCGACCTCAAGTACATCACGGAAAACCTCGACAAGCTGGTCGTCAAGCAGACGGACGCCTCGGGAGGGTACGGCATGCTCATGGGGCCCATGGCGAGCTCGGGTGAACGCGAGGAGTTCAAGCATCGCATCTTGGCCAAGCCCCGCTCGTACATCGCGCAGCCGATGATTCGTTTGGGGCAGCACCCGACCATCGTCGATGGTGAGCGCCTCGAGGGACGCTGCGTCGACTTGAGGCCCTTCGTGCTCTACGGCGATCGCGTTCGCGTGATTCCAGGTGGCCTCACGCGCGTCGCACTCAGAAAAGGAAGCTTGGTGGTGAACTCGTCCCAGGGCGGCGGCTACAAGGACACCTGGGTGCTTGCAGGCGAAGGAAGCTCACCCGAGCACCAGGAGCCCACAGCGGATTCGGGCGCGGCGCTGCACGCGGACGACTTGACCGGAGATCCGACCGGAGGCGCCATCGATGCTCAGTAGGGTCGCGGACGCACTGTATTGGATGGCGCGCTACGTCGAGCGCGCCGAACACGCTGCCCGGGTCCTGGACGTGACCCAGGCAACGCTCATGGATCTCGAGGAGGTGGATCCGGAGCGAGCGCGCATTTACGGCTCGAACGCCATGGATCAGGTGGGCTTGCACCCGGATACGGAGTGGAGCTCCGCCATTTTCGACGACCGACTGCTCGGCTCCGTCGCTTCCTCCGTGGTGCGCGCGAGAGAGAACGCGCGCCAAGTTCGGGACGTCATCAGCCCCGAAATGTGGGACGGCCTGAACCGGCAGTACTGGGCGCTGATGGAGGCGTCCAAGTCCGGTGCGCACCGCGAGTTTCTATCGAGCGTGCTCGAGGAGGTGACACGTTCGAGCTTTCTCTGGAGCGGCGTGACCGACGCGACCATGAGCCGCGGAACGGGCTGGATGTTCATTCGGCTCGGACAGTACGTGGAGCGCACGGATCGCGTGGCGCGCACGTTCGCCAAGCTGTGGCCGGTGCTGCATCACGGCGGGGTGGCAAACGAAAGCCCCAGCGGCCCCGCCGGCGCCGAGGACAACCTGGGCTGGCTGCTCCTGCTCCGGTCGTGCGGCGCGCTCGAGGAGTACCGAAAGCGTCACCCGACGCGCTTCGAGACCGGGCGCATCATGCGCTTCATGCTGCTCGAGCCGGCGTTTCCGCGCACCGTGCGCTACACGACCCGTGTGGCCAGCTCGTTCGCCGAGCGCATCGCGGCTCAGGTGGGGGCGCGCGGCGCGTCCACGCAGCGCGCCTTTGGTCGCCTCGCCGCCGAGGTGGAGTACGTCGAGGTGAGCGAGCTCTTGCGCGACGGTCCGGAGCCGCTGCTCGAAAAGGTGCGCCAGCTCTTGGGGCGCGCCACGTCCGAGCTCCAGGAGGCCTTCTTCCTGCATTGAGACTCTCGTCCCGTCGAGCCCGAGGGAGAACGTCGAGTTCGTCCCCTCGAAACGAGTGAAGCGAGCCCATTTCCGAGACGCCATGCTCCTGAAAATCGTCCACGAGACCCGCCTCGAGTACTCCGAGCCGATCAGCGAAACGGTGATGGAGGTGCGGGTGACGCCGCGCACCACGCCTCACCAAACGTTGCGTGGCCTACGCATCGACGTGGGGCCGAAGTCGAACATCATCGAATATGGGGACTGGCTCGGAAACCGCGTTCATCACTTCAGTCACCTGCCGCAGCACAACCGCGTGGTCATCGCGGCGCAGTCGGCGGTGGAGTGCCACACCCCGGAGGTGTCGTTCGAAATGCTCACGGCCGAGCCCGTGATGGCCGAGGAGCTTCCGCTCTCCATTCGGGACTTTCTGCGCCCCTCCAAGCTGACCGGCTACGATCCGCGGCTCGAAGAGTTGGCGCGGCGCCTTCGCCTGATCGAGGCGCGCAGCGTGGGCGACATTGCGTCGCTCGTCACCCGGCAGCTCATCGACCACATCGAGTACAAAAAGGGCGTCACGCACAGCCACACCAAGCTGAGTGACGTGCTCACCGCGCGCGCGGGCGTTTGCCAAGATCTCACGCACGTCGCGCTCGGCCTTCTGCGGGCCCGCGGCATTCCCGCGCGCTACGTGTCCGGGTACTTGCACAGGCCAGAGTCGGGTGAAGAGCTCGAGTCGCACGCTTGGTGCGAAATCTTCACCGGCGAGCGGGGCTGGGTGGCTCTCGACGCGACGCACCGCACGCTAGCGGAGGCGGGGCACGTGTCGGTCGCCGCCGGACGGGACTTTTCGGACGTTCCGCCCAACCGCGGCGTGTATCGAGGCGGCGGCGTGGAAACCATCAGCGCGGGCGTGACCATCGAGGAAGTGAAGGAGCTTCCGGAAGGGCTCCTGGCGCCGCGCGCCATTCACGTCGTGGGCCTGAGCGGTCCACGTCCGCACACCGAAGAGCTGGACTACCAGCAACAGCAGCAGCAGCAGCAGCAGCAGCAGCTCTTGATCGAGCGCTTCCTGTAGGGTGGAGCGCGTGTTCGCGTTTGCGCAGAGGGCGCAAGCGGCAGCCGCTCCCCATCGAGCGCTGCCGGCAAGTTGAACGCGGGCTCACGTTTGCGCAGTGGGGCGCAAAACGGCAGCAGTTGGTCGAGCGCTTGCCTGTGAGATGAATGCAGGCTTGCGCCTGCGCAGCGGGCGGGCCCCGACGAACGAGAGGGCAGCACAAAAGAGGCTCGGCGAAGGGCCCTCCCGTGAGAGGAGCCTTCGCCGACTACGAGGCGCGCCAGGGGCCCGCGCTACTCAGTGCGCTCGCGCGACCATCGAGGCCTCGGGGTCCTTGGCGGAGGACGTGGGCCCTTCGTCACCCGGAGTGTTCGGGAAGGGCGCGAACCAGGCCGCGACGATCGACGGAATGCTGGCGATCATGACGAAGAGGAAGAAGTTCTGGTAGCCCATCCAGTCCGCGAGAGGACCGCTCGCCATTTGCGTGGGCACGAGCACCAAGTTCATGAACGCGGTGCAGAACGCGTAGTGCGTCATGTGGTACTTGCCGGGAGAAATCTGCTGCATCATGTACAGCATGTTGGCGACGAAGCCGAAGCTGTAACCGAACTTCTCGATCGTCACGAGCGTGCCCACCGTGGTGAGCGACAGAGGAGCTTCGGGCGTGACCGCGTGGCTCAGGTAGAGGAAGCACGCGTGCGGGATGTTCATGCAGAGCGCCATGAAGAAGAGGGACTTCTTCAGGCCGAACTTGGAGATGAACGCGCCGCCGAGGAGGCCGCCGCCGATGCTGACGACGGTGCTGATGGTGCCGTCGATGATGCCCTTCTGCTGGAGCGTGAGGCCCACGCCGCCGTGATCCAACGGAGCCTGGAGGAAGAGGGGCCCTTCGATCAGCAGAAAGCCCTCTCCGCTTCGGTACAAGAAGACGAAGAGGAGCATGCCCCAGATCTGCTTCTTGCGGAAAAAGTCCTTGATGGTGTCGCTGAAGGTCGCGACGACTTCGGCCGTGTTCTTGGGCTTTTCGGTGACCGCGCCCGCGGGCAACACGAAGTAGTGGTAGACGCCGAGCGCTGCCATGGTGGCGGCGGCGATGCCGAGCGCGTAGGTCCAGGCGACCTTCGGATCGAGCGATTTGCTGGACTGGAGCGCGCCGGCGACGCCGACGACCGCTGCGGTCGCGAAGATGCGACCGACGTTCCAGCACATGCCTTGAATACCGATGTAAGCAGCCTGCTTCGTCTTGTCGAGCGACGTGATGTAGACGCCGTCCACGCAGATGTCTTGCGTTGCCGAGGCGAACGCGAGCACCCACAGCGCTGCGATGATGGCCTGGAAGTAGTTGGGCAGCGGCAAGCAGAGTGCGATGGCGCCGATGACGACGGCCATCAAGAACTCCATCGAGATGACGAAGAACCTCTTCGTCCTGTACATGTCGAGGAACGCCGCCCAGAACGGCTTGAGCGACCACGCAAGACCGACGCTCGCGGTTGCGACGGTGATTTGGCCGTCGCTGTGACCGAGGTCCTTGAACATGGTGCCGGCCACCCAGATCACCATCGCGAAGGGAATGCCCTCCGCGATATAAGCTGTGGGAACCCACGCAAGAGGATGACGCACACGGCCGGACTCAGTGCTCATAGCTTGCCGGTTCTATAATAGGCACTGAAGCTACACAAGCGCGTAGCTTCGTGATGACAGCCTCGCTGACGCCACCGAACACGCTGACGAACATCACCCGCCGACGCCTCTCGTGTGACGACTCACGCGCGCAGGGTCGCGATTCGAACGTGTGACCGACGCTAGCGGAGTGGGCTTGCGCGTGAGCTTCCGTGGGCTCGCTCGCGGCGTGCGTGCACACGTGCCCGCAGAGGGCGCCGGCGGCGCCCAAATGCGCCATTTCAGCGCTTTGAGACTTTGGCGACGACGGCTCACCCAAGACGTGCGGGCGGTGTGGGAGGCGGAAAAATCCCGTGACGCGCGGCGTTGATGAGCTCGTTCGTTCGAGGGCGTGAGGGGCCGTTCTCGATGCGCGCTCAGGGGACCAAGCGCCAAAAGCGGCACCACAAACGACGAACGCGCGGGCCCTTGGGGTCCGCGCGTTCGTTTCCGACGAGTCGGAGATTCAATTCACAATCAGCCAACAGGCTGATTGTGAATCACCACCACATGCTGGCTTCGATCTTGAACACGTTGATGTCCGGAATGTACGTCGGCGCGCCGCGGGTGCCCGCAGACTGGTTTGCCGTGTGCGCACTCCAACCATCGGGCGTCACCGCGGAAGGCGGCGGCTGCACGCAGTAGACGCGGCCCGGGAGGCCTGCCGCATTCGTCGCGGCATAGCCTTCGCTGTCTTGGAACGGATTGGCGGCGGGGTTACCGACCTCGCACTCGCGTTGGGCGTAGATGTAGCGCGAGTACTGGAAGGAGATTTGCTCGCGCGTCACGAAGTCCGAGTGGAAGGTGATGCGCGGCGAAACGATGGTGAAGTTCTGCTCGGCGATCTTGGAGTTCGGCCGCAAGTGGTCCGCGCGGAGCCCCGCGGAGAGCCACGAAGTCGCGATGAACTCGGTGTCCAGACCGAACTTGACCTTGGTCACGCCGTCCTGGCTGATGTTGTCCACACCGCCGGCTGCGGCAGCGAGAGCTGCGTAGCGCGGCTCGGTCGACAGGAAGCCCTTGTCGTCGGAGCTGACGAAGTTGAGCATGCCGTACAGCTTGAAGCGCAGGTCCTGGTTGCCTTCGAACACGTCGAAGTTGGACAGGCTGACCTCGTACTGGCCCAAGAGCGTGTTGATCGAGCCGTTGCCCCCCGAGCAGGTGCCGGTTTGGATGGGGTTTTGCTTTTGGCAGAAGGGCGTCTCGAGGTAGTTGTCCACGGCGCCGCTGTTGAACTCGCCGCCGCCGAAGGAGTGAATGGCCTCGATCGCCGGAGCGACGGTGATGGCGTCCGACAGCTTCATGTACGACCAGCCGGCATAGAGCGAGCCGAACTGAGCGAAGTCCAAGCGGCCGTCCACGCCGAACACGGTTTGCTTGCCGTCCCGCATGAGGTCCGGGCCGCCGGTGGCCGTGTCGTTCGGGCCGAGCGGCGTGTTGCCCGTGAGGGGGCTGTTCTGCTGCCCGGTGGGCGCTTCGCTCGACGACCAAGCGTGCAGGATGTGTGCGCTGAAGTCGAAGCCGTCCGCGGGGGTGAAGAACACGTGCCCGTGACCGAGCATGGTGAAGCGGGTACGGTTGAAGTCCTCCGGATCCGGGCGGTGCGTGCCGAGGCCCGCCTCGAAACCGATGGACGAACCACCGAGGTCCACGTCGATGCGGCTGGTGGCGCCCACGGCGTGGGTACGACCGAAGAGGTACGTGTCGAACTCACCGGCGTCGTAGCGGCCCGCCATACCGTAGCGGTTCCAGTGCGAGCCCGCCTTGGCGTTGAACTTGATGTTTTCGTAGCCGAGGTCGCTGTTGATTTCGACCCAGCCCTGGCCGATGCCGAACTGGTTCTTGGGCGCAGGCCAAGACGAGTCCGTGAAGTGGAAGGCCTGGATGGCGAGGTTACCGCTCACCGTACCGTTGCCGACGCTGAAGAACATTTCCGCCCAGTCGCGGCGGTTGTGCGACGTCGACTGCCAGCTCAAGTACTGGTCGTCGGGGATGACGGGCGAGTGGAACGTGGTGGCGGACTGGCCGTCCAGCGCGTCCTGTTGGCCGGTGGTCACACAGCTCTGCGAGCTGTGGTAGGGCTCGACCGGATAGGCCTCGTTGTACGTATTGGCCGCGCCGCGGTCACACATGCGGTTGTGACGGGCGCCCATACCCACGCGCATGGGGGCACGGAAGTAGCCGTGGTAGCCGAACTCCCAGCTACCGCCCGTTTCCGGGCCGCCGCGGGTGCGGGGCGGCGCGGGGCGCTCTTCGGCTGCGGGGGGCGTCGCGGCGGTGGTGGTGGCCGACGCGTTGGAGAGCGAGACGGAAGCAGACGCGCTGGCCGCGGGCGCTTCGGGCTCCGCAGCCGGAGCGGCGTCCTCAGCCGGGGCCTGCGCCGCGGGCTCTTCGTCGGGGCTCACGTCTTGGGCAAACGCAACCGCCGGGGCGGCCATGATGAGCATGAAGAGGGAAGTCTTGAAGGTCCGCATGCGTGTAGTTCCTGGGGGCGTATTCCTGGGAGCGCGCGCCTGGGGAATCGCTGAGCTCAGCGGTTACCCACGAGGGCGGCGGCTTGTACCAGGGCTATGCCGCTACTGGAAGCCGACCTTCAGTTTTATTTCGGGCACTTTGCGCCGCGCTTGCCGACGTTGAGTCGAGCGAACGATGGAAGCGGAGTTTTGTGCGCGACAGCACGCGAGCCCGTTCGCTCCAGCGGATCGCAAATTTCTTGTTCTGGCCGAGCGGCCTGCGGAAAGTGGGGCTCGGCGCTCATCTGCGCGAGCCGCTTCGTAGCTGCGAAATGCGCAAAAATCGCGCGCTCGGTCGCCGTGAGCGTCCCGGCGCGGCGACGCAGCGCGGCGCGGGTAGCGAGCGAAGCCTGCGCGAGCGAGCGCTCAGCAGCCCTGGGGGTCCAGCGCTCCGAGCCACAACGGGGAGAAGGGCTCGCGCGCTGCCAGAGCGACGCTGTCGCCGCGCACATCCAAGACACGCACGCCCGCTTCGCCGCGGAGCACCAGGAGCTCGCGATCTTCGACCTGGATGCGCCCTGCCAGCTCTGCGCCGGGCTCTTCGCGGAGCAATGCGCCGGAGCTGGACGTGACGCGAACCCTGCCATCACACGAGTCTGCGTCCGAGGTGTCGAACGCATGCACGCCGCTGGTCAGGTGCACGTCACCTGCGCCGATCGGTTCGTAGCGCGCGTCCGGATGGGAGCCTTGGATGGCGACGGCCTGATCCGTCGTGTCGTGCTGGACGCGGCAACCGCGCAGCTCGTGGGCGGCAAGCGGCGCGGGCAATTCTGCGCCAGGCTCGCCGGGATCGAAGCTGAGTCGCACGCTCTGTCCGAGCTCTGCGGTGCAAGCTCCCGAGCGGCTGAGCACGGTCCACGTGCCCGAGGAGAGCGTGCTCTCGGCGCGCGCGCTGGTTTCGAGGATGCCGCCACCCGGAAGCGCCACGGTGTGCGCGCCGCGCGGCTTTCCGGCGGCCTTTTCCGTGTCCGTGCCTTCGAGCACGTAGAGACGGTCTTCGACGGAGAGCACCGGATAGATGGTGAGGGGCTTCGTCGCGGCGTCTTCGAGCTCGCTTTGTGAGAGACTCGTGGGGCTAGCTCGATCGGGCTCGCGGAGGGGGGCATGACCGTGCTCGGCGGAAACCCGACCTTCGGTGACGGGCGCGACGGTGGTTTCGGCGATGCTCGTCGAAGGTGCGTCCGCGTGTTGGGTGGGGCGCGCCCAGAGCACTCCCGCGACGACGAGCGCGTTGAACACGACCCAAGGCAGAGCAACGCGCGCGGAAAGAGGGCCCGGCTCACGCGCGTCGAACGGTTCGAGGGAGGGGCGATCGATGCTCGGCCGGCCATCGTACGAATCTCGCCGCTCGGTATCTTCGTCGGCATCGTGTGCGCGGGCTTTGGAGCTGCCGGGGTGAAAGGGGCGGAATGGCTTCATGGCGTTCTCGTTTCTTGGTGGGGCTCCCTCGGGTGAGTGCAAGGCGCGCGCCGCAGGCGCGCGCCGCAGGCGCGCGGCGGGGCGCGCGAAGCGCGCGTAGGCGTTTTTTGGCTCGCATTCGACGCGGGTGCGCGTTTTGTGAGCCGCGCCTGCGTGCCCCGGGGGGCGCGCCTCGTGTCTGCGTGGACACACGCCATGCTCGGGTGCCGGCGCACCGAGGTGCGGACTTCGACGCGGAGTCGTGAGCCCGACGACGCACGACGGTGTCCCCCCAACAAACGAATTTGGGCCGAGCAGGGGCGAGAGACAAACGGCCTCGGGCAGCCCCACGCGCGACGGTGCTGGCTCGACCGAGGTGCGACGCTTCAGGGGCCGCCTGAGAGCACGACGTAGGCAACGGGAACCGCCGCGCCGAGCGCGACCAGCACGCCGCGTCGGCCGATGAAGCGCCCCTTGCCCGGCAACATGAAGAGACCCGAGACCGCGAGGTACAAAAGAAAGACGGCATAGCCGTCCGCGATGTACGTCCAGGCCTTTTTACCGCGGTTCAAGTGGAGCCAGTTGGCGACGCGCAAGAGAAAGCGGGGCTTTTGTCCTTGCTCGAGCGCGGTGCCGCGCGCCGCGTCCACGTGCAGCGTGGAGCGATCGAGCACGATGTCGAGCTTGGTGTCGCTCTCGCGAAACACGTCCGAAGGTGTTTCGTCGATGCCGAGCTCCGCCAAGACTCGTGCGGCGGCTGCTCGATCCGACTGGGCCGTGTCCGCCGCGTCCCGGGGGGCGAGTGCGAGAGGTTGGGACAGCTGGTGCGTCAGCTCGAACTCTTGAAAGCTCGGGTCCCAGTCGGCGATGTGGTTCACCGCGAGACCGCTCAGCGCGTACACGAGCGTGAGCCCGACGGCGAGATAGCCCACGTCTCGGTGCAGGCTACGGAGCCACGGACGCCAACGCAGCTTTTTGATGGGGCTCACGAATAGCGCTCTTCGCGCCACGGGTCGGCGCGGTTGTGGTAGCCGCGGGTTTCCCAGTAGCCGGGCTCGTCGCGGCTCACGAAGCGAATGCCGGTGAGCCACTTGGCGCTTTTCCAGAAGTACAAGTCGGGCACCACGGCGCGGACCGGGGCGCCGTGGGCGCGGGCCAGGGGCGCGTCGTTCAGCCGGTGCGCCACCAGCACGTTCGGCGCGAGCGCCTCTTCCAGGCGCACGTTGCTCGTGTAGCCGTGGGCGGCTTCGAACACGACGTAGCGCGCGGTCGGCTTCGGGCGCGCCCGCTCGGCGAGATCTTTGACGCGGACGCCGGTGAAGCGCGCACCGAGCACGCTCCAGCCGGTAACGCAGTGCACGTCGCTCGCGAGAGTGACCTGGGGCTCGGCCAAGAGCTGCGCGAAATCGAGGGTGAAGGGCCCCTCCACCTCGCCGTGCACGCGCAAACGGAAGCTCGAAGGCCGCACGTCGCCTACCTCGCCGCCCATGGGTTTGAGCGCGGAGATGACGCGCTGTCCGGGGGGCAGTCGCGGACGCCCGTCGCGGCGGGGTTCCGCCCGTGCGACGCGCGATAGATCGTCCGCGATGGCATACAAACCGCCACCGAACGCGACGAGAAGGGTACCGCTCGCGGCCCTTTGAATGAAACGACGTCGCGCCAAGAGGCGTGTCAGCTCGGTTTCTGGGGCAGTCATGGTGTGTGGAGTGGCGCGCCGCTGCCGGACGCGACGCGTGACCTTTCATTCATAGCCCGCTTCGAGGCGTCCGGTTTCAGTTTCGCGCTGGAGCTCCGTGGATGGCCGTGAGAGGGGGAGTGTGCCATTCTTGGCGCTTCTTGACGCCATGTGTAGGCTCTTCGGCTTTCGCAGCATCATTCCGAGTCAGGTGCACAAGTCGCTGCTCGCGGCGGAAAACGCGCTCGGCGTGCAGAGTCACCGTCACCCGGACGGCTGGGGTGTTGCCTACTACGTGGAGGGCGCCCCACACGTGACCCGCAGCCCCATGACGGCGCTCGGGGACGCGCTGTTCCATCGCGTGAGCGGCGTCGTCGCCTCCGAAACGGTGCTGGCTCATGTGCGCAAGGCCACACAAGGCCAGAACGGCGTCCTCAATTGCCATCCGTTTCAATACGGGCGCTGGACGGGGGCGCACAACGGGGACATCCCCAACTTCACCGAAAAGCGCGAAGCCTTGATAGCGGAAGTGAGCCCGCGCCTGCGGCGCTTCGTGCTCGGAGACACGGACAGCGAAGTCGTCTTCTTCATGTTCTTGTCGCGCCTGGCCGAGATCGCCCCGCTCACCTCGGAGCACCACATCGCGGACGTGTTTGCGGCGCTCTCGCAAACCGTCTCGCGTGTGCGCGAGCTTTGTGACGAGGGGCCGCACAGCGCGCTCCTCACGCTCTTGGTCACGGACGGCACGCGGCTCGTTGCGACGCACGGGGGGCGCAGCCTGTACGTTTCGACGTACAAGAAGCGCTGCTCGGATCGCGATCGGTGCCCGAGCCTTTCACCCGAGTGCGAGGGCCCCACCGAGAGCGGTCAGGTGAATCACTTCATCGTCGCTAGCGAGCCGCTGCAGGGAGAAAACGTGTGGCTCGAGCTCGCGCCGGGCGACATCGTCGGCGTCGATCACGCCATGTGCGTCGCGCGTGGCCGTCTGGACCGTCGCGCGTTGCCGCTCGTTTCTGGTGAGTGCGCTGGAGCGGCCTGAGACGGCCCTAGCGCCTTTCACTCGAACACGAGGTAGTAGTCGTAGCCGGCACGGAGGGCGGCTTCGGCGGCGCCCGCCGAGGCGGGCGCCGCCGCGCGCGCGTCGGGCGCGGCGTGCGGATCCGCAGGTACGGCGCGTGCGGCGGGGACCTCTCGGTCTCCCGACTGATGCACGGGCAGCACGCTGACCACGCGCGTGACACCTCGGCGCTCGATGCGCGCAGGAATGGCCTCACGGTGGCAATGTGCCTGCCCGGCGAAGATGAGCAGCTTTCTCGCCGGCTTGCGCTGCAAGAGCCACTGCGCGGCGCGGTTCGCCATGGCTTCGTCCCACACGACCTGGGCTGCGTACATTCGGTCGATCGAGTCGTCTTGTGTGGCGCCTTCGGCAGGCTTGGAGGAAGAGGCGGGGGCGGCTCCGTGCGGCTCCGGGTGGCCCTCCATGAGCGCGTCGAAGAGCGCGCGGTGCTCGGCGCTGTCCAGATGGAGCTCCGGCAAACGCTTGCGGACGTCGGGCGGGAGGTCGTCCAGGCCCTTTTCAGCGACGGCGCGCGTCAGCGCGCGCTGGACGTTCAGGGCGAGAAGCGGATTTTTCGAGCTCCGTGCCGTTTCCAGCTGGGGTGCGTAGTACTGGATGGGAAAGCCCCAGCGCGCCTCGTAGCCGGATTCCGTGACCAGCTGCTCCAGCGTGATGCGACCGGCCGAAAAGCGATCGAGCGCAGGCTGCTGCGTTTCGTCGAACATTTCGAGGCCCACGCCGAGGTCGAACCCGCCCACCTCTTGACGCTCGATGAGGCCGCGGAGCACGGCGAGCTGTGCGTAGTGGTCGCTGGCCGAGTCGTGCCGCTCACCGATGCAGATGGCGTCGGCGCGACCGAGCTCGCTCAGGAACGCGTTCTTGCCGAGCATTTCGCCGTCGGCTGTGCGCTCGCCGTGGAACGGCCGGGCCGCGCGGAGCACGATATCGCTCGGTACTTCTTCGACGGTTTCCGGCGGCGGCGGCGGTGGCGGCGCTTCGATGCCGTGCGTCGGGTCGTCCGCGCCGTAGTGGCGCGTGGCGCCGCCGCCGCAGGCGACCTGCGCGAGCGCGCAGGCCACCAGCGAAACAGCGCGTACGACCGAGGGGCGCGTGGCGTCTTGCGCGGTACGAATCATGGGCCTCATTCGCCACAAGCGGACGCGCGGGTCAATAGCCGCGCTCCCGCAGATCTTCGGGGAGGAGACGGCTCGGCTTACCGCTGACCAAGAGCCAAAGTTGGTGAGCGGCCCGTGTGGCGCCGATGTGAAGGAGGTGTCGCGATTCGTCGTCTTCCGGATAGGAAGCTTCGCTCGTCTCGACGAGGATGACGTAGTCGAACTCGAGGCCCTTGACCTGGCGCACGTCCGTGACGTCCACGCCCGGCTTGAAGGGAAAGTCCTGGTCCGTGATGCGGCGCAGGTAGGGCACCTCGCCCTTCTTCAGGCCCTCGTAGTAGAGGTCCGCTTGCTCCGGGAAGCGCGCGATGACGGCCACCGAGGCGCGCGGCTCACTTTGCATGAGCTCTCTCAATGCCTCGCTCAAATGGGCGACGGCGTCGCCGGTTTGCCCGAGTTGAAAGAGCTCTACGGGAGCGCCGCTGCGCGTGGCGCGCGGTGGATCCGCGGGCGCGAGTGAGCCCAACACGTGCTGCGAGAGATCGAGGATTTCCTTGGTCGAGCGGTAGCTCAGCTTGAGCGGCTCCACCTCGACGTGCGAGAGGCCCAGCTCACCGAGCACCGTGTTCCAGTCCGAGAAGCCGTTGTCCATGTGCAGGCGCTGCGCGGTGTCGCCCGCGAGCGTGATGCTCTGGCCTCGGCTCACGGTGTCCACGATGACGGCCAGCTCGACGGGGCTGAGATCTTGCGCTTCGTCGATGAGGACGTGCTCGTAGACGAGCGCCTCCTTGACCACTTGTCCGCGGCGCAGCGTGCCACGCAGGCGCTGCACGATGCGGAGGAGCAGCGTGTCGTCCTCGCGATCGATGGTCGCCTTTTCGTCGAGCTCGCGCCGGTCGACGCCCTCGTCGTAGCCGAGCTCCACGCCCCCTTCGTTCCCCTCGTCGTCGGCGTCGCGCGGCGATTTTCGCTCGTCGCGCTCGGCCTCGCGCAGCTCCGCGACGTCTTCGTCGAAGCGCTCTCGCGCCGCCTTGCGCTCCTCATCGTCCAAGCGCTCTCGTGCGGCCTTTCGCTCTTCGCGTTTTTCCTCGCCGCGAGCTTGGGCTTCTTCGCGCGCCTCGGCGCGTTCCTCGAGCTCCGTGAGAGCGCGCGTGACGTGGCGCACGCACCAAGCGTGGACGCGATCCAGATCCCCGTCCGTGAAGTCTCCGGGCGCGAGGCGCGCGAAGCCTTCGCCGAGCAACCTGCGATCGGTCAAGAGGTCTGCCCAAACGCCGACGGGATCTTTGGCGCGGGCGCCAGCCCGGTCGATTTCACGCGCCAAGGTGTGACGCGTCGCCGGGGCTAGGTCCTTTTCCGCTCCTTCGAGCCAGCCACGCAGGGTGCTGACGCGGTGGGCGAAGGGGCGGTTCGCGGTGGCGGCCCAAGAGCGGACGGCCGCTTCCACGGCGGGATCTCGCGTGGTGAGCTCGGTGAGGGCCTTGTCCGTCAGCGCCGCGAGCGCCCCGACGCGCTCGTCGATGAGTCGGAGGAGCGCGGGGTGCTTCTTCAAGCGCGTCACCGTGCCGGGCGTGTCGTCGCTGTACCGGCGCGGGAGCCCCGGAAGGTGCGTAGCGCGCTGACGCGCGGCCCAGTCCTGGTAGGTGCGGATGGCCACACCTTCCAGACCGAGCGACGGCAAAACCTGCGAAATGTAGCGGGCAAGCGCGTCGTTGAAGACGACGACGAGCATTTTGTCCGGCCGAAAGCGCCGCGGATCGCGGAAGGCGAGGTACGCCAGCCGGTGCAAACCGATGGTGGTTTTGCCGCTGCCGGCGCCGCCCTGAATCACCACCAGACCGGAGTCCGGCTTGGTGATGAGCTCGAACTGACGCTTGTCGATGAGCGGGGTGATTTCGCGGAGGTGCTTGTCGTCCGCGTCGGTGTGCGCGTCGCCGACGCCGAGCTTGCCGGAGCGCGTGTTTTGCTCGGGGCGCACGGCGCTGCCCTGGCCGCCATGAAGGCGTGTGGCCGAGTCGTCCAGGCGGATCCAGCCGTGCTTTTTGCTGTGAGCGAAGGTGCCCTGGGGAGCCGTAATGCGACGGAGCTCGCGATCCGCGATGGTGACGCTGCGCCGCACGAGGACTTCACCGCTGACTTCGCGGTCGCCGAAAACTTCGTCGTATTCTTCGGCCTCGCCGTAGCGGTAGTAGAGCCGGCTCACGGGCGCGTCGCGCCAGTCGACGATGCGGATGCCGCTCTTGGTGTCGAGGTAGGTGCCTCGTCCAATGAGCACTTCTCGCTTCCGCCCGTCCTCCTGGAGCACCATCCGGCCGAAGTACGGAGAGCGTGGATCGACCTGCGACTCGCTTTGGTCACTGCGGCGCGAGGCGAGGGCCTGCAGGCGCTCCATTTGCTCGAGCAGCGGGGGCACGTCCTCCGCGCGCGCGCTGGCAATTTGGTCGCGGAGCGACACGAGCTCGGCGTCGTAATCGATGGCCGAACGTGCGGACTCCGTTCGGTCCTTTCCTCGTTGATCGAGGTGGGTCAGAACGCGACCGAGGCAGCTTTCCTCGTCCGTGACGATCCGCTCCAGCTCCGGGTCTTTGTGCTCTCGAGGTTCGCTCAAGGGATCTTGCTCCAAGTCGGCCACAAATCAGGCTTGCCACCCAGCGCGGGCCGGTCCCCTCCGGCGCTCGCGAGCCGCCCCCAGTACCACCGCCCCACACCTTAGGAAAGCACGCGCGAGAGGAACTGGCTCAGCCCTTCCAGGACAGAGTTTCCAATGCCGTGTCCACCGCGAAAGCGCACCAACTCCGCGTCCGCGCCGGCGGCGCGGAGCGCGGCGTGGAGCTCCTCCGCTAGCTGCAGAGGGAGCACCTGGTCGTCCGGCGAGTGACTTTGGAACACCGGTAGACCTTGGCGCTTGCCCATGCCCGCCAACCAGTCGGCGCGCGAAATGAAGCTTCCGCTGAGGAGGACGAGACCTGCCAAAGGCCGCTCTTCGGCGAGCGCCAGGTCACACGACAGCATGGCGCCTTGTGAAAAGCCTCCCAAGACGAGGCGTTCTGGCGCGACGCCGAGCTCGCCGTACAGCGCGTCCAGGAAGGCGGACAGGGCCTGTCGTGCTTCGTCGATCCCCGGCGGGCGGTGGTTCGCCAAAGCCTCGAGGCTTCTGGTTTGGACCGCCATCTGAAGACGTAGCATGTCGATGTGCCACCAGGCCCGGCCTGCGTACGGCGCGGGCAAACCCATCTCGAGTGCATGGGGTGCGGCCGGGAACACGAAGCGAGTTCCAGCGGGAGCACGAAGTTCACGGGCCAAAGGAACCAGGTCCGTTCCGGGCGCACCGTAACCGTGAAGCAGGACGACGCAGCCCGCCTGTTCTGAAGCGGCCCCGTCGCCGAGCGGCACAGGTGTGACGACGCGGGCATCGAGCCCTGCCAAACGGAGCGATTTCATGCGCGCTCGCATCGCATGACGCTGGCCTTGGGGCAACGAGGGGCGCGGGGAAATTCCAGCGTCGTGCTAGGTTGCGCGCCGCCGCGAGGTGACGAACGTGGCTTTGGCTTTTTTGCGCCGATGAGGCGCCCGCAGGAGAGGTTCGGCTTGGACATGACTCGCAAGAACGCTTGGTTGTGCTTGGCGGTGTTCGCGGCAGGGGGTTACCTGGCCGCGTGCAGTAGTGGTGACGAGGTCATCAACACCGGTGGCAATACGACCGGAAGCGGCGCGAGCGGAACCGGGGCGAACAGCGGAACGGGTGGAGATGTCGGCACGGGCGGCACGGGCGCAAGCGGAAGCGGCGCCAGCCCGGGAACGGGCGGCACCGGCGGAGCCACGGGTGGCACGGGTGGAATCGTGGAAGACACGCGTCCACCCCACACGGAAGGCTTCGACTGCACGCCGGCGGAAGGAGCCGTTCCGCCCCTCAAGCTGACGGAGTTCGTGAGCGGCTTCACCCGGCCCGTCTTCATGGCCCCCATTCCGGGCGCGGCGGGGCGCTTCGTCGTGCTCGAGCAGGACGGTCTCATCAAGCTCGTGAAGGCGGAAAACGGTCAAGCAACGGTGCAGTCGACGCCGTTCCTCGATCTCACGTCGCGAACGGCGCGTCCGGCGCAGGACGACGGCGACTACCCCTATGACGAGCGCGGCGTGCTCGGCATCGCGTTTCACCCGAGCTTCACGCAAAACGCCACGTTCTACGTCTATCACACGTCCAGCTCGAGCATTCCGAACGCCGGCGACCGAGATAGCGTGCTCGTGGAGTACAAGGTGAGCTCCGCCAACCCGGACGTCGCGGATGCGGGCTCCGCGCGCATTTTGGCGACGCTCCCGCAACCGGCCAACAACCACAAAGGGGGCACCATTGCCTTCGGCGCGGACGGCTACTTGTACTGGGGGCTCGGCGATGGCGGCGGGTCCAACAACCAGTACGGCAACGCCCGTAACCTGGCGAGCCCGCTCGCAAAAATGCTCCGCATCGACGTGGATCAACGTGACGCGGGACAGTACGGGATCCCTCCGGGCAACTTGAAGGAAGTGCAGCCGACGGCTGTTCCCGAAGCTTGGGCCTGGGGTTTGCGCAATCCGTACCGGTGGAGCTTCGACGGTTGTACGGGCGACCTGTACCTGCCGGACGTCGGGCAAGGCACGCTCGAGGAGGTCAACGTGGAGCCGCGCGGCGTGGGACACCGAGACTACGGCTGGGACGTGATGGAAGGCACGGGCTGCTTCAACCCGTCGACGGGCTGCGCAGAGACGGGGCTCACCTTGCCGGTCGCCACCTTCAGCAACAATGGCGGCAGCGCCGTGACGGGCGGCTACGTTTACCGTGGCTCGGCCATTCCGGGCCTTCGCGGTCACTACTTTTATGCGGACTACGGCAGCGACCGCGTGTGGACGTTCCGTTGGGACGGTGCCGCCCCTCAGGAGCTGACGTCACGCACCGGGGACTTGTCGTGGCAGGTGGGTACTTCGGCGTTCGCGCAGGATTTGGCGGGCGAGGTGTATGTCGTGAACATCGGCGGCACCGTTTGGCGCATCGACGCCGAGTGAGTTCTGTGAGCGTTTGATGAGTGCTTCCGCGCGCGTCGTCTCACGGTGACGTAGCGCGGGAGCGGACGCGCTCGTTCGGTCGGGGCCGCCCCTGGAAAAGGCGTCGCTCAGCCCGTCTTGGTGCTGCCCGTCTTGGTGCTGTCGTCGCTCGAGTACGCGGGCAGGGTGGGGGACTCCGGCGCCCAGGCCCGGCTGGGCGCGACCGAGGGACGAAGACCGGAGCCGCTCGGTGCGACGCCCGTTTTGCGCAGGGCGATGTCCACGGCGCCGCCCAAGCGACGCACGCACTCCTCGACCTCCTCGGCGCGCACCGTGAGGGAGGGACGGAAGCGCACGGAGCGTTCGCCGCACGGCAGCACGATCATGCCGCCCTCGTAACACTGCTCGATCACGGCGTCGCGCAGGGCGCGGCTCGCCAAATCCACCGCGCACATGAGGCCGAGGCCGCGCGCGGCGGTGACGACGCCTTCGAAGCGAGTTTCGAGCCGGTGCAGGCCGGCGAGCAGCTCGACGCCGCGCGCGGCTGCGTTGTCGAGCAGGCGCTCTTCTTGAATGACTTCGAGGATGCGGGTGCAGCGCACCATGTCGACCAGGCTTCCGCCCCACGTGCTGCTCAAGCGGCTGGGCTCCGCGAACACGTTTTCCGGCACGTCGTCCACGCGCGTGGAGACGAACACGCCGCCCACCTGCATTTTCTTGGCGAAGCAGAGTACGTCGGGCTGCACGTCCATGTGCTGGTAGGCCCACCAGCGTCCCGTCAAACCGACGCCGGTTTGTACCTCGTCGAAAATGAGCAGCGCCTCGCGTTCGTCCGCGATGCGTCGCAGCGCGCGCAAGAACTCCGAGCGAAAGTGGCGATCTCCGCCTTCGCCTTGAATGGGCTCGATGAGGATGGCGGCGACGTCGCCCGCGTGCTCGTCGAACGCCGCCTCGATGGCTTCCAGCGCGCGCCGCTCGGCGAGCGCGACTTGCTCCAGCTCGCGCGCGTCCAGCGGGAAATGAATGAACGGCGCCGCCACGCGCGGCCAGTCGAACTTGGGGAAGTACTTGGTCTTGACCGGATCGGTGTTGGTGACGCTCAGCGTGTAGCCGGAGCGACCGTGGAACGCGCCTTCGAAGTGCAGGATCTTCGTGCCGAGCTCGGGGCCGTGCGGACGGAAACGCCCGGCGGCGAGGTTCTTCTGCACCTTCCAGTCGAAGGCGACCTTCATGCCGTTTTCGACGGCCAAAGCGCCGCCGTCGATGAAGAAATAGTGCGGCAGCTCCGGCGGCGCTGCGCTCTTGGACAGTGTCGCCACGAACTCCGCCAGGTACGTCGTGTACACGTCCGAGTTGGCGATGCGCGTCGTGGCGGCGCGCCGCAGCCGCTCCTGAACGTCTCCCTCGAGCATGCGCGGGTGGTTGAAGCCGAGGGGGTTGGACGCAAAAAAGCTGAAGAAGTCGAGGTACTCGCGCCCGCTCACTCGGTCGACGATGAACGAGCCGTGGCTCGCCTCCAGATCGATGACGAACGAGTAGCCGTCCACCAAGAGGTGACGCGCGAGCGTGTCGTGCACGTGCTCGGTCAAGACTTTGGTTCCTGCCATGGCGCCAATCCTTCAGTGTGACCGAGCGCGCGGTGGACGCCAGCGACTCACGGGTGGCCTCGGCGCGGGGGCCCGCGGTTCGTCCGCTCCCGCGGGCCAGCAGCGTACGTTTCCTCCGACGTGCCCTCGGGTTCGCACATTTCACGCGGTTTCCTGCAAACGTTCGCGCGCGCCATTTCCGAAATGGGAGCAATGCTATAGTGCCGCGCCGATGAAGCGGTTGGACGCGAAGCGCTTGGTGCAGGCGGCAGGTGGATACCTTCGGAAGCACCCGGAGGAGCTCTTGCGCGTGGCCAAGAACGCCGTGTCGCTCAAGGTGGGTGTGCCACTCGTGGCGCTGGAGTACTTGGCCAAGGCGCTCGGCGGAGCCAAGGCGCCGCGAGACCTGAGCATCGAAGCGCGGCCACCCGGAGTGCACGTCGCCGCCAGCCTCGATCTGATGAAGACGCCGGTGCGCGCCTCCGCCACGGTGTTCGTGGAGCGCTTGGACTTGAGCGCCGAGGAGCTCGTCGTGCACGTTCGACTGCTGGACGTGCGCCTCAAGGTGCTGGACGAGGGCTCCGAGACGCCCATCGCGGCGCTTCTGCGCTCCGGCGCGCTCGATCTGAGCCGTCCCGGAGATCTCGTGAGCTACATGCCGAAGCGTCCGCCGTTCTTGGTGTCGGCGGAAAAGGACCGCATCGTGCTCGACTTGATGCAGCTTCCTTTGCTGAGCGCGGACGGCGCGCGCCGCATCGTGCAGCTGCTCTTGCCGTTCGTCAGCATCGACGCCGTGCGCACCGCAGACGCGCACCTCGACGTGGCGTTTCGTGCGTTCCCCAGCGGCGCCGCTGAGGCCATTGCCCAGCTCAAGGCGTTCGCGCAAGCGCGTCGGTTCTTTTGAGCGCAAGAAGGCGCGGGTCTCTGCGAGCGCTTCATGAAAAGCAAAGAGCCGGACGCGCTGCGTGAAGCGGACGTCCGGCTTTCTTTGCGCTTGCTCCGATTACTGCTCGGCTTCGAGCTTGTAGACCGTTCCGGTGAGCGAGGTGATGTACAGCTCGCCGTCGGCGCCGGTGTTGATGGCGGCGATTTGGGTCACGTTGTTCAGATCCTGACGGATGCTGACGGGCGTCGACGCCGTGCCCGTGTTGCGATCGAACGTGGTTCGCCAAATCGCGCTCGACTGGAAGTCGGCGTAAATGTAGGAGCCACGCAGCGCCGGGATGGCGGCACCTCGGTAGACGGCGCCGCCGGTGATGGATTGTCCCGCTTGCCTGTCGTACTCGAGGACGGGCAAGGTGATACCGGTTTGGTCGCATCCGGAAGATGGCTGGTAGCAGTGCTCGCCTTCCATGATTTTCCAGCCGTAGTTCTTGCCTCCTTCGCCGGGCTTCTCGACGTTGACCTCTTCCCAAGCGTCTTGGCCGACGTCGCCGATGTAGAGATCTCCCGTGCAGCCGTCGACGGTGCTCCGGAACGGATTGCGCAGACCGTAGTCCCAGATTTCCGGCGCGGCGGCGCTTTGGGTGTCCTTCAAGTTGCCCGGCGGAATGGTGTAGGCGTCCGAACCGCTGAGAACGGGGTTGATGCGCAGCATCTTTCCGAGCAAGGACGTCAGGCTTTGACCGTTGCCGAACGGATCTCCGCCGCCGCCGCCATCTCCGAGCCCGATGTACAGAAAGCCGTCCGCGCCGAAGTTGATGGCGCCGCCCTTGTGGTTCTTGAACGCCGCGACGTTGTGAACGGGCTGCTCGACGCGCAGGACGCGTCGCCCGCTCGTAGCGTCCGCCACGTTGGGATCGCCGCTGACCTTGTACTCTTCGATGATTGAGTCGCCCGAGTTGTTCGGATCGGCCGCGTCGCTGTAGTGGACGTAGAAAAGCCCGTTGTTTTCGTAGTCGGGGTGGAACGCCATGCCCAACGCGCCGCGCTCGTCTCCGCCGGCAGCTCCAGCCACCACCTTGCTCTTGAAGTCGAGGAACGGCGTGGAGACGAGCGCGCCGTTTTCGATGATTTGAATCGTGCCGAGGCGGCTGAGCACGAAGATGCGACCCGCCGCGCCGTTGGGCTCGTGGGCGACCCAGAGGGGTTGGCTCAGGCTGCCGACGACGGGCGTGGCTTGCAAAGAAGGCACGGTACCGCTGGCGGGGGTGCAGTCGTAGCCGGACGTGCCCGGCACCGCGCCGCCGCCAGGCGTGCCGCCGGTGCCCGAGCCGCCGGCGCCGCCCG
>JAEYVE010000142.1 GCA_023432025.1 Pseudomonadota bacterium
GGCGGGGGGCGCGTCGTAGCTTGGGACCGAACGGCGGAGCCCCTCATCGCGTTGGCCACCGTGCATCGCCTGCTCGGAGAAGCTCGCCCGGGGAGCATGCCCGCGCCGCAGGACTTCCCTCCCCTCCCCAAGCCGAGCGAGAGAACGCCGTCTCGTGGCTCGCTGCTTCGGCTCGAACGGGTGGGCACCGTTCGAGGTCGCTCGGGGTGGCTTCGAAGAACACGGCGCGTCTTGGCCCTGGACGGCGCAACGCTTCGCGTCGAACGCGGACAAATCGTCGCCCTCGTCGGTGAGAACGGAAGCGGAAAGACCAGCCTCCTCGAGCTGGTGGCCGGCCTCTTGCCTGTCACGTTCGGTGAAGTCTCGTTCGCTGGAGAAGACCTGACGCGCGCTTCGGATCGGCGCAAGCGGCGCGCACGGCGCTACATGCAGCTGGTCTCCCAGGAAGCGGCCACCGCCCTCGCGCCCCACAAAACCGTGCGCGAGCTCCTTTCCGAGCCGCTGTCGCGCGTTCCGTCCGACACCGATGACGCGGAAGCTTCACGCTTCATCGCGCGCCTCGGGCTGGCCTCTGCCCTGCTCGACCGTCGCGCCGATCAGCTGAGCGTGGGGGAAGCCCAGAGAGTGGACGTGCTGCGTTCGCTCGCTGCTCGCCCGAAACTCTTGCTCTTGGACACCCCGCGCATCGCAGGACTCGGAGATTCGGCGGACGTAGGTTCGCTGCAGGCTCTCCTCGCCGCCGCGCGAGCGTCGGGCGTCGCGGTTCTGCTGGCGGAGCCAACGATCCTCCGCGTGAGACACATCGCAGACAGCGTCGCCATTCTGCTCTCGGGGCGCGTGGTGGAGGTCGGCCCTCCCGAGCAGCTCGTCTCCGCTCCGCTGCACCCGTACACCAGCGCCTTCGTGAAGCGCTCGCTGGAGGCCGGCTCGCAGCCTCGCCCCTCCGAGCCACCGCCGAGCGGCGCGCCCTCGAGCGCGCCGCGCTCGAGCGACGACTCCCTCTTGGACCGACAGCGCCGTCGTTTGCGCTGGGCGCTCGAGAGCGCCGCGCTCGACCCGCGAAGTCCGTCGCGCGCCTGCCCTTACGTCACCCGTTGCCCACGCGAAATCGACCGTTGCCGCACCGAGGAGCCACCTCTCGTCGAGGTCCCTCCAGGCAGCGGCCGCCACGTCGCGTGTTTTCGCCCCACGTGAGCTCTGCGTGCTTCTGCGCCGTTCTGCGCATGTGAGCTCCCGCGCCCTTGGGCACAGCAAGCTCTGAGTGCCGAGCGTCGGCTACTAGCAGACGCGGTGCATCCAGCCGTGCGGGTCCGGAGCTTGACCGTGTTGCAGAGCGAGCAACCGCTCCCGCAGCTCGGCGGCAACGGGGCCGGTTTCTCCGCCGTGAATCGTGAGCTCGCCGAACGCGCCCTTGACCTGGCCCACGGGCGTGATGACTGCCGCCGTACCGCAGGCGAACACCTCGGTCATGGCGCCGCTCTCCACGTCCTTCCGCCACTTTTCGACGGTGAGCGTGCCTTCTTCGACGTCGAGTGCCATGTCGCGCGCGAGGCTCAGAATGCTGTCCCGCGTGACACCGGGCAACAGCGTTCCCGTCAGGCGCGGCGTGAAGAGCTTGGTCCGCCCACCACTCACGTAGACGAAGAATAGGTTCATACCGCCCATTTCTTCGACCTCTTGGCGTCGAATGGCGTCGAGCCACACCACCTGCTCACAACCTTGGCGGTTGGCCTCTTGCTGCACCACGAGGCTCGCCGCGTAATTACCGGCGCACTTTGCGAAGCCGGTGCCACCAGGCGCGGCCCGCGTGTACTCCGTCGACACCCACACCGACACGGGCTTCACGCCCTTGGGAAAGTAAGCTCCCGAAGGCGAGCCGAAGAGCAAGAACAAGTACTGCTTGGCGGGCCGCACGCCGAGCACGGCCTCCGTCGCGATCATGAGCGGCCGCAGGTACAAGCTCTCACCCAGCGCAGGCGGAACCCAGCCGCGCTCGTGTCGAATGAGCACGTCCGCCGCTTCGATGAAGAGATCCTCCGGGAGTTCCGGCATGGCCAAGCGACGCGCCGAAGAGGCGAAGCGCAGCGCATTCGCCCGAGGTCTGAAGGTAGCGACGCCGCCGTCCGGCTGACGGTACGCCTTGAAGCCTTCGAAGATGGCTTGCCCGTAGTGCAGCACCGACGCGGACGGCTCGAGCTGGATTGGCGCGTACGGAACCAACGCCCCTCCGTGCCAACCGGCATCTTCGTCGTACCGGATGGTCACCATGTGCTCGGTGAAAATTCTCCCGAAGCCCAGGTTCTTCATGCGCTCGGCGCGCTCTTCGGCGCTGAGCGTTCGGGACGACGGACGAAGTTCGATGCGCGACTCGGTCATGCTTCGCCTTTGCCCATACCACACGGGCACAGAAGACCCCGCACCACAATTTTCACAGTCTCACACCACACGTGCACGCGCTCGGGGGCAGCTGGTTCGCCCGCTTCCAACAGCTAGCTCGCCTCGTCTAGCCGGTTGAACCACTTGAGAGCGACTCGGGAGAACGGATCACTCAACGTTGACCAACATGGTGCGTGAAAGCTTGTCAGCGACGGCATCCGAAACGAGGCGCCGCACGAGCTCGAGGGAGAACTCGAGCGCCGTGCCCGGTCCTCGACTGGTGACCACGCGCCCATCCACCACGACGCGCGCTTCCGAGTAGCGCGCTGAAGGCAGAGCGGTGCCGGGAAACGACGTGGCTGCTCGTCCCTCGAGCACACCCGCGCGCTCGAGCGCAACGGGGCCGGCGCAAATGGCCGCCACCAGCTTGTCGGCGCGGTGCGCTTCGGCGATCAACTTCTGCACCGTTGGATCGTCGCGCAGGTGATGAGCCCCCGGCAGCCCGCCGGGGAGCACCAAAGCGTCCAGCTCGGCGGCGTTCACCGTTTCGGCTCGCGTCGTCGCGCGCACGGCAATGTCGTGAGAGCCGGTGACGAGCGGCGTCGCCTCGGAGCCAGGAGCTCCCACCGCGGCGATCTCGACGTGAACCTCGGTGCGCCGGAGCACGTCGATGACGGTCACGGCCTCGATCTCCTCGAAGCCCGGCGCGAGCAAAACACAGGCACGTTTCATGGCATTCAGTATCCCTCAACCGATGCCCGCCGCAGCCGAAATATCCACCCTCTGACGGGCGCTCGAAATGCGTCAGCGCGCGCGCGGCGTGCAACGCAGTACCCCGAGCGTCGCGTCGAGTCCTCTCGGCTCAGCGAACAAGACTCGTCCGTCGTGGGCGGCCAAGAGCTGCCTCGAAGCGAGACGCGGCTCCGGCTCGAGCTCCGCGACACCCGACTTGGTGGCAACTCCGAGCAGCACCTCCGAGTCCGCGGACGCCACCGCCAACCAAGCAACACCCCGCGCGTCCACGGAGAGCATCGGAGCCCCCGCCGCGAAGCGCTCGTCCTCGAGCCGATGGCGAGCCACCGAGCCGTCGAGCGCTATCCACGCCAGAGAAACGGCTCTACCTTCGGCGCCTGGGGCCGTGGGATCGTCGCGCCAAGCAAGAAGGGCGCTCCCGTCGCTGGTTGCCGTAAGCTCGAAGGCGACGACGTGCGCGCCCGCTTCGGTCACCCGCCGCGGCTCTCCAGCGAGCTCCCCACGCGTGTCGAGCGGGGCCAGCACGAGCCCTCGCGGCACCAGATCCACGACGCTCTCGAGGTCCGCCGACGACTTGGGCGAACCCTCCGGACTCTCTCCGCGTGTCGCGTCCGCAGCAGGGGAAGACGCCGCTCGTTCCGGCGCGAGCCAGGCGAGCCAATAACCCCCAGAGCGCGCGACGACCCTCGGCGCCTCGGCGTCTGCTCCCGCAGGGCTCAAGCGCGTCGGAGACCGAACCTTGCCGCATTGTTCGCCGCTCCACGCGATGGAGCGCACGACGGCGCGCTCTTCTTCGGAGTCGTATTCGTCCCAAACCAGCACCCCGCCAGGCTCGCTGGGCCGCACGGCGATCGAGAAGGCAGAGGAATCGTCGCGGCCTTGCTGCACCTCCGCGCACCACGTCAAAGACGAGGCGACGTTCGGCGCTCTGGCATCCAAGCGCGCGAGGCGGAGCGTCGGGCCCGCTGCGTCGCTGCCCACGACGGCCACGAACACTTCGTCTCCACGCGACGCCACTTGAGGTGGATCCGCCGGACCATGAACACGTCCGAGCTCTACGAACTGGCTGTGCTTGCCCTCGCCGTCGCTCAGCGCCACGAGTGCGTGCGGCGCGCCGTCGTCGTAACGCAAAGCCCCGAGAGCGAAACCACCAGCGCGAGCCGCCGCCGTGCCCACCTCGGCGGCGTACGGCAAGTCGATGCCCGCCTCGGCCTCGTCGAGCGGCTTCTGTCGACCACGAATGGCGAAGGTGGTGGCGTCCTTCGCCGGCGCGCAGCGCGGCGGCGGTGCTACGGGAGCTTCCGGCGTCGCGGAAGGTGCAGCCGACGGGCTCGCCTCGGTCGCTTCCTTTCGCTTGCAGGCAGTCGACACCAAGGCAAAAAGGGCTATCCCCAGCGCGCCGAGCCAACGCAGCGAGGCGTCCACGCGTCGCCGCGAATCCGTCTTGGTCACATTGCTCACGTGCTCGATTTCCCGACGCCCCTTCGCGGCTGGGGCCCGCCCGAGCGAGTCGGAAGGGTCGCTCGCCCGCGCGCGGAAAGGCGCCTCGGGCGGCCCTGCTATCACGCGCCTCGCGGCTTGCGAAGATCTCGGGGAGCGACCTACGCTGGTGCGGTCAAACCAGTTCACGGTTCTGCCTTGGAATCCACCGCTTGCCACTCCAGTCGCCATGCGTGAACCCGAGCTGACCCGCCCCTACGAACCGCCCGCCGCCCTCCAGGCTCTCTATCGGCGTTTCTTCGACCACATTCAGGTCGACGAGGGCTGGGCCGACCAAGTCCGCGCGCTCTGCGAGCGCGGCAGCGTGCTCTACGTTCTCAGAAACCTCAATTGGTTGGATTTCCTCGCGCTCGATCACCTGACGAAGCAAAATAATCTGCCGCCCATTCGCTACGTCAACGACTTGGGCCTCTGGGTGCTGAACCCCCGCATGGGTCCCCGTGGCCCCGGCCGCCTCCTGAGCCGTGTGCTCCAGCGGGGTCAAAGCAAAGTACGAGAGGAGCTCGACGACGCCATAGGGCATGGCGGCAGCGTTGCGCTCTTCTTGAAACGGCCTCCCAGCGTGTTGGACGTCGCCGCGGGAGCTACGGGCGGACGCGGCATGCAAGAGGGTGACGAGCTGGTGCGCGCCCTCATCGACATTCAGCGCAAGAGCGAGCGCCCGCTCATTCTTTTGCCGCTCGTCTTCGTGTGGTCGAAGGGCCCCGACAAGCTGGGCCTGCGTCCCATGGACCTGCTCCTCGGCCCACGTCATTGGCCGACGCCAGCGCGCGCTCTCGGTCAGTTTGCTTACAACTTCAAGCACGTCGCGCTCCGCACCGCGGAGCCACTCGAAATCTCCGAGCTCGTCCGGGACAACCCCGGCCTCTCCGACGAGGTGCTCGTACGAAGGCTCACCTACGCCGTGCTTCGTCGCCTCGAGCGCGAACGCCGCGCCGTGGTGGGCCCTGCCGAAAAAGCCGCGGAGCGCGTGCGCACGGAAATCGTGCGCAGCCCCCGCATGCGCGAGGTCATCGACGACCTGTCCGGCAATGATCCCGAGGCGAAAAAGGCCAACGTCGGCAAGGCGCTCTCGATGCTCAAGGAGCTCCAGGCGCTGCCCAACTTGAACGTCATCAAGGGCCTGGAGTTCGCGCTGAACTGGGGCTTCAACAAAATCTACCGCGGCATCGAGTTCAGCCCGAAGGACATCGACGTCATTCGCAGGGTGTCGAAGGAGGGGACCATGATTCTCCTCCCCAGCCACAAGAGTCACATCGACTACTTGGTGCTGAGTTACTTCTTCTACGTCAGAAACCTGCCGATCCCGTGCATCGCGGCGGGCGACAACCTGAACTTCATGCCGGTCGGTCCGGTCTTTCGTCGGGGCGGCGCCTTCTTCATCCGGCGCAGCTTCAAGGGAGATCGCCTCTACGCGGCCGTGGTGGACGCTTACGTGCGCCGCCTCATTCGCGACGGCTTCCCCATCGAGCTCTTCTTGGAAGGCGGGCGCAGCCGCACCGGCAAGCTTTTGGCGCCCAAATACGGCCTCTTGAACATGATCGTGGACGCAGCGCTGGCCGTCCCACAGCAAAAGGTGTTCTTCGTTCCGGTGAGCATCGGCTACGAACGTGTCATCGAGGCGGACAGCTACCAGCGCGAAGTGAGCGGCGGCGAAAAGAAAAAAGAAGACGCGGCCGATCTGCTCTCGGCGCGCGAGGTGCTGCGGCACCGCTACGGCCGCATCAACCTGCAGTTCGGGCAGCCCATGACCATCGACGACATCGCGGGAGATCTCGGCATCGCGAGAGACGCCGTGCTGCGTCCCGCCAAGCGCCGCGCCGTGGTCACGCGCCTCGGCAACCGCGTCATGGACGAAATCAACCGCGTCACCGCGGTCACGCCCGGCTCGCTCGTCGCCATGGCGCTGCTCAGTCACTCGCGGCGCGGCATCTCCGAGGAAGAAATCATCGCGCGCGCCGAGCGCCTCTTGGGCGTGCTCCGCCGCCTCGGAGCGCGCGTGAGCAACGCGACCGTGCTGCCCTCCGGCGAGCTGCGCCACACGGCCGTCCGCGAGGCGTTGCAAATGTTCGTGGACGCCGAGCTCTTGGACGTGTCCCACTCCGCGGCCGCGCGGGAAGGTGCCGTCGAGGGTGCTCGCTCCATTTACGCGGTCGTCGAGAGCCGACGGCTTCAGCTCGACACGTCGAAGAACATCATCGTTCATTTCTTCGTCGAGCGGGGGCTCGTCGCCAAGTCGCTGAACGCAGGCGGCGAGCCGACGGACATCAGCGTGGTGCGCGAGCGCGTCCACTGGGCGTCCCGCCTGTTCAAGCACGAGTTTCGCTTCCGGGCAGACGCACCCTTCGAAGAAATCTTCGACGCCACGGTCGCCGCAATGGTCGCGGACGGGCACTTCGCGCGCTCGGGAGATCTCCTCTCGCCCGGCCCCGGCGAAGCCGGTTGGGACGGGCGCGCTTGGCTCGCGACGTACGTATCCATTCTCCAGAACTTCGTGGAGGGCTACGCCGTTGGAGCCCGCAGCTTGGAGGCGCTCCTCGGCGAAGAGCTCAGCGAAAAGGACCTCGTCAAAGAAGCGCTGTCGGTCGGACATCGCATGTACCTGGACGGCGTCATCGAGCGACGAGAGTCCATCTCGAAGCCCCTGCTCTCCAACGCGTACCTCGCCTTCGCCGAGCTCGGCTACGTGCGGAGTCGCGGCGGCAACTGGGGCCTCGCGGAAACGTTCCAGTCGCGCGAGTCGCTGCGCGAGATCGAGCGCGCCATCCTGGGCTACGTCAGCGGGCACCACGAGGCCAAGCCATGAACCCGCGCTCGCGCCTCGTCACGACGGCCCTGGCAGCGCTCTCGTCCACCGCGTGTTTGGGCATGCCGAACCCGCTCGCGCCCGCCCTGGGCGGATCGATAGGTGTTCCCAACGGCGGCGTGCTCACCGAAAGCACGGAGCTGCCCCGCCAAGGCGAAGGCTTCCGGCGCTTCCGCCCCACCAGCGACTCGCACCACGGCCAGCCTGGCTTGGTGTCGGCCATCATGCGCGCGGCGGCCACCGTCGCCGCCGAGAGACCCGGCGGCGCGCCGCTCGTGGTCGGAGATCTGTCCGGTCCCCGCGGCGGAAAAATCCCGCGCCACGCCTCGCACCGCACGGGTCGAGACGTCGACTTCTTGCTGTACGTCACGACGCCCAGCGGCGCGCCCATCACGAACCCGGGCTTCATTCCCATCGCCGCAGACGGGCTCGCCGCGCTCGAGGACGGTCGCTACATCCGCTTGGACGTGGAGCGACAGTGGCTCTTCTTCAAGGCGCTGCTCACGGATCCGGACATCGACGTCCAATTCTTGTTCATCAGCCGAGCGCTCGAGGCGCTCATCATCGACTACGCGCTCGCGCGTGAGACGGATCTGGAGCTCGTTTGGCGCGCGCAAACGGTCATGCTCCAGCCGGGAGACAGCCTCCCGCACGCCGATCACGTGCACATGCGCATCGCATGCCGCCCCGAAGACGCGGTGCGAGGTTGTCTGGGCGGCGGCCCCCACTGGGAGTGGCTCACGCCGCTGCCCTCGTTGAACGCTCCGCTGGAAGAGCTCTTGGCCCAAATCGCCACGGACGATCCGTTCGACCTCACGCCGCTCGCGGGAGAAGACGAAGAAGTCGTGGCCACGTTGCCCGGCTCCCCTCTGGCCGCGGGCGCGCTTGCGTCGGGCGCGCTTGCGTCGGGCGCGCTCGCGTCTCACGACGTCTCGCCAGCCACGTCGGCGGAGGTTCGAGCTCAGTCGGCGGCATCTTCCACGTCGCCCCAGAGCGTTTCTCCGCTCGCCCCAGTCGCGCCAGAGCACGGTGCTCCCGCAGCATCGCCCGGTCGCACCGAGGACGCAGGAAGCGCCACCCAGCACCTCCGAGCGGACGATCAGGGCACGTGAGCGCAGGCTTTTTGGCCCTCGGTGATTGCGTCGATTGGATCCCCGTAGCAGCGCAGGGCGGCCTCTTCGACCTCATCTACGTCGATCCGCCGTACAACGCCGGAGGTACGCGTAGCGCGCGACGTGGCCCAGGGGACCGCTCGAACGGCGAGCCCGCGTATCACGACGCCTGGGGCGGCCTCGACGCCTTTCTCGGCATGCTCGGGCCGCGGCTCGAGGCCATGCGCGACGCGCTGAGTGAACGCGGCACGCTGTGGCTCCACTTGGACCACCGCACGGTGCACGAGGCCAAAGTGCTTTGTGAGTCGCTGTTCGGACGAGGCCGCTTCGTCGGCGAAATCATCTGGGTCCCCGGCAACGGCGGCCGGCGCCGCAACGGCCCCAGCATGACGCACCAAACCATCCTCGTCTTTTCACGGGGCCCAGACTTCATTTGGCAGAACGCCGATCCGAAGCTCCGTGAGCCCTACGCCGAAACCAGCCTCCGCATGCACTTCAAGTCCGTGGACGCGGAAGGGCGCCGCTACCGCGAACGCACGCTGGGCGGAAAAACGTACCGCTACTACGCGGACGAGGGGCGACGGCTCGGCAGCGTTTGGACGGACATCCCTGCCATGCGCGCCAACACACCCCTCGTCCAAGAAGCGACCGGCTACCCCACGCAAAAACCAGAGGCGCTCCTCGAGCGCATCGTGCGCGCCGCCACGTTGCCCACGAGCCGAGTCTTGGATCCCATGTGCGGCTCGGGCACGACGCTCGTCGCTGCCCACCGCCTCGGGAGGCGCTGGGCCGGCATCGACGCCAGCGAGGTGTCTGCCCGCGTCACCCGCCAACGCTTGAAAGCGCTCGGCGCGCTCCCCGAAGACGAGCGAGCGACCGCGGCCGCGCCCTGACGGAGTCAGGACTCGTCGGCTGACCCGGCCGCCGCCGGGCTCGCCATCACCTCCGCGACGAGCCCGCGCAGCTCGCCCGGAGTAAACGGCTTCTGCAAATAGTGGGACGGCGGCACGACCTGCCAGCGCCCCGTGTTCAAGTCATCCGCGTAGCCCGACATGAAAATGACGCGGAGCGAGGGCCAGCGCGTCCGCAGGCGCGCCGCAAGCTCCGGCCCCGACTCACCGGGCATCACCACGTCCGTCACCAAGAGATCGAGCTGACGCTCGACCCCGCTCATGAGCTCCGCTGCCTCCTCGGGCCCATCGGCGGCGAGCACGTCGAAGCCCGACAGCTCGAGCACGCTCTCCACCGTCTGACGGACGAGCGGCTCGTCGTCCACCACGAGCACGGTCCCCCCGACCTCGGCCGGAGCGGGTGTCGTTTCGAGCGCGGGCACGACGGTCACCTGCTCCGGTGGCTCGATCTCGGGCAGGTACACTTCGAACGTCGTACCCTCGCCTTCTTGGCTGTGAACCGAAATCTGCCCGCCGCTCTGTCGCACGATGCCGTGCACGGTGGCGAGCCCCAGGCCGGTGCCCTTCGTCTTGGCCTTGGTCGTGAAGAAGGGCTCGAAGACGCGCGCTGCCGTCGCGGCGTCCATCCCCACGCCGGAGTCCCTCACGCAAAGCCGCGCGTAGGGTCCCGCAGAAAGAACGGGGTGGTCCCCGAGCGTGACGCGCCCGAGATCAATCGTGAGCACGCCGCCCTCGTGCATCGCGTCACGACCGTTGATGGCCAGATTCGCAATCACTTGTTCGAGCCGCGTACTGTCCACCTCCACCCAAACGGGGCGCTCCCCCATGTCGAGCCGCAAACGAATGGACTCGCCGAGCATCTGCTCGAGCAGAGTGGACATGCCTCGAATGGAGGCGCCCAGCTCGAGCGGCTGCGGCGCCAATACCTGCCTGCGCGCGAACGCCAAGAGCTGCTGCGTGAGCGCCGCCGCGCGCTCGCCCGCTTGCGTAATCACGTCCAGCTGCTTGCGCCCTCGCTCGGGCAAGGACGCCTCCTTGCCGAGCAAGTGCGCGTTGGCGTTCACGGCGGTGAGCAGGTTGTTGAAGTCGTGCGCAACGCCGCCGGCGAGCCGCCCAATGTCTTCCAGGCGGCGCGCCTCGCGCAACTCCACGGCGAGCCGCTCGCGCGCCTCGCGCTCCACCTCGCGCTCGGTCACGTCACGCGCGTTCCACTGAAACGCCTCCGTCCCGTCGGGCAAGCGCACACGCTTGGCGTTCACCTCGACCACACAGTCGCGCCCCGGCTCTCCGCGCAAACCGAAGCGTTGCTCGGCGGAGCCACCAGCGAGCCGCTCCATCGCCCGCACTGCGTCCACGCGGCTCTCTTGCGTAAAGCGATCCAACTGCCCCACCGCGAGGCCGATCAAGCGAGCAGGAGAGCAAGCGCACATGCGACAGAACGCCGGATTCGCCTCCATGAGGCGCCCCCGCGCGTCGAACCAAGCCAAGCCGTCCGGCGACTCGGCGATGAGCTGCTCCAAGCGCTCGTGGTTGGACTGCGCGACGCGCGCCGCACGCTCGGCGGCGTGCTGCGCGTCACGACGTTGCCGATCGGCCAAGTACAGCGCCGCCGTGGCGGCGGAGAGGTTCATCACCACGGTGAGCGCGCTGGAGCCGACGGACGACGGGTACGGCGAAGGCGGCACGAAACCCTGCAGCGTGCCCACGGAGAGCAAACACACCCCGAAGGCGGCCAGCGCAGCGTACAGCGCAGCCGTGCGCCAACCGCGAAAGACCGCCGCGTACAAAACCACGACCGGGAGGCCCGAGCAGTTCGACGTCGTCACCCCGCCGAAGCTCCAGAGGCCAATCATCATCGTGAGCAGCCCGCCGCCCAACAACACGTGCGTGGCCAGCGGCACGATCCCTCGCTGCGCCAGCTGTTGGCAGACGACAATCACGCTCCCCAAGCCGAACATCAACCCGAGGCTCAGCGTGGGGTCCGCGGAGAGACGCCCAATGGCCATCGCCACGATGGCGGGCACGAACAGCGCGAGCAGGAGGCGGGCGGTGGCGACGACCAATGCAGCTTCACGG
>JAEYVE010000160.1 GCA_023432025.1 Pseudomonadota bacterium
CGTTCGTCGATCCCCCGCGCCAAGTGATCGACTTTCCTTTGTTTTCAGCTCAGGCCGTGCGCTGGCGCTTCGGTTCCCAGGCGCTGATGCGCGTCACGCGCCTCACGTCGAAGCCACCAAGCAACATCATGAGCTCCGTGCCGTCGAGCTCGACGCGGTCTGCGTCCGCGCTCGGTTTCGGCATCCGAAAGCGCCCCTTCGCCAGGCGCTTGTAGTACACGACGAAGCCGCCGCGGTCCCAAAAGAGGATCTTCACGCGGTCTCCACGCTTGCCGAAGAAGACGAAGAAGTGGCCGCTGTACGGGTCGAGCGCGAGCGCGCCGCTGACGAGCGCACACAGGCCGTCGTGACCACGACGCAGATCAACCGCGTCGCGCGCGACGAAAACCTTGGTGCGCGGACCCAGCGTCAACATGAGCGTCGAAGCGCATCGACGAGCCGCGCCACGTACGCGACATCTGTGCCGCTTTCGAGACGGACGCGCACGTCGTCAACGAGCACCTCGAGCACCTCGCCACCGCGCCCTGCGTAGCCCTCGCTCACGACGACCGGCAGGAACTCGGCCTTGCCGCGTTTCCGCGCAGGTGGGCTTGGCGCTTGGTTCAGCTTCCAACGCCACCACGAGAGCGTCTTCGGGCGGACGCCATGACGCTTGCTCACCGCGTCGATCGAACGCCCCGCGTCGACTTCCGCGCTCAGCTCTGCCCAGAACTCACGCCCGTGCTTGTTCGCCACGCGCGCACGATCGCTCGTTGCGCCGATCCTCGCGAGGCGTCGAAAGCTGGACGGTTACGTTCCGATGTCAGAAACCATGAAATTCGAGCCTGCTGAGCCAGGTCGACGACGCAAGTTCATCTTGGAGCAGAGGCGAGCGCTGCTCGACGCGGCGACAGCTCCAGGCAGCAGTATTTCCGAGGTGGCACGCCGCTATGGCCTCGCCACACGTTCGAGCAGGAGTTCGTCGACTGGGCCTGCGGTTTACTCTTTGGGACGCCGGTGTCTTCCGGTCAGTGAACTACGCGAACCGTGTACTCGATGTCATACGCCGCAGCCTGGTCCTTCCCTGTCATGACGCCCGGGACGTTCGTCGAAGCGCCCACGACCACAGGGTTCACCATTCTGGCAGCCGGCAGCTCCCGATGGCCCGCAATCGGCCCGGAGTAGCTGCCGTTGACCTCGCAGTGGAGCTGATCGCCAGGGAACAAGGCCAAATGCCACGGCTTGTTGACGTCATACGACCCTCCATTTCCCGTGACGCCACGCCAAACGAAAGGGTCAATCTCCAGTAGGTCGTCGCCAGCCTTGCAGTTGAGCGATAGCTCCCATGGCGTGTCACCCCACGTCCCGTCGTTCCCAACTCGAAGCTTCGCGACCTGGAACTCAACGTCGAGCGGTTGCGGCCACGCGATAGCCCGATCGAGCCCACGAGTGTTCGGAAGCTGGCGGTACTCGATGATAATCGGTACCGCGGGACCATCGGCTACGTAAGCCTTCTCGATGTCCTCCGCCGTCTTCGCGAAGATGGCCCCACCATTCCGTGGCCTCAATCCGCGACCCACTGCCTTCGTGGTGAGCTTGTGGCTCTGAGCGAATGCTTTCACCTCGCCACCCCAAGCCAGAAGCTGCGCCTTCACGCCGGTATGGAACTGGCGCTCGATTCCGCTGACCACGACCTCGTAACTGTGGCCGTAGTAGATCCTCGCTGGGTAGTAGACGGAACCGGCCGGCGGGTCCTCCATCTCACTCGTGTCGTCGATCTCCTCGACGTAAGCGATCTGCATCGCCCGGTAGCTTGCGTGTCGTGTGCTCGATGCTCCGTCGGCGCTAGCCGTGATGCCCCAGCCGCCAAAGTTGGCAGCAAGCGTCTCTTCGGATTCGACGAGCACGTACTCGTGCCGCATCTCGTTAACCGGAGCACGTCGGATCTGTCCTGCGTCCGGAAACAGGGTTCGCCCTTCCTCGCCCTGCAACTGCAGGAAGTGGGCGTCGTGTGGACGCCCCAGGTAGGATGCACCGATACCTGCTGGCGCAGTCGCGTTGATACGTCGACCCGCGACGCTCGGACTTTGCGCGTTCGGCGATGAGGAGCAACCGATGAGGAGAGCAACTGCCAGAAGGGCAAAAGGACGCATGGTCCGGGAGTTTAGGCAATCAGTCAGGTGATTCCTAGACAGCAATACACCGTGCGTGACCTGCGCAAAGTGCTCAGCCAAGGAGACCGAGTAGTGGCTTCAACGCATCGACCCCGCTCAAGACTGCCTTCACCGCAGCAAGAGCGCCGTCAGGTGCTCCTGTTTTGACTGCCTTGGAGAACGCCACAAGTTCCTCGGTTTCTGCCATTGAGGCGAGCAGCTCCTCCTCTGACAATCGCTCGCTCTCCTTCGCTCGCGCCGCACGAAGAAGCAGGAAAAGTGGGTTCGTCAGGTCGCCAAGCTCGTTCTGGCGATTCACAAGTTGATGGAGTGCATCGTCGACTGCCTGAATGTTCACGGTCCCGTGTGCAACCGCACCATGGGCCGCGGCCACCGCACCGACAGGACCGTTGAAGATATTCGTCGTCGTCGACGTCGCCGGAGGTGATGGTGGGGGCGAAGTCAGTCCGAGCACCTCTTCAAGGTCGGCCTCCGCCATTCGGACGGCATCTCCAACCTCGCCGAGCATGAAGCTCCCGGCACGGCCCTTTATCACGAGCCCCTTGCGAGCCAGGTATTCGCAAGCTTCAACCTCCAGGGGGGATTCAGGAATGATGTTGAGGCCCCTCGAACCGACTAGGAACTGTTTCTCGAAAAGCTCCTTTGCTCGAAGTCGAATGGTGTTCGGGGCCATCACTTCCCCTGGATTGCTTGGTGTTGAAGCAAGGCCCAGACAACGTCGCACCTCATCGTCTCGAAAGGCGAGATCCTTTCCGTGATCTGAAATCCTGAAGAACCGGGAAGATCTTGCTTTGACCGTCAATCCACGACGTTCCAGATACTCGTGGGCAAGAAGCGCACGTGCTTGCTGTTCTTGGGTGCCGTTCATCGGCCCGACAGGCCCCACCCGTGCATTCTGGCGATACGGCTTCGCAAACCATTCCTCGAACAGATTGTAGGCTTCCCGAGCTAGCTGTTGTTCGTCCAAGTTGGCGCTCATATCTGACTCATGGTTCTCACATCTAGCCTGACCATCCGTCCGTTACGACTTCCAAACGGGTCGCGCTAGGCGACGTTGTGGTCCCGGGTTGCGTTGCCGCTCCGTTCGGAGCGCACCTTCTCCCATGTTTGGGTGAGAAATGTCGCCATTGCCCCTGCGAGATTCACTGCAAGCTCGGCGTGTCTCGGTGCCGGCCGTACACCGTTCTTGCCTTGACCGTGTGCATCGCCCACGCGACTGCGTAGCGATCCCAGGCCTTGCACCACCGAGTGGCAGCCACCGAGAATTTGCTTGAAGACTTCTTCGGTGTGCTTGCTGGGCGCAAGATTCAACTCGGCTGCCGTGAGCCCATAGAGTTTCGGCAGGTCGGCCTTGTCGTCGTATTCAACGCTCGCCTCGTCGAGGATGTGCTTGCACACCGTTTCCAGGAGCGTCCTTGCCGCGGTGATCGCTCCCTCAGAATCCGTACTCTTGCGGTCCAAGGCTTTTCGCCAAGCCACCTGCACCCCTTCCCAGGTGAGCTTCTCCAGTGCCTCAACTGCCGCCTCGTCAGCAGGGGACCAGGACCCCGATTCCAGCATTGAGAGCAACGGGTCGAACTCGACTCTCAGGAATTCTCGCCGTTCCTTATAGGTTCCGAACTTCTCTTGGATGGATCCCCAGAACTCGAACAACGTGCGGTTACCTCGAACCACCTCGGGAATCGCCGTGCGAATCGACGGAACTCCCAGGAGTAGGTCACGAAGGCGGCGATACTCGGAATCCTTACCGCTCGTATCGCCAGTTGCCCGGGCGACAAGCATGTCCTTTGTCGACTCGGCCGCCGTCAGCAGTCCGCGGGGCGCATCCATGGGCCGAGGATAGCGGAATTGCGCGGGCGACGGAGCATACGAAAGTGCAGGTAGCATCTTCTGCCTACCCCGCGTGTGGAGCTTGCCGCGAACGATGACGCGGCCGGCGGTGAGCGAGACTTCCTCACGAATTTGGAGCCTTTGATCCCGCTTCGGCAAATCTCAGAGCGCGAAGCGGCACTCGCATCAACGTGTGATGCCATCAAGAAGGCCACAGTCTGCCCGCATCCACCCCCATCACCCTTTCCAACTCCCTCCGCCCCCGTCCGCCCTCCGCCGTCTCCCAACCAGCCCGAAACAGCCTGATCCAGAGCGTTCTCAGCTCCGCAGGCCACTCTGCCCGGGGCTTCATTTGCGCCAAGCAGAGCAGCGCCGCGCGTAAGTGAGCCCGCTCGAGCTGCCGGGAAACGCCCTTCACGGACACCAGACCGTTCTTTCGCTCCAGACGCTCCGCGAGCTCTCGCACGTGCGAGGGAAACACAAAGGGCTCACGGCCCGCCTGTGCTCCACTCGCATGCTCATGCGAGCCACGATCCTGAGAGCCCTCCTCCAGCGCTCCACTCTCGAGCCCTCCGCGCTCACTCGCCCCCCGCTCCGACGCGCCCCCACCGCCCCGCTGCGCCTCTGACCGCGCCGCGCGCACCCCTTGGAAGTGCTCGACGCCGAGCACCCGCGCTGCGCCGCATTCGCCTCGGCCCAAGAGCGCGACCGCGCGCCGGAGTGCGCTTCGCAGCTCTCGGACGTTGCCGAGCCATTCTCCGACGCGCAGCCGAGCCAGCGCTTCCGGGGAGAGCCGCACCGCGCCGTGATTGCTGCCGTGATTGCTGCCGTGCTGCGCGCCGGGGCCCACGCCTTCCATTGCCGCCAGCAGCTGGCGCGTGAGGCTGGCTACGTCCTCCGGCCGCTCGCGGAGCGGCGGCACCCGCAGCACCACCTCCGCCAGGCGATAGTACAAGTCGCGCCGCAGTGCGCCGGAGTGGCCGGGCGGAGCGCTCCTTCCCGCGTCGCTCCTTCGCTCGCTGGGGGCTGCGTCGCTTCGAGCAGTCGCTGCGCTCGGCGCTCCTTCGCCCAAGAGCTCCTCTTGCCGCCGGCTCGTTGCCGCGATGACGCGCACGTCGACTCGCACTTCGCGATCGGAGCCGACGGGGCGCACCGTGCCTTGCTCGAGGACGCGCAAGAGCGCCAGCTGCACCGCGAGCGGCGCGTCGCCGATTTCGTCGAGGAGCAGCGTGCCTCCGCTCGCCGACTGAAACGCGCCACGTCGATCGCTTTCGGCGCCGGTGAAGGCGCCCCGCACGTGACCGAAGAGCTCGCTCGGCGCGAGCTGCTCGGGCAGCGCCGCACAATTGATGGCAACGAAGGGTCCGCTTCTTCTCGGTGACTCGGCATGCACGGCGCGCGCGAGCAGCTCCTTGCCGGTGCCGCTCTCGCCCACCAAAAGCACGACGAGATCCGTCGGAGCGACGCGCTCGAGCTCTTGGAGCACCGCGGCAAACTCCAAGTTGTGCGAGCTCACGCCGCCGAAACACGCGAGCGGCGCCGCCTCTCGTGCCGGCAGTGCCTCTCGTGCTGGCTCCGCTTCGGCGCCTTCCGTCCGCGGATAGAAGCCGGAAACCGCGCCCCGCGGCGCCCTGGCGATGGCTTTTGTCGTCTTGTTCGTCGTCCTGGTCCTCATGCGCGCCCCCGCTTCGCAAGAAACGCGCAGCCTAACCCGCAGCGACGCCCGGCGAGAACCACGAAACCTGGGCCAACCTGGGCTCGCGTGGGCTCAGCTGGGGCTCAGCTGGGCTGGACTGGGCTCAGCCCACCCGCGCTCGCCGTTTGCCTTCGGGGCGGTGAGCTCAGGCCAGGCACCCGGACGAGACGACTGCGCCGCGTAGGTCGTCGACTTTGCTCAGAAGCTCATGAGCGACGCCCGCGCGCGACGCCGTAGCAACGCGGCTAACGCCACGACGTCCGCTGGTGGCACATCACGTGCACCGTCGCGCGGCACGGAGCACCAGCATGGCAACTCTCCCGCGCCGCAAAGCACCCCGATCGAAGAGTAAGCGCGTAGCGGCCGCGACCTGCGCGCCCACCGCCGCTTCTTCGTCGTCCGCGTCACCGCGCTCCACCCCCGCGCGCTCCCGAAGCCCGTCCGGGACACGGACGAAGTCGTCCGGGACAGGGGGGAGCCCGTCAGGGACAAGGGGGAACCCGTCAGGGACAGGGGGGAGCCCGTCAGGGACAGGGGGGAGCCCGTCAGGGACAGGGGGGAACCCGTCAGGGACAGGGGGGAACCCGTCAGGGACAGGGGGGAACCCGTCAGGGACACGCAGGCTGGCCGCACGGCCCGTTCAGGCAACGCAATCGAAGAGGAAAGAGGCTCAAGCAATGACCGAAATCACGAAGGAAAGCGTCCAAGCACTGCTCGACAAATGGTCACCCGCCGCTCAGGCGCAGGAGGAAACCGTGCTCACCGTGCCGGTTCACGTCCTGCTCGGGGAGGCGCTCGATCTGGCGACGGTGGTCGAGCACTACTGGCACCCGCAGAGCGCGCCGAGCGGCGCGCAGCTTCCGGGGCTGTCGAGTGTGGCCGGCCCTGGACGCATCGGCGCGGAGACGGCCGACGAAATTCGCGAGCTGCACGCGGCCGTGGCCGCGCAGCACTCGCGCTACTTGATTCTGGTGGAGGGCACGAGCCAAGCGCCGCTCGATCGGGCGGACTTCGTGCTGAGCGAGGTGCGCGCGGCGTTGTCCTTTGCGTTCGAGAGTGATCCGTCGTCCACCGCGCAAGCTCAGCTCGATCGTCTGCGCGATGCCTTCGCGGACTCGAGCTCCCACGACTCGCTCGCCTTGGCGCTCGAAGCCTACGCCGAGCTCGGCGACACGCACGTGACGGCGCTCTCCGATCTCGGCTTCGATCTGAAACTTCTCACCGAGGCGCGCAGCTTGGCCGCCACGCTGCGCGCACGCTCCGCCGAGCGGCTCACCAGCTCGACCTCGACCGCGCAACGCGAAGCGCTCGCGCTGCGCAATCGTCTTGCGACGCTCCTCATCGACCGCATGCGCCTGGCGCGCAGCGCGGCGCGCTACGTGTTTCGTCACCACCCGGACGTCGCGCGCAAAGCCACCAGCGCCTACGAGCGCAAGCGCCGCGCCCGCCAACGCAGCTCGGCAGAGGTCGACGCCGAGGAAACGCTCGTGCCCGCGGCGAGCGGCGTGACCGGAGTCACCACGAAGCCGGGCGCCGTCGTCGGCTGAGCCCGAAAGCCACGTTCACCCGGGGGCGTCGCGTGCGGGCTCGGGGTGCCCAGCGCGGCAGCCGAGTCCGAAGAGCGACGTCCCTTTTTCGTTCTGTCTTTGCAGCCACGGCCCGCGCCTTGGAGCCGCATGGCGGTGCACGTCACCACCTCATCACAAGGTCCCCCATGCCCACTCTCGCCACGTTCAACGCCAACAACTTTTTTCTGCGCTATCGCTTCGCCGGCACGTTTCCCGGAGATCAGAGCAATAAAAGCAAGGTCGAAGCCGCCGACGTGAGCCTCGGTTTCATCCCCGAGAGGGCGTTCGGCCGCTACCTGAGCAAGGACTTCGTCGTGTGGGATCCGACGCGGCGCGACTTGGCCGCGCAAGCCCTTGCCGAGGCCGACAGGAGGCTGCCCGACATTCTCTGCCTGCAAGAAGTGGAGAACATGGACGCCATTCGCGTTCTGAATGAGCGGCACTTCGGTGGCCACTACAAGTACCCGCTGCTCATCGACGGCTATGATCCGCGCAACATCGACGTGGCGCTGCTCAGCGTGTACCCCATCGTTGGCATTCGCAGCCACCTGGACGACCACGAGAAAGGCAAACGCATCCTGAGTCGCGATTGCCTCGAGGTCACCTTGAAGATTGGCGCTCGCAGCGAGCTCACGTTGTTCATCAATCACCTGAAGAGCAAATTCGTGGACCCGAAGCTGGAGCCGGCCGCCAAGAAAAAGGCCGCGCTCACAGGCCACCAGCATCGGAAGAAGCAGGCGGCCCACGTTGCCAAGCTCGTGAAGGAGCGCTTCGCCGGCAAACACGACACGGCCCTCTACGCCGTCGTCGGCGACTTCAACGACACCGAGGAGAGCCCGTACCTCGCGCCGCTTCTCGACAGCTCCCTCCTCGTCGACACGCTCGCCGAAACCCGGGACCCCAACGACCGCTGGACCTACTACTGGCGCGCCAAGGGCCGCGTCCAACAAATCGATTACATTCTTGCCTCACGCGCCCTCGCCAAGCGCATTCAAGGCTCCCACATCGAACGCGCCGGCCTCGGCTTTCGCCAGCTCAGCCAAGACGGCCTCATTCTCCCCAAACAAGTCACCCTCACCCACTTCGAAGACGACGGCTCCACCCCGCGCCCGCGCGGCGCCACCGCAGACGAAAAAATCGATTTTCCGACGGAGCGCTACGAGCCCATCCTCGAAAATGTGAGCAACAACATCTCGGACCATTGCCCGGTCACGGTTTGGTTCTGAGAAAGACCGAGCGTTTGCAGACGAGTAGCGCTCCGCGCCTGGCCCCGATGTCTCCGCCGCTGAAGAGCGGCGGAGACGTGAGCGCGCGCGGGTGAGCGCCACTCAGCGATTGACCCCAGTCTTAACGAACACCTACAGTGTCGGGCGACATGTCCGCGAACGTTCAAGGTACGGGCCGCTCGGCGGCCATGGAGCGAGCAAGTCTCCAAGCGAAACGCGACAGCATCAACACGACGCTGAGCGCGGTTCGCGGAAGGGTGGGCCTGCCGAGTCAGCTCCTCGAGCAGGTGTTCGAGCTGCAGCAGGACTCACAAGCATTGTGGGCCAAGGTCGAGGCGCGCTGGACGGAGTTGCACGAAGGCCAGCAGCGCATGCTGCAACGACGTTCGGCGCTGCAAAACGAGATCAACGGCGGGGTCACTTCTCAAAGACACGTGGAGCTCCTGGAGCAAATCGCTAGCGTCCAAGCCGAGTTAGAGCGCGTCGAGCAGAGGAAACAAGCACCCGACGCCCAGCTAACAACACTTCAGCTCGAAGCAGACGCGCTCATGGACCGCGCAAGTCGGCTCGCGAAGGAATCGGGGGCGGCCGCGACACTCGAGGCCAAAGGCGCCGAAGTCTTCGAGGTCGAGCGTCGAGAGTTCGGGGCCGGCCGCGATTTTCACCGTGGCCAAGCCAGCTCGATGCTCGTCTGGGTCGGAGTGGTGGCGCTGGCGATCGTGGGCGTGGTGGCCGAAGGGCTCTGGCGCGCCTCTGACATGAAGGACTGGCATGTCATGGCGCTGGCGTTCGGATGGCGGTTCGTTCTCCTCGTCCTGGGCGGTTCTCTCATCACCTTTCTCGGACGCCTGTACTCACAACACTCTCAGCAGGCCGTTTCGTACCAGGACCGCCTCGCTGGCATCGACGCCGCCGCGCTCGTGCTGCACTACGGAGCCGATTCCGCTTCGCGAGAGAACCTCCTGAACCGCTTCGTCGAAACCTACATCTCAGGGGAAGGAAACGCGTTTCGTCCGCGGACCGAGGCGCAGTCCAAGACGCAGTCCAAGACCGACGGCGTAGCGGAAGCGGTCAAGGCCGTCGAACCCATCGTGAAAGCCATCGAGCCACTCGCCAAAGCGCTCAGACCGGGGAGCAGCTGAGTCGAGGCGCAGTGCGTTTCTAACTACAGCAAAGATCACTCGCACTGAGCCGGAACGCAGTGGGCGAACCAGTTCGCGAGCATCCGTGTTCGGACGCGTAGGAAAGCTGAACGTATTG
>JAEYVE010000178.1 GCA_023432025.1 Pseudomonadota bacterium
ACCTTGGCTTGGGCCGCCAGATCCATGTCGCCGATTTCGTCCAAAAAGAGCGTGCCGCCGTGCGCTTGCTCGAAAAAGCCGCGCTTGCGCGCCTGCGCGCCGGTAAAGGAGCCCTTTTCGTGACCGAAGAGCTCGCTCTCGATGAGCTCACGGGGAATGGCCGCGCAGTTGACCTTGACGAAGGGAGCCTCGGCGCGGGGGCTGAGCCGGTGAATGGCGCGGCTCACCAGCTCTTTTCCCGTACCGCTGGGTCCCGTGATGAGGACGCTGGCTTTGGTGGGCGCGACCTTGTCGATGGCCGCGTAGAGCTTTTGCATCGGCGGGCTGGTGCCGATCATTTCGTAGCGCGCCTCGACCTCGCGGCGCAGCTGCTCGACCCGGCGACTGAGGCGCGCGGTGCGAATGCTGTTGCCCACGCTGACGAGCACGCGCTCGCGGTTCAGGGGCTTTTCGAAGAAGTCGCTCGCCCCGAGCTTGATGGCGGCGACGGCGTCGTGAACGGTGGCGTGGCCGCTGATGACGATGACCGGCGTGTCCCGCGTGGCCTCGTCCAGGCGCAGCTTGGAGAGCGCGTCCAGGCCGCTCATGCCGGGCAGCTTCAGGTCGAAAATGGCCAGATCGACGCGCTCGGAGCCAGCCAAAATGTCCAGCGCGCGTTCCGCCGAGTCCGCCTCGAGCACCCGGTAGCCTTCCCCGCTGAGAACGAGCTCGAGCGTGCGCCGAATGTTCTTCTCGTCGTCGACGACCAAAACCGTCGGCGCCAGAGGCTCCAGGGCGTCGGGCGCCGAAGCGGGGTGCGGCGATTCAGAGTGCATGGGTGCGGCTCAGTTGGCGACCGTGCTCAGTTTTTTCTGCGCCAAAGGCTCGCCGAGCTCCGCCAAGAAGCGCCGCGCGGGAACGGTGAACGGGGACGCCGGGTAACGTTCGATGACGGCGTTCAGCGTGGCGCGTGCCTTTTCGGCTTCGCCCTGCCTCAAGTACGTCTCGGCGAGGAGCACCAGTGCTTCCGGCTCGAGCCCGGTGTCGTCGTAGTTCGTGAGCGCGTACTGCGTGCGCGCGACGGCGGCGTCGAAGTTGTTCCGCCCGAGGTAGTAGCGAGCCACGTACAGCTCGTAGCGCGCCAGCATGCCGCGCACCCACGACAGCATGTAGTCGAGCTCGGCACGCTTGGGGTACGTGGGGTAGTCGCGCAAGAACGCCCGCAAGCTATCGTGCGCGTCCCGCACCACCGACAAATCTCGCTCCTCGAGAGGCGGCATGAGCGCCGAGACGCCGCTCGACCGGAACTGGCTGAGCACGATGCGATAGCGCGCGTAGGGCACCTCGGGATCGTTCGGGTAGTCGCGCACGAAGTCCCGGTAGGTGGTGATGGCCTCGGGGTAGGAGTCCTGGTGGAAATGCGCGTCCGCGATGCGCAGCTGGGCCAAACGCGCGTAGCGGCTGCTGGCGTATTCGCGCTTCACCTCTTCCATGAGCGGCATCACGCTCACCCAGTCGTGGTCGTAGAAGGCCTCCAGCGCCTCTTCGTAAGCTTGCTGAGCGTTGCGCGCGTACTCTTCGGCCGTGACGGCGCGCTTTTGGTCGCCGCCGCACGCGGGCGCGACCGAGACGCACAGGGCTCCGACGCAAACGAGGTAAGCCACGCGCCGTGCGCCCGGCAGCGCGCGCCGAGCTGTCTTCGGCGAAGGCGTGCACGAAAAGCGCGAAGCTCGCGCGAGGGAGGCGAGGCTGGAGCGGACGGACTGGCCGAGTGAAGTCTTCACGTGCGGATTGCGCCTTACCGAGAGGGAACCTTTGGAGCAAGTGCGGCCAGGCCGGCCGGCAATTGCAACCTGAGGCAAAGGTGATAGCTTGGCTCGCCCTTTGGAGGAGGCGGAGCGACACGGCCCGCCCGCCGAAGCCCTCAATGATTTCGAGAGCCTGAGGATTTCGAGAGCCCGAGCCATGGAAAAAGTACCCATGACGCCCCGCGGAGCGCAGCTTCTTCGCGAGGAACTCCAGCGCCTGAAGGAAGAGCGCCCCAAAATTTCACGCGAAATCGGCATTGCGCGGGAGCACGGCGACATCAGCGAAAACGCCGAGTACCACGCCGCCAAGGAGCGTCAGGGCCTCGTCGAAGCGCGCCTGAAGGACATCGAGGACAAGCTCGCGCGCTCGGAAATCATCGATCCAACCAAGCTGAAGGGCGACAAAATTCGCTTTGGCGCCACGGTGTCGCTGACCAATTTGGATACGGACGAAGAGGTTCGCTACCAAATCGTGGGCGCGGACGAGGCCAACATCGACAAGGGCCTCATTTCCATCTCGGCGCCTTTGGCGCGCGCGCTCATCGGCAAGAGCGTCGGAGAAGAGGTCACGCTGCGTCTGCCCAATGGCGAGCGCCACTACGAAGTCGGCGCGGTCGAGTACATCTGAGCTTCGCCTCGGCGTTCGAGGCTTCCAGGCACGAGCATCATCGTGGTTCATCCAACGGACGGGGGGCAGCACGTCCGCGCCCGGAGCGCTTTGCTTTCGCGCCTCGTCGCGGGGGTCGCCACGGCGTGGTGCGTGTGGGGCGTGGAGCTCGTGGTCGCGTTGTGGCTGGGCCGCGCGGAGCTGGCCAGCGTTTGGGAGCTTCAGTTTGGCGTGGGTGGCCTCTTGCCCGCTTGGCTGCTCGGAGGAGCGGCGCTGGGGGCATTCGGCGGGCTCTCCGTTTTCGCGCTGGAGCGAGCTCGGGAGCGGGCGGGGAGGTGGACGATCGCGCTCTTGGCTGCGGCCTTCGGGGTGGCGCTCGGCTACGGAGTGGGCGGAGGCCGGCACTTGGCGGAGCCGGGGCTGCGTTGGGGGTTCGCTCTAGCCATCGGCACCGTGGCGGCGGGCGCCGTGTGGTTGGTCGCGCCCTCCGCGGCAAGGGGGCTCACCCGAGCCCGCCATGAAGAAGCGCGCCGCTACGTCTGGACGGGTCTGTGTTTGGTGGCGTTGGTGGCGTTGGAGCTCGCCAATCGCTTCGTGCTGGTGCGGCTCTACCCAGCCTTTCATCTGGGCTTGTCGGTCTTGGCCGTGTTGGCTGCTTGCTTCGCGGCGGCCCCCTGGTGGTCGCAGCCGTCCGCAGGGAGGAACGCTCCAGCTTGGGTTGTGGGGGGCGTGTTCGTCGTGGCGGCCGCGCTTTTGGTGCCGGGCGCGCGCTCGGTGGCGGGCTTCGATAACCTGCGCCTCATTCTGCTCGGGCGTTCGCCCACGTTGTCTTGGGGGGTCAAGCTGGCGGCGCAGCTAGCGCCTCCGCCGCCTTCCAGCTGCGCCAGCGCCGAGTGTGGCGCACCGCTCGCGGCGACCTCGGACAGCCCTTTGGACTGGACGGGGCGGGACATCGTGCTCATCAGCGTCGACGCGCTGCGGGCGGATCACCTCGGCGCGTACGGCTACTCTCGCAAGACGCCGGCCATCGACGCGCTTGCGGCCGAGGGCGTGGCCTTCGAGCGCGCCTACGCTGCCACTCCGCACACGTCGTACTCGATCACGTCGCTCATGACGGGCAAGTACATGCGGCCCCTGCTTCTCCAGGGCGCGGGAGAGGACTCCGATACCTGGGCAGGGCTCCTCCGTACGTACGGCTATCGCACGGCGGCGTTCTACCCACCGGCCATTTTCTTCATCGACACCGCGCGCTTCCAGCATTTCCAGGAGTCCACCTTGGACTTCGAGTACGCCAAGGTGGAGTTCGCGGAAGGAGAGCGTCGCGTTCGGCAGGTGCAGAGCTATCTGGAAGGCGCCCGCTCGGGTCCGGGAAAAAACCTCTTCTTGTGGCTTCACTTGTTCGGCCCCCACGAGCCCTACGAGGCGCACCCCGAGTACGACTTCGGCCCCCGTGACGTGGACCGTTACGACTCGGAAATCGCCGCGGCCGATCACACCATCGGTGAAGTGGTGCGGCTGGTGCGAGCGCAAAGCCCCCGAGCCGTCATCGTGCTGACCGCCGATCACGGCGAGGAGTTCGGCGAGCACGGCGGGCGCTACCACGGCACGTCCGTTTACGAAGAACAGGTGCGCGTCCCCTTGATCGTGGTGGCGCCGGGTTCGGTCGCGCCGGGTCGAGTTTCTCAGCCGGTCCAAACCATCGACGTGCTGCCCACGGTTCTCGGGGCGCTCGCCGTGCCCCGTCCCGCTCGCATGCGCGGCCGGGACTTGGCGCCGCTCTTGGCCGGCCCTGCGCCGGACGACGAAGGTCTGGCGCTCGCTGAAACCGAGGAACAAAGCCTCCTCGCGCAGGGCCACCACCGGCTCGTGTGCGAGCGAAAAATCGGCGCCTGTCGGCTGTTCGATCTGAGCACGGATCCGGGGCAGACGCGCGACGTGGCGGCGCTGTCGCGCCAGCGTTTCGAGCAGCTCCGCTCGAGGCTCCGAGATCTCTCGGCGTCCCACGGCGAGTTCGAGGCGCGCGGCTTGCGAGCCGAGGGCAAGGGGTGGCCCGCGCCCATCTTGCGCGGGATTTCCGGCGAAGCGGACGCTGCGGCCGAGCTTGCCGAGCTCTTGGACGACGCGGACGTCGGCATTCGTCGCAAGGCGGCCGAGCTCTTGTTCGAGCTCGCGCAGCCCGACGCTGCGGCGGGCCTTCGTTTGGCGCTCACGCGCGACGAGGACGCGGAGGTGCGCCGGTGGGCAGCGCTGGCGCTGACGCGCCTCGGGGAAGGGGCGCCGCTCGTGTACGAGCTCGTCCACGACGGCGACGTGGACTTTCGTCGCTTGGCGGCGCTCGCCTTGGCCGAGGCGGGGGACCGGCGCGGGGAAGACGAGCTCATCGCTTGGTGGCGTAGTGCGGGAGCACGCACCTTCGAGCGCTCCCGCCAACTCCTCAAAGCCCTGGCTCGCATTCGCTCGAAGGACGCCGTGCCGGCTTTGGTGCAGAGCCTCGGAGACGTGCGGCTGCGCCCCGACATTGCTCACGCGCTGGCCCAGATTGGCGACAAGGACGCCCGGGGCCCGCTCGTGTTCGCTTTGCGCAAGGAGAGGTACCAGAGCGCGCGCGGGGCGCTCGTGAGCGCCATCGTGACTCTGGGCGGAGAAGAGGAGCTCACCGTGCCCCTGATTCGGTTCTTGGGCGTACCGGATCCGTTGAAGGACGGCGTGTCGTTCGCGCTCCAGGCGGACATTTTGGACCACATCGGGGGCCCCAAGAGCACGCAGCTCGGGACCTTACGGAAGCTCGCGAATTCGGGCGTGGACGTGGACGTGGTGGTGCCCGGAGGTGGCAACGGCAGGGGCGTCCGCCTCATCGTGCGCGCCATCGTGGAGGGGGCAGGCGAGGGCAAAATCTACGTCCAAAAGGCCAAACCCGGCGGTAGAACTCGCTCGAAAGATTCGGAGATAACCTTCCGAAATCTCCCAACAATTGATGCTTCTGCGGCACTCGAGCTCACGGTCCCCGGCGGGGGGCCGCACGAGGTTGCCATCACGCTGCCCGCCGAGTGGAAAGCGCGTCCCGGGCACGCGCTCTCGCTGTCGGTGTTCGCCGATCAGCGGGTGCGAGTCGCCGCGCTCGTGGCCGTGCCCTTGGCGGACGAGCTGCCGCCGCCGCCCCCGGAGCCTTGGAAGGCGAGCCGGGGAGGGACCCCCGCCGAGACCGACTAGTGCGTCGAATGGGTCGCACGACGGGGCTCCTGGCTCGATGAGACAGAACCCGCCTGCCGGGTCAAAAAGACCACTTCGGAAGGCGCAAGCCGCGCCGCTCGGCTCTTGTGTGGCGAGGGTGCCCTGGTGGTATAGAGGCGCCGGTGACTGACGAGGAAAAGAAGACGCGCCGCGCGCGCAGGAGCCAGCAGCGTGAGGCGGAGGGCGGCGCAGAGACCGGAAAGGATTCGGCCTCTTCCGAGCTCGTGAAGGATCGCAATTTGCGGCTCCGCGACGAAGCCGCGCGCAAGCGCGCCGGCCGCAAGCGCGAGCGAGAAGTCGCCGCCGCGATGGGGCTCGACACCAAGGAGCGCGTGGACGACGCGTTGCAGCGCTGGGTGCAGGCCACGACGAAGTTCATGGATCAGAACTTCCGCTGGCTGCAGTGGGTGCTCCTGGCGAGCATCGCTGGCGTCGTGGCGTACTTCATCGTGGACTACCGTCAGACGCGTCACAACGAAAAGGCGGCGGACGCCTTGATGCTCGGCGTGGCGGACACGCAGGGTCGCGTCGCCGGGCAAGGGGAGTGGCGTACGGCAGATCCCAACCTCGTCGACCCGCGCCCCGAGTTTGCGTCGAACGACGAGCGGCTGAAGGCGGCCGAGAAGAAGTTCCGCGACGCGCTCGGTGAAAACGCGACACCGAATACCCGTCTCTTGGCTCAGGTGGGCCTCGGCGGGGTGCTCTACGATCAGGGAAAGTTCGCGGCGGCGCGCACCGAGTTCGAAGCGGTTCGCGCGGACAAGGGGGCCTCGCGGGCGCCCGAGGCGCTCGCTCGCGCCGTGGAAGGCATCGGCTTCTGCCACGAAGCAGAAGGCAATTTGCCCGAAGCGCTCAAGGCGTTCGAGGCGCTCGGAGGACAGGCGGGCTACGGCGAGCTAGCGCGCTACCACCGCGCGCGCGTGCTCCACGCGCAAGGCGAGCGCGACAAGGCGCTCGAGCTGCTCAAGAAACTGCGCGAGGAGCTGGCGAAGGACGCCGAGCCCGGTAAACCCCCGAGCTACCTCCGCGCGGCGGTGGACGAGCTGACGCGCGCCATCGATCCGCGCGCGCTTCCCAAGGAAACCGGCGGACAAACCATCACGCCCGAGCAACTCGAGCAGCTCAAGAAGCAGTTCGAGGAAATGCAGCGCAAAGCCGGCCAGGCGCCGGAAGGCGGCCCCTCGGAAGGCGCGCCCGACGACAACCTGATGCCGCCGCCGGCAGGTCCTTGATGAGTCCGCTGCCGAAGCGCCGCGCTGTGAGGTCCTGGAAGCAGTCCAGCTCTTTGGGGCTCGTCGTGCTGAGCGCACTCGCGGCCTGCGGCGTGGCCTGTGAGGGGCTCAAGGGCGGAGAAGCCCAAGAGCCGCCGACGTGGCAGCATCGCGCCGGCTGGAACCTCGAGGTGGATTTCGAGCGGTCGATCGTGGCGCCGTCGCGCCGCAAGGGCGAACCCTACGAGCGCGGTGCGCCGGAAATCGATCCGCGTGGCCGTCGCGTGTTCGTCGGCTCCAGCGACCGGGGCCTCTACGCCCTCAGCGCCGTCAACGGCGAAACCTTGTGGCGCTTCGAAACGCTCGGGTTCGTGCAGTGCGCACCTCTGTACGATCCGACCGAAGACGTCGTGTACTTCGGCTCCAACGACGGCGCCCTGTACAAGGTCGAAGCGGCGTCTGGAAAGCTGCTGTGGCGCTTCGCGACGAACGCGGAGGTGGCGCGCCGCCCGGTGCTCGACGGCGACGTGCTCTACGTGGCCAACGCCAACGACACGCTCCTCGCGCTCGAGCCCAAGACCGGAAAAATCATCTGGTCGCAGCACCGAACGCCGGCCATGGGCATGGAGGTCGCGGGGTATTCGGGCCCCGCGGTCGCGCACGGACGCGTGTACATGGGCTTCAGCGACGGCACGGCCACGGCGTTCGACGCCGTGAGCGGCGACGAGCGTTGGCAGCCCGTCGACTTGGCGGGTGAAGCCGAGCAAGTGCTCGGCGAAATTCCGAAGTACTTGGACGTCGACACGACGCCGATCCCCACGCACATTTCGGCCGGAAACGTCGTAATTTTCGGCAGTTACGCGGGCGGCGTGTACGCCCTCGAGGCGGAATCCGGCGTCATGGTGTGGTCCAACACCGGCGTGCTCGGCGTGTCGGATCTCGAGCTCTGGGAGCAAGAAGCGGTCAAACGCGGCGGCGAAGAGTTCGCGGCACGCCGGCTGCTCTTGGTCTCCACGGGAACGACCGGCCTGTGGGCGCTGGATCCGGAAACCGGCAACGAGGTTTGGCGGCGGGATTTGCCCGCGGGCGGCGTGTCACGGCCCGTGCCCATCAGCGGCGCGGTGCTCATGAACGCCAGCCAACTCGGCACGTATTTGCTTTCGCCAATCGACGGCAGCCTCATCGACGGCATTCACTTCGTGGACGGCGCTTCGTCCACGCCCGCCGTCTACGGTCGTCGCGCGTTCGTGTTCAGCAACGGTGGCTCGCTGTACGGCCTCAGCGTCAAACCGCCGAGCCCCAGCTCTTCGAAGCCCGCCGGTCTCTGAAGCGCGCGGTCTCTGAAGCGCGCGGTCTCTGAAGCGCGCGGGGCCACAAGAGCCGCGGGCAGGACGGCGAGCATCGCCGGCAACACCACACGGACTCGCGAGTTGCGCGCGCCGTAGGCCGAAGCCTGCGGCAAAGCAGCGCATCGGCTGTGGCGCGACAAAGCAGCGCTGCACCAAAACAGCGCGCGGCTGTGGGGCGGCAAAGCAGCACGCAGCGCGGTGCTCCCGCACTGCGGCCCAGGCCCCCACTCTGCTCCGTTTTCCAAAAGTTAACATAATGGGTCTTATGCGCGCTTTTGGGGCGTAGTGGGGGTTGGACCTGACAAGCGCTGCGCGCTTGCAGGTCAACCCTGGGGCTCGCGTCGTGCCGGCTGTGGCGCTGCGCGCTCACCCTGGGCCCGCGCCGTGCCGGCTTCGCGCTGTCGTGCCGCTTCGCGCTTGCGGGTTGCGTCGTGCCGACTCCCGCGGAAAAGAAACGGGGCCGACTTCCGCCGACCCCGTTTGCCTCACTTCACAATCACACGAACCAGCCTTCGGAACCAAGCCAAGAATCACTCGGTCTGACAGGCGTAGCCTTCGACCGTACACTCGCTGTTGCTCGAACAGACGCAGAAGCCTTCTGCGCTGCACGTGCCGAACGACGCGCCCGACTCGCCACCAGCGCCGCCTTGCCCGCTTCCCAAGGTGCACGGATCGCCGGTTTCGATGCCGGGGCCGCAGCTGGGCTCGATTTCCGGGGCTTCACAGAACGTTACCTCCCCGTCGTCGTCTTCGCCGGTACATTCTCCATCGAACGCAGCGCACAGGTCCACGTCATCCCCCGGATCACAGAGCACCTGACAGCTCGTTTCGCCGTCCACCTCGACGCACGCGGACTCCGGCGGAAGGAGGTTGCAGTTCTGGTCTTCGCCTTCCTCGTCGTTGCACGGCTTGAGCGTGGCCGCGCAGAAGCCGTCCACGCACGAAAAGTCGATGAAGGCGTTGTCCTCGCCGCAGTCCTCGTCGACCGTGGCGGCTTCACACGTCGGCGCACAGAAGCCTTCGCCCACGGGCCCGCTTCCGGCGCCACCGCCGGTGCCCCCTGTTGTCCTGCCTCCAGTGCCCGCCGCGGCGCCCGTCCCCGACCTGCCGCCAGTGCCGCCGGTGCCGCCGGTGCCCCCACCATTGTCGTCGTCGTCGTCCCCACAGCCGACGGCCATTGCCGTCCCCAAGGCGCAGAGCGCCAGGATGTTCGAAAGCCTCATCGTCGTTTCCCCCTATCGTGCATGGCGGAGAGCCGCGCTTCTCGCTCGGCGCGTCTTCGCCGTGGTTCGGCTCGCATGAGCGGCCAACACCGCAAGTTAGCCAGCGCTGCGCTCGAACCAAGCAAGAACTGCGCGGGTGAACGGCGACCCGCTCGACACTGACAAAAAAGTGCGGCGACGGCAGGCTTTGACGCCGCCTCCGAGTGATTTTTGCCCCTGGGTCAGCGGTGAATGACTCCGGGCTTCGGCGCTCGAGCGCTCGGCTCCCGAGCTTTACCGAAGCCGAGCGCCGGGGCGCGGGACCGCTCAGCTGCCGTACTTCACGCCGCAGCCGTACGCCTTGGTGAGCGGCGTTCTGACGGTGCGATTCGCGTTCAAGTCCTCGAGCGCCGCGTCCACGTAATTCACGAGTGTCCCGCCGGTGGGCGCCCCACCTTCGCCGTCCGGTGAGTTGTCGATGGCGCCCGCGTAGCGCACCACCCCTTCCTTATCGATCACGAACATGTGTGGGGTACGAGCGGCGGCGTAGGCCTGTCCCACCTTGCCGTCTTCGTCGCGAAGCACCGGGTGCGAGAGCTTCCACGCCTTCACGGCCTCTTGGTTTTCGGCCAAATCGTGGCCCTGCTTGCCGGGAGCGCCCGAGTTGATGGCGAGCCACACCACGCCTGCGGATTCGTGTTTTTGCGCGGTGTTCACCAGTGAGCCCAAGGTGTGCGAGTTCTTGACGTAGGGGCAGCCCGGATTGAACCACTCGAGCACGACGGTCTTGCCCTTGAACGACGACAGCGACACTTCTTTGCCGTCGAGGCCCTTCAACGTGAAATCCGGAGCTGCCTTGTCGAGCACGGGGGACGTCACTCCGTCCGCGCTCGCGGCCGTGGCGGGAGCCGCGGCGGTCGCTGGCGGCGCAGCCGCCGGCTCGGTTCGCGTCGCGGGCGCCGTGGACTCCGGCGCTGGCTCCAGCACAGGCTCCTCCTTTTTGCAGGCCGTGATTACGAGCAATGAGGCTCCACACCACACGAGACGACTTTTGATCCATGCGCGGTTCATGAAGGCGACCTTACCCGGCGCGGCGGGGGGGTAGAAGAATCGACATCGCGCGCGCGTTGAACGACGAGCTCAGCGGGATTTTTGCGCTGAACGCTGCGGGTCACCTGCGACACGGGCTCCGTCGTGCGGGGCTCCAGTGCGGGAGCACCGGACGAGGACGGGATGGGCCTCCCACAAACGGGCCGCGGGCGTGGCGCTCCTTGACCCGTCGGGCGCGGAGTTGCTCAGAACACGAATTGTTCGTCCAGCTTCGGGATGGACACGTTGAACCCACGCAGCCGCGCGCACTCCTGCTCCACCTCACGCTGGAACACCGGCTTGATGTGGTAGAGCAACGCGGCAATGTCCGCGGCCTTGCCGAGCTTCGCGAGATCAGCGGCGAGTGACTGCGGAGTGTGATGGCCGCTCACGGTGGCGAGGCCTTGCTCGGCGTTCGGAAAACTCGTTTCGACGAGGAGCGCCTTCAGGTTCGGCGTGGCGTCCAAGAGCTCCCAAAGGCGATCGGTGGGGCCCGTGTCTCCGCTGTAGCCAAGCGCCGCGCTCGGGGTTTCGATGATGAAGCCCGACGTTTCGATGGTGTGCGCCACCTCGACGGCGCGCACTCCGTACCCCACCAGCTCGATGCGTTTCTCGAACTCGAGCTCGACGAAGCGAATGGCGGGCCGCGTGGTGTTCGGCAGCTCCGAAAAGTCCGGCCAAATGACGTTGTTGAAAAAGTGCTTCTTGAGGGCCGCGATGGTGCCGCGCGTGGCGGCGACGACCAGCGGGTCGCAGTCGGCTTGAAAGCGGTTGTCCGCGATGGTCGCGAGATCCCGCATGTGATCCAAATGAGCGTGACTCACGAGGCACGCTTCGAGGCGCAGCTGAGCCTCGAGCTCGAGCCCGCGGGTGAGCGCGCCCGCGTCAATGGCGAGCTTGCCGTCGAGCACGAACGCGCTCGTGCGGTGTTTCGGCGTCTCTCCGCCATGGCAGCCGACGATCCGTAACTCCACGCACGTCTCCCCTCACCGCTTTTATCCCTTGCGAACGAAGCGCGCCGGGGGTCGATGAGCTACGGACGAAATCGTAGCTGGGCGTCACGGTCTGGGGCAAAACCTCGACGCACTTCGGGAAGTGAGGGCACAAAGTGAGCGCGCGCGCCGCTCCTCGAAGAAGCGGCGCGCGCCCAGCCGCGGAACGCCGGGCGCCCAGGGCGCCGACGAACCCGCAACTTTCATGAACGGACGGAAAGCCGGAATCAACCCATCGGGAAGCCGCCCATGCCGCCCATGCCGCCCATGCCGCCCATGCCGCCCATGCCGCCCATGCCGCCCATGCCGCCGCCGGCCGCGGGCGCTGGCGCCTTGGGCTTTTCCGTGATGGCAGCCTCCGTCGTCAGCATGAGGCTAGCGATGCTGGTGGCGTTCTCGAGCGCAATGCGCACCACCTTGACCGGATCGATGACGCCCGCGGCCACGAGGTCCGTGTACTTTTCGTTGCGGGCGTCGTAGCCGAAGCTGCCTTCACCCTCGCGCACACGTTCCACCACCACGCGCGGCTCGAGGCCGGCGTTCTGGGCGATTTGTGCGAGCGGCGCCTCGGCCGCCTTGGCCACGAGCTTGGCGCCGAGGCGCTGGTCCTCGTTTTGCGTGGTTACGCTCGCGGCTGCGGTTGCAGCGCGCAGGAGCGCCACGCCGCCGCCGGGGACGTAGCCCTCTTCCACGGCCGCGCGCGTCGCGTTCAGCGCGTCATCCACGCGGTCCTTGCGCTCCTTCACTTCGATTTCCGAGCCGCCGCCCACGTGAATGACGGCGACGCCACCGCTCAGCTTGGCGAGGCGTTCCTGGAGCTTTTCCTTGTCGTACTCGCTCGTGGTTTCCTCGATGGCGCGGCGAATTTGCTCGATGCGACCCTTCACCTCGGACTTGTCGCCCTGACCGTCGACGAGCGTGGTGTTTTCCTTGTCGCTGATCACGCGGCCCACGCGTCCCAAGTCCTCCAGGGTCACGCTCTCGAGCTTGCGACCGAGCGCCTCCATGAACGGCGTCGCGCCCGTGAGCGTGGCGATGTCCTTGAGCATTTCCTTACGGCGATCGCCAAAGCCGGGTGCCTTGACCGCCGCCACGCGCAACACGCCGCGGAGACGGTTCACGACGAGCGTGGCCAGCGCTTCGCCGTCCACGTCCTCGGCGATGATGAGGAGCGGCGCTCCCGCCTGGTTCACCGCCTCGAGCGCCGGAATGAGGTCCGCCATGGCGCTGATCTTCTTTTCCGACACCAGCACGTAGCAGTCCTGGAGCTCGACCTTCATGCCCTCCTGGTCCGTAATGAAGTACGGCGACAGGTAGCCGCGGTCGAACTGCATGCCTTCCACGATGTCCACCGTGGTTTCCAGGCTCCTGGCCTCTTCCACGGTGATGACGCCGTCCCGGCCCACCTTATCCATGGCCTGCGCGATGAACTCGGCGATTTCTTCGTCGCCGTTCGCGCTGACCAGGGCAATGTGCTTGATTTCTTCGCGGCTCGTGGCGGCCTTGGCCTGGGCCTTGAGCGCTGCCACCAGCGCGGAGCTAGCCGCGTCGATGCCGCGCTTCAGATCCATGGAGCCCACGCCGGCTTCCACCAGCTTGAGACCCTCCCGGAACAGCGCCTGGGCGAGCACGGTGGCGGTGGTGGTACCGTCCCCGGTGTCGTCGTTCGTGCGGGAAGCGACCTCACGCACCATTTGGGCGCCCAAGTTCTCGAGCTTGTCTTCGAGCTCGATTTCCTTGGCGACGCTGACCCCGTCCTTGGTGACGTTCGGGACGCCCCAGCTCTTTTCCAGGGCCACGTTGCGGCCGCGCGGGCCCAGCGTGAGCTTGACCGTATTGGCTAGTGCATCGACGCCAGCCAGCATTTGGCGGCGAGCGTGACGGCGGAAGGCGATTTCCTTGGTGCTCATTTCTCTCTTTGTCCCTCTGGCGCGGGGATGCGGTTGCCCCGAACCCGATCGGGCCGCAACTTAGGGACGAACTCGGTCGGGTCAAGGCGAATGGGTCGTCGAAAAAATCACACTGAACCCTTGCACAAGCGCGAAGCCCGGTATAGGAACCCGGCCCCGCTCGAACCCCACAGGGCCACAGCGGGACGGTCTCGATTGCGGTCGACCGATCTCGGCACCCCGGCTTGCTGGCGTACCGATTCGGAGCCACCCGATTGGGGAATCGTCTAACGGCAGGACGCAAGATTCTGGTTCTTGTTATCTAGGTTCGAATCCTAGTTCCCCAGCCAACGGCCTCACGGCCACGGTGTTCGGAAAACAAACGAACACCTCAGCCGCCAACCAGAATAGCGGCGGAACCCCCGGCCCCATCGTCTAGTGGTTAGGACATCGGCCTCTCACGCCGGTAACACGAGTTCAAATCTCGTTGGGGTCACAAAGTAGAGAAGAAGAGAACCCGGAGCCTCGGCTCTGGGTTCTCTTCTTTTGTGTCCGCGCTCGATCGCTCGAGCGTCGCTTCTGTTCGTTCCGCTCGTCGTTCCGCTCGTCGTTCCGCTCGTCGTCGGGCTCGGTTGCTGGTCGGTCGCGGGTGGTTTCCCGCTCTCGTCGTTTCGCGCGTTCAGCCGCGAAATGCCGCAACGCCGCTGGCGAGGGGGCGTTATTGCCGTCGTTCGAGCGGATGGGACGCTTTCCGCCGTTAGGAGCCCCAGTGCGGGAGCACCGCTCGTCGCGCGCTGGTGCCGTCCCCTTCCCTCGGCGGTCGGCAAGATGCTTCGCGTTCAGTGCTCGGCGGCTTGATTCAGCTCGACGACGTTGCGATCGGGATCCCTCGCGAAAATGGAGCGGCCACCGTTCGGGAACGTGACGGGTCCCTCGGTGATGACGATGCCGGCGTCCTGCAAGAGACGCTGCGCGGCTTCGACGTCCGGCACCGCCAGCGCCAGGTGCGTGATGCCTGCGTGTTTCTCTTTGATGTCCATGAGCACATTTTCGCCGTGCGCATGCGCTGCGTTGACGACGAGATTGAGCTCGACGCCCGCGGGGTTGCGCAAGATGGCGACGGGCTCGGGACCGATGGGCCCCATCACCAACTCGAAACCCAGCACCTCGTAGAAGCGCAGGGAGCGCTCCAGATCGTGGACGCGAATGCCGACGTGGGACCAACCCGTCACGAAGGGGCTCTTCACCCGGAGCGTGTGCGACATGTCGGGCGAGATCCTGCCAGAGGCCAACAGCTCCCGGAAGAGACCGCCTGTGCACCTTCGGTGAATTGCTTCATTTGTGCTGTAGATTTCACGTACAGGAAACCACTGATTTACTTTCCGATGCCCCACCTGGGTTGACCGGCTGGCCTAGCCAAGGGTTAGTTGCTGTATGCGCTTTCACTTTGGCGCCGCGTTACTGGCTCTTCCGCTCGCCTGGGCCAGCCTGACTGCGTGTCAGGCGGGTGGTCGCGAGACCGGCGAGGGGCCCGGAGGCAGCGGCAGCACCGGCAATGGTAACGGCAATGGGACGGGCGGCGGAGATGGCACCGTCACTTTGCCGGGAGGCGCAGAGCCGACGCTGCTCCCCGTCCGAATTCGGCGCCTGACGAACCACGAGTACGACGAAACCGTTCGCGCGCTCCTGGGTACTCAGCAAACTTTCGCGCACAACTTTGCCGTGGACGCTCGCCAGAGTGACTTCACGCGGAACGACCAGCAGCGCGTCGATCCGCTCTTGGCGAGCCAGTACCAAGCTGCGGCCGAGTCACTGGCGGCCGAAGCCGTCGTTCCAGCGACGCTGGCTACGCTGGTCCCCTGTGCCGTGGAGGCAGGCGACCGGGCGTGCGCGGCCGGCTTCGTCGATACTTGGGTTTCCAAAGCCTATCGCCGCCCGCTCACGGACGACGACCGCACGGCACTGCTCGCCGTGTACGACGCAGGCACCATCGGCGGTGGGTTCGTCGATGGCATCGAGCTCGTGATTCGTGCGGTGCTGCAGTCTGCCAGCTTTTTGTACCACCACGAAGTCGGCGGGGTGGCGGCGGACGGCAAGGCGCGCATGACGGATCACGAGATCGCGGCGGAGCTGTCCTATCTGTTCCTGGGACGTCCACCGGACGCCGAGCTCTTGGCCGCCGCCGAGGCGGGCGAGCTCAGCACCAGTGAAGGACGATTGGCTCAAGCGCAGCGCCTTCTCGCCCTACCGGATTCCCTTCGGCAGATTCAGCGCTTGATCAACGAGTGGCTGGGCATCGACGGTTTGTCGAATTTGGCCAAGGACACCACCCTCTTCCCTACCTGGGAGGACTCCTTGCGCCCCGCGCTCTTGAAAGAAACCAACGCGTTCATCGAAGAGGTCGTCAAGAACGACGCCGGCCGCGTGTCGACGCTCCTGGGCGCGGATTACACGGTGGTCGACGGCTCGTCGGCGCTCAATCAACTGTACGGCTTGCCGGAAGGAACCACGGGGCGCGTCACTCCGCCCGAAGGCACCCGACGCGGCATTTTGACGCAACCGAGCTTCCTGGCGCGTCGCGCCAAGGAGCACGAGAGCGCTCCGGTGCAACGTGGTGTAGCGGTCCTGCGCCGCGTGCTGTGCATTGACGTGCCCGATCCGGGAACGCTGAATCTGGCCATCGTGCCGCCGCTCCCGGATCCCACGCAGACCACGCGCGAACGCTTTTTGGTGCACACGACGGATCCGAACTGCGCGGTTTGTCACGACCTCATCGACGGCGTCGGCTTCACCTACGAAAACTACGACGCGGTCGGTCAGTACCGTTCCACCGAGAACGGCAAACCCGTGGACGCCAGCGGCATCATCGAACGCGGTACGGACATGGACGGCATCTACGAGAACGCGGTGGACCTCGCGGATGCGCTCGCCGGCAGCGAACGCGCCAAGCAGTGCTTTGCGCAGCACTTCTATCGCTTCGCCTCGGCGCGTGGTGACGCCTCCGCCGAAAAAACGTTCGTGGACGGCGTTTGGGGGCAACTGGACGCAGACCAGCAGGACAGCGTCCTCCAACTGTTTGCGAACTTCGTGAAGAGCGACCTCTTCGTGCTCCGGAGGCCCGAATGAAAAATCCCGTTTCCATGTTCGGTCGCCGTTTGGTCGGTGAAGCCGCGCGCCGCGAAACGCAGCGCCGAGCGCTCTCGCGTCGCAGCTTTTTGACCGCCGTGGGCGCGGGCGCCGCGTCTTTGCCGTTCTTCAAGCTCTTGGAAAATTCGGCCGCGAACGCGCAGCCCATGCCCCTCTCCTTCGTGGCCTTGTACATGCCACACGGCGTGGCCAAGGAGCTGTGGCGCCCGGGCAACGGCTTCGACCTGACGTACGAAAACTGCTCGCTGCAGCCATTCGACGACGCGGCCACCTACGGTCAGAGCTTCAAAAACAACATCGTCACGGCCAGCGGCGTGGACCTGGCGGGCGCCATCGCCGCAGGTACGGTGGGCCACAACGGCTCGCGCGGTATTCTGACGGGAGAGGGCGAGCACGGCAGCTCGTCGTCGCTCGACCAGTACTTGGCCGTCGACCAGGGGCTCGGCGCGGACTCACGCTTCGCTTCTTTGGTGCTGGGCGTGGGAGACGACGCCATCGCCCTCGGCAGCAACATTTCGTACGCCGCCGGCGGTGTTCCGCTGCCGCGGATCATCGACCCCACGGTGACGTTCAACACCGTCTTCGCGGACTTGGTAGCCGCGCAAGATCCGGGGCAGGCCGCGGCCATCGAGCAAAGGCGCGCCAAGGGGCAGAGCGTCATCGACTACGTGCGCGGCGACATCGATCGCCTGAAGCCGCGGCTCGGACCCATCGAGCAGGCCAAGCTGGATCAACACCTGACCTCGCTGTTCGAGCTGGAAAAGCGCCTGCAGAGCTTCGAAGGGTCGTGCACGCTGCCCGGCATTCCGGACGCCTCCACCTTCCCGAAGATCCGCTCGTACAACGGCGGCGAACCGTACTTCGACGTCATCACCAACCTGCAGATCGACATGTTGGCGCAGGCCTTGGCCTGCGGTGTGACGCGCTTCGCGTCGCTGTGGCTCGCGGACTTGAGCCGCACCGGCTACGACCCCAGCCTGCCCGACGACGTTCACAACAGCGTCGCCCACACTTACGCGCCCAAGAACGAGTACTCCAACAACTCGTACCCCGGCGACCCGAATACGTGGCTCCCGCTCGCCAAGCAAAACAAGTACACGAACGGGAAAATGGCGCGGCTGATGCAGCGCTTGGCCGAGTTTGGAGTGCTCGACAGCACCATCATTTACGGCACGAGCGACATGGGGAACCCGAACCTGCACTCGTCCGAGGACGTGCCGACGGTCATCGGCGGCGGGACGGGCTCGGGCTTCAAGTTCGGTCAGCACATCGACCTGGGCCCCCGCTGCCCGAACAACGACGAGTGGTGCAGCGGGCAGGAAATCCGCGTGTCCAACTCGCGCATCCTGGTGGACATCGCCAACGCCTTCGGTGTGGAAACCGAAAAGTACGGCGCTGGCGACGCGGGGGCGGGCGGCCTTCCCGGGCTCACCTGAGCCTTCTTCGTTTGGGGCCGTCGAGGGGACGAACGTTCGCCGTTCGTCCCCTCTCGTTCATCGGGGGTCCGACTCGTGGCCCGACGAAGCCACGTTCGGGGCAAGCGCGCGTGGCTGCTCGGCGAGCGCCCACGGTCGATCGCTCGTCGGCTCGTGGTGCGCTTCGAGCCAACTCATCACGACGTTGGCCCAGTCTTCACGTGCGGAGAGCGTGGGATGGATCCCGTCGGAGACGCGCGGCATCGACGGAATCAGGGCGTTCGTGTCCATGTAGAGGCACGGCGCCGCGTTCTGGCGGATGATTTCCATCAAACCGTTCTTGGCGCCGTCCCACAAAGGGGTCGCGATCCACACGCAGGGTCGCTTGCCAATCGTGTCTATCAGCTTGCGGATGTTGCGAATGCGCTGCTCGGGCTGAACGATTTCCAGCTCGTTGGCGCCCAACGTGACCAAGACCAAGTCCGGGCTATAGCGGTTCAAGTAGCCGCGCAGCTTGTCCCCCGCCGCCCAACCCGGAATGTAGCTCGCGGTTTCGAACTGCAGCACGCCGCGGATCCCAGCCTCGCGCAACCGCTTGTTCAAAGGGAGTCCCAGCGCGCCCGCAAACGAGTCCCCCACGTGCAGCACCGTCGTTCCGGCGGGGAGTCGCGGCGGGCTTGGTGGCGGCTCCGTGGCAGACGGGGGCGAGGAAGGCGCCTCGGCCGTAGCGCTCGACGCCGCGGCTGCCCCTGGCGGGTCCGAGGCGGGCGTGACGCCTTCGGCAGGGGGCGCTTCCACAGAAGACGCGAGGCGACCTTCGGCAGTGCCTGCATCCGAAGCGGCGATGGGCGGCGCCGAGGACGGCGCATCTGCCGTCACGAGCGGCGGCGGAGCCTTGGCTGGGACGGAAGACGCGGGTGGCGCACCGCCGCACGCGGCGGCACAGAGGAGCACGGGCACCAGCGCCGAGGGGAAGCGACGGAGGGCGTTCATGGCAAACGGCTCATAGACGGGGCTCGGGCGGAGTGGAAGCAAGGGCAGGCGTCGTCCGGCCAAGCGCGAGATAGCCCCAAACAGACGCCCTCCTCGCGTCAGTTTCTTGATGCGCGCGGAGCCCAGCTCTTGCAGACTGCGCCGCCATGAAGAGCATCATCGTCACCGCGACTCTAGCGAGCCTCCTCGTGATGGGCTGCAAGAAGAAGGAAGAGCAGCCTGCGCCCGAGGCGTCGGCGTCCGTCGCTGCACCCAAGGGCTCCGCAAACGCCGCTGGTAAGCGTCGCAAGGGTCCCGAGCCCATCCCCGCGCCGCCCGACGTGGCCGCACCTCCCGCCACCGCGCAGAAAACGGAGTCGGGGCTCGCGTTCGTGGTGCTGACGCCCGGCACCGGCACGGAACACCCCACGGACGATGATCGCGTGTCGGTCCACTACACCGGGTGGACGAAAGACGGAGAAATGTTCGACAGCTCGGTCGCTCGAGGTCGCCCGCAAACCTTTGCGGTCACGCGCGTCGTGAAGGGCTGGACCGAAGGCCTCAAGCTGATGACGAAAGGAGAAAAGCGCCGCTTCTGGATCCCGGCGGAGCTTGCTTACGGTGAAAAGCCGATGCGTCCCGGCGCGCCGTCGGGCCAGCTCACCTTCGACGTGGAGCTCATTGATATTTTCGCCGCGCCCAAAACGCCCGAGGACGTGGCCAAGCCGCCGGCCACGGCCAAGAAGACGAAGAGCGGTCTCGCCTACCGCGTGCTGACGCCCGGTACCGGCACCGAGCACCCCAAGGAAAAGTCGACCGTCAGCGTGAACTACACGGGCTGGACGACCGACGGAAAAATGTTCGACAGCTCGGTCACGCGTGGCCGTCCTGCCTCGTTCGCGCTCGATCAGGTGATCCCAGGTTGGACCGAGGGCGTTCAGCTCATGGTTCCCGGAGAAAAAACGCGCTTCTGGATCCCCGAGGACCTCGCCTACAAGGGCCGCCCCGGTGCGCCCGCGGGCATG
>JAEYVE010000219.1 GCA_023432025.1 Pseudomonadota bacterium
CGAGCTCCCAGAACACGCGCACCACGTCGCGTTTCAAGCTTCTCGGCCGCGCACAGAGGGACACATCGTAGCCCGGCGGCGGCTCCAGGCACGCCAGCACGCGAACTTTCTCGCGCAGGGGACTGACGTTCAAGACCAGACGCGGCACGAGGCCGACGCCGCTTCCCAAGCTCACCATCGCGATGATGCCTTCGTTACCGCGCACCTCGGCCACGATGCGGGGCTCGATGCCGTTTTGGCGGAGCCAACTCTCCAAGCGCTCACGCTCGAGCCCCGCGATGGGCACCACGAACGGAAGCTCGGCCAGCTCCGAAGGTCGCTCGAGCCGAGCGCTCGGCGACAGGCCGAGCAGCGACACGTCCTTCGGCGCGATGAACGCAAGCCCCGTGCTGCCGAGCACGACGGACTCGAGATGCGGCGGCGGCACCGCGTCCGTCGGAATCACGGCCAAGTCCACCTCCCCCTCCTCCAGCTGCGCCAGCGAGCGCGTGGCGTCCTGCGTGATGAGCCGCAGCGTGAGACCCGGGTGCCGCGTGCGCGACAGTGAGAGCAGGCGAGGCAGAATGGAGTGACACGCGGTGACGGTGCAGGCGATGTGCAGCTCTCCCGTCGGTGAGGCGTTCTGCTCGACGAGATCGTTCTTCAGCTGCTCCCATTGCTCCATTTGTGAGCGAGCAAACTTGCGAAATCTTTCCCCTGCGGCGGTCAAGCGCACGCTGCGCTGATCGCGGAGGAGCAAAGGTTGTCCGAGCTCCTCCTCCATCGCTTGCACGCGCCGCGTGAGCGCGGAAGGGCTCATGCCCAAAGCGCGCGCTGCGCGTCCGAAGTGGAGGGCCTTGGCGAGGTGCTCGAAGCGACGGAAATCCTCGGAGTCCATGGGTCATTGCCAAAGTAGCAATACTCAGTCGGAATTTCTGCCAAGTACGCAACATGGCGGTGCCAGGCCTCCCGCTCCTCCACGCCGTTGGGGCTCAGACGCCCCTCGGCACGAAGGCGTCCTCGTCCGCCCTCACCCGGTTTAACCATTGGAATTTATTGTACTCCTAGTGTTGCAAGTTGCGCAATTCTACGAGCCATCAATATCAATTGGCGCAACACACGCCGCGGCGTAGCTTTCCGTCCCACCTACCCCTCGAGCGTTTCGCTCGGCACCTTTCGGGAGCACTCAATGGCACGGACCAACTACTTCAACACCCTGACCATGGCGCAGAAGCTCGACCAACTCGGTCGCTGTCGCTTCATGTCGCGCGACGAGTTCAAGAACGGCGTCGAGAAGCTGCGCGGCAAAAAGGTCGTCATCGTGGGCTGTGGCGCGCAGGGCCTGAACCAGGGCCTCAACATGCGCGACTCGGGCCTCGACATCAGCTACGCGCTGCGTGACAGCGCCATCGCCGAGAAGCGCGACAGCTGGAAGAAGGCCACGGAGAACGGCTTCACCGTCGGTACCTACCAAGAGCTCATCCCCGGCGCGGATCTGGTGCTGAACCTGACGCCCGACAAGCAGCACGCCTCCGTCGTGAACGCGGTCATGCCGCTCATGAAGAAGGGCGCCACGCTCGCGTACTCGCACGGCTTCAACATCGTCGAAGAGGGCCAAGCCATTCGCCCGGACCTCACCGTCGTCATGGTCGCCCCCAAGTGCCCCGGCACCGAGGTGCGTGAGGAGTACAAGCGCGGCTTCGGCGTGCCCACGCTCATCGCCGTCCACCCCGAGAACGACCCGAACGGCGACGGCCTCGAAATCGCCAAGGCGTACGCCGCGGCCACCGGCGGTGACCGCGCCGGCGTGCTCGAGAGCTCGTTCGTCGCCGAGGTGAAGAGCGATCTCATGGGCGAGCAAACCATCCTCTGCGGCATGCTGCAGACGGGCTCGCTCCTCTGCTTCGACAAGATGGTCGAAAAGGGCGTCGACCGCGGCTACGCGGCGCGCCTCGTGCAGTACGGCTGGGAAACCGTCACCGAGGCGCTCAAGCACGGCGGCATCACCGGCATGATGGATCGCCTGGACAACCCGTCGAAGCTGAAGGCCTTCGAGCTCGCGGCCGAGCTCAAGGTCATCATGAAGTCCCTCTACGACAAGCACCAGGACGACATCATCACCGGTCACTTCTCGACCACGATGATGGCGGACTGGGACGCCGGCGACAAAAACCTCCTCGGCTGGCGCGCCGCCACGGCCGACACCGCGTTCGAGCAGACCGCGGCCGGCTCCGTCGAAATCAGCGAGCAAGAGTACTTCGATCACGGCGTGCTCATGATCGCCATGGTGAAGGCCGGCGTGGAGCTCGCGTTCGAGGCCATGACCGCCGTCGGCATGAAGGCCGAGAGCGCCTACTACGAGTCGCTCCACGAGGTGCCGCTCATCGCCAACCTCATCAGCCGCAAGAAGCTGTACGAAATGAACAAGGTCATCTCGGACACGGCAGAGTACGGCTGCTACCTCTTCAGCCACGCCTGCGTGCCGCTGCTCAAGCCGTTCATGGCCAAGATCGACACGGACGTGATCGGCAAAAAGTACAACGCCTCGGGCAGCAACGGCGTCGACAATCAAAAGCTCATCGCGGTCAACCAGAGCATCCAGTCGCACCCGGTCGAAGTGATCGGTCGCGAGCTGCGCGGCTACATGGTCGCCATGAAGAAGATTTCGGTCGGCGGCTGAGCCCCGAAGAGAGCCCGGCGCCTACGCCGCAAGCTCTCCCCCACGAGCGCCCTCGGTGTCCATATCGGACCCGGGGGCGTTCTCGTTCGAGCGCCCCACACTCCACGTCGACGCGCGTTTTTTTTGGGGGCCTCGGCAGCGTACGTCGCCGTGCGTCCGCTCCCGCGGGCCAGCCTCCGGGAACCGCCCCGAAGAAATTCGGATGAACTCGGCGCTCCTCGGCGACTCACCCGTCGGAGGTTCGCTCGTGAAGCCCAAAGTCTCGCTCCCTCAGAAGGTCCTCGTTCCCGCGCTGTTCCTCGCGCTCTCCGCCTGCAGCGCCGCGGGCGAGGAGGACACAACCGACGATTTCGGCGGAGACGGCGGAACCAGCGGCGTGGGCGGCTCTCCCGCTGGTACGGGCGGCTGGAGCACCGGCGGCGCGAGCACGAGCACGGGCGCCACCGGCGCCGGCGGAGACGCCGTGGGCGGCACGACGTCCGGCGGAACGGGAGGGTTCGGTACGGGCGGGGACGGCGCAGGTACGGGCGGCGACGCAGCGGGCGGTCAGCCCGGAGACGGCGGAACCGCTGGAGACGGTGGCACGGGCGGAGGCGGTGGAAGCGGCGGAGGCGACGGCGGCACGACGGGCGGCGACGGCGGCACGACGGGCGGCTCCGGCGGCTCCCTCACCTGCGACACGTCGCCGCCGCCCAGCAACGTGGCCGACTGGATCGACGAAAGCTGGGACGCGCAGCTCGGCAACAACATCCGCAGTCGCCGCGCCTGGCTCCTCGACAGCGTCATGAAGGGCGAAGGGCAGATCAACCTGTGCGTTCGCTGGGGCGCGACCACGGCGCCCAGCGCCGCGGTCAAGAGCCAGCTCGCACCCTCACTCCAAAGTTGGTTCAACGACTGGTTCAAGGCGCTCGGCGACTACGACTGCTTCCCGTACGGCGACGGCATCACCGCCAAAATCACCGGCTGGGCGGTGCGCCCCGGCAACCAGAGTTGGGTCTCGGATCTCGGCCCCGACGTCCGCATCTACACGGAAACCGACGGCGAAGGTGAGCCCAAGTGCTCCGACGCGTGCTCCTTCTTCACGAACTGGGAACACGAGTTCCCGAACTGCCCGGGCGGCGAAGCCTTCCATACGGACTACTGGGTCTGGGTCAGCGACCAGCTGCCGGGCGGCGGCGCCGCCGCCGTGGGCGGCGACTGGGGGCTGCGCATGCCGGTCGCCTCGTTCGTGAGTGCGCTCGGTCGCGACGGCAGCAACGTCATCGAGCACGAAATCGGGCACGGCTTCGCCTTCCAGGACTACTACGACTGGACGGGTTCGCGTCCCACGGGCGGGTCACTCATGATCGTGGGCTCGCAGGGCGGCGGAAAGCCGACGGTCGGCGACACGTGGCTCCTTCGCCGCACCTGGAGCGAAATGCGCGCCCTGCGCAACTGGTAGCGTCAGAGCGCGCGAGTCGTGACTTGGCCGGACGCGCCGGATACCGTGCGCAGTCGGGGGAACACGCCCTTCGAGATCCCGGCCATGTTCGACTCTCCGCTTGCCTTCGACACCGTTCGCCTGCGGCGCCGCGCGCGCGCCGCGTTGTGCGTGCTCGTCGCCGCGCTGACCCTCGGCGCCTGCTCGACGAAGGAAAAGAGAGCCGGTTTGGTGCTGGCGTTTCAGACGGACGTCTCCGTCCCGGATGACGTCGACAAGATCACCATCGAGATCAGCTCGTACGGCGACGTCGTGTTTTCGAGGGACTACCCGGTCGGAAAAGACGGCGTTCGGCTCCCCGCGACGCTGACCATCGTGCCCCCCCAGCAGCGCGCTCGCCCCGTCACGATCCGCGTCATCTCCTGGAAGGACGACAATTCGCTCACTCTGCGCCGCGTCGTCACGACCGTGCCCACGGAGCGTGAGGCGCTCCTGCGCATGCCCATCGAATGGCTCTGTTATCGCCAGTCGAAGCTCGAAGACGAGCAGGTCGTCTCGACGTGCGAGGAGAAGGACACGAGCTGCCTCACGGGCGAATGCGTGCCCGACTTGGTCGACTCGAGCACTCTGCCGAGCTTTGCCGCGGATAGTGTCTTCGGCTCGCCGACGGCGGACGGCCGAGGCGCGTGCTTCGACACGTCACCGTGCTTCGCGGCCCACGTGGACACGAGCGAGCTGGGGCTCGACCTCGATTCGTGCTCACTGGACTTGGCAGAAGCGGGCGACCTCGGCGCTGGCGGCGCCGGAACCGGCGAGATCTCGCCCGAGCAGCTCAACTTCGCGTTCGTTCCAACGTCCTCAACCGGCATCTGCGGCGACTGGGGCTGCTTCATCCCGCTCGATCGAGACGAAACGAGCGGTTGGCGCGTCGAGGGCTCACGCGTGGTCCTCCCGCCCGCGGTGTGTGCGCGCCTCCAGCAAGACGACGACACGCGCCTCGTCGCCACCACGGCCTGCGCGACCAAAAACACGCAAAACCCCACCTGCGGCCCTTGGTCCGCCGTCACGGGTACGCCCCTCACGGTCGTCGACCTGGACGCTCTGCCGCCGCCGCTCGGCAGCGGCACTGGCGGAAGCGGCGGCACGAGCAGCAGCGGTGGAACCGACGGCAACGGCGGGACCGAGGGGAACGGCACGGGCGCCACCAGCGGAAACGGCGGCACAGGCGGCAGCAGCGGCGGCTCCGGCACCGGCGCAGCCAGCGGAACGGGCGGCTCTGGTACCGGCGGTGGCGGCACCGACGGCACGGGCGGCAGCAGCACGGGCGGCACCGGCGCGGCCAGCGGAATGGCGGGCTCCGGCAACGGCAGCGGCGTGTGCGGCGACGGCGTCGTCAACGGCCCGGAAGAGGCCTGCGACGACGGAAACGACGTGACGGGCGACGGCTGCCACGAATGCCAGCGTGTAGTGTCCGTCGAGGCCCACACGTACCGGGCCTGCGCCCTGATCAGCGACGGGCGCTTGAAGTGTTGGGGCCGCAACGAGTTCGGTCAGCTCGGCTTGGGCGACACGAACTCACGCGGTGCCTGGGCGGGAGACATGGAGTCGCTCGTGGGCATCGACTTCGGACCCGGCCGGCGCGTGGCGCGCTTTGCGCTCGGAAGCATCCACGCTTGCGTGTTGTTCGACGACAACGTGCTCAAATGCTGGGGGAACAACGGCGCCGGACAACTGGGCCTCGGGGACGGCGAAACGCGCGGCGATGATCCCGACGAGCTGAACGAAAACCTCGACCCCGTGGACCTCGGCAATTACGACGTGGAGTCTCTGGCGCTCGGCGACGCACACTCGTGCGCGCTCCTCGTAGGCGGCCAAGTCAAATGTTGGGGTGACAACTCACGCGGTCAGCTCGGCCTGGGCGACCTCGACTCACGCGGGGACGAACCCGGCGAAATGGGCGAAGCGCTCCCGCTCGTGGACCTCGGCACGGGACGCACCGCCCTGGCCCTCAACGCCGGCAACAACCACACCTGCGCGCTCCTCGACAATCGCACCGTCAAGTGTTGGGGCGACAATTCGTTCGGCCAACTCGGGCAAGGAGACCTCGATCCGCGCGGCAGCGGCCCGAACGAAATGGGTGACGCGCTCCTGCCCGTCGCGCTCGGCACGGGCCGCTACCCCGTGGCTATCGACGTGGGCATGTCGCACAGCTGCGCGCTGCTCGACAACGACACCATCAAGTGCTGGGGCTACAACTCGTCCGGCCAGCTCGGGAGCGGTCAAGTGGGACACAGCGGCGACGCGCCCGGTCAAATGGGCGACGCGCTACCCGCGGTGGATCTCGGCCCAGGCCTCACCGCAAGGGCCCTCTCTGCGGGCGCGCTCCACACCTGCGCGCTCCTCTCGTCCGGGGCTGTCAAATGTTGGGGCTCCAACGGCTCGGGCGAGTGCGGCACGGGAGACACCATCACCCGCGGCGACAGCGACTCCACCCTGGGCAGCTTCCTGCCCACGACGCTCCTCGAGCGCTCCGTTCTCTCCGTCAGCGCAGGCGCAGAATCCACCTGCGCGCTCCTCGACGACTCACGGGTCAAGTGCTGGGGCGGCAACGCCTTCGGCCAGCTGGGTCTAGGCCAAATCGGCAACCGCGGCGCGGATCCGTCAGGGATGGGCGCCAACCTGCCGTCCCTACTTTTGCCGTAAGAGGGGCCGTTCTTGCTCCTACCGTAAGAGCGGGGCGGCGTGGGCGTCACTCACTCGCGAAGACGATGGGATAGACGACGCTCACGATGCCGCCCTCGGGCTTGGGGAACACCATGTTCGAAAAATGCGCGAGCACGCAGTCGACGACCTTTTCGTCGCTCAGGGTCGACTCCGGCGCAGCGATGACCCGGCTCACCTTCCCCTCACGATCGATGACGAAGCGCACCATCACCCGCCCCGTCAACGCAGCGTCCCGCCCCAGCCCCTCGGTGTAGCAGGCGCGCAGCTTGCCGAACTCTGCGCGCACCACCTTTTGAATTTCAGGAGGGGGTAGCCGCCCCGAGACGCTCGTGGAGCCCAGTCGCAGCGTTTGCACCGTCGGGGGATGCTCACGGTTCAGGAGCAAGAGCGCGTGGGGCGGAGGCTGCGCTCCCCGATGCTCCGGGAGCGCGGAGAGCGCGTGCAGCATCGTGAGGAGCGAGCTGGCGCTCGCCTCGGGCGCCATCGTCACGACGAACGGACTGCAGCGCACCTTCGCGCACTCGGCCGAAAGCGCGGGCGCAAGAGCCGACGGAGTGGTCGCCACTTTTCGGCCCGGATTGGCCTGGGCCTCCTTCGCGTCGAACGGGACGCGCCACAAATCCAGCTCGGTCGCGCCCACGTCGACCCAGAGCACCTCTTGGGGCCACTGCGCCCAGGCGTCCTCCGCAGAGGGCGTCGGCGTCGGCGCTGGCGTCGGCACACGCAGGTGCAGCACCACGCCCGCAGGCACCACGAACGCCGCGCGACGCCCACCGAAGGCCGCCGACTGCAGGACGCTCAATAGCTCACTGCCCCGCACGTCGTCCGCGATGGCAACGTCGTACGCGGCGGGAACTGCAGGCAGGTTGGGCAGGCGCGGCAGCTCCTGACGAACGAAGTCCACCATACGAAAGCGCGGCTCGTGCGGGAGCGCATGCAGCTTGCCGCCAATCGCGACCTCACCCGCGCGGATCTGGAGCGGCGCGAGCGACTCCGCATGGCTGCTCGGCTGCGCGATGCCGAGCCCCGGCGCCACGGAAACGACCTCTCTCGAAGACTCACCCTGAGCGGACTCTGCGGCGCTCGGCGACTCGCTCGGAGGGACAGCACGCGCCTCACGACTCTCGGCGGCGCCACCACACGAAAGCACCACGAGCGAAAGTGGTGCAATCAAAGCCCTCACGGAGGCACAAAGACTTGTTTGCATTTTCGGAGTCCGCGCGATCACCTCGGCTCAATACCAGCTGCGGCGAAAGCGGCGCAAACTGGCGACGCCCAGAGCGAGCCAGAGCGCGGCGCTGGGACCCGTCGGAAGTGGACCGCGGCTGGCTTGGCAGCCGCCGCCCTCGTCGCTGTCGCTCGCCGCTGGCTCGTCGAAACCTTCACCGCCGCTGGCCGTGGGCGCCCCTCCAACGGCACTGGCGCCCCCCGTGCTCGCGCCGCCCGTAGCGACGCCACCCGTAGCGACGCCGCCGCCCGCTGCCGCCCCACCGCTCGCCACCCCGCCTGTCGCCAGGGTTCCGCCGCTTCCCGACGGCGCGCCTCCACTGCCCAGCGTGCCGCCCGAGCCGCCCGTGGGCTCCGGCGTGCCCGGCTCGATGACGAGATCCGCGCACTGGTAGTAGATGTCGTCGCCGTTGCCCCACGGCTGCTTGTCTTTCATCACCTGAATGAGCTGAAGCGTGCACTCCGGGCAGGGCTCACTCGGCAGCGTCACCTGTACCTCGTACTCTGCGCCGGAGGGCGCTCCCGGATCTTCGATGCCGTCCAGGAGCACGTTCGGGCCGCCGCTCGTGTCGTCGAAGCCCGTCGGGTCGACGAACTCGGCGTCCGTCGCTGCGAGCGCGATACGGAAATGCGACGGATGGTTGATGGTCTCCGTCCAGCGCACGGTGATGGTGTCGCCCGCCGTGTACGTGGTGATGCGCGCCGGGTCCGTCGTACGCGAGTCGTTATTGCGCACTCCGCAGGGCCCGAACTTCAAGTCATCTGCAGGATGGCGGGGAGTGGGCTCGACCAGCGTGATGTGCCCCAGAGCCGAGCTTGCAACACTCGTCACAATCAACGCGGAAAATACCCCCAACGACCGGCGACGCTTCATGCGCCTACTCTGCCACCATCCGCGACCGAAGCGCGCGAGTGAAGTGCGCTCGACCAGCCAAAATTAGCCCGATTCTTCGAGCTTTACGAAAAGGTTCCAGCCTTCCTGGTCCCTTTGGCTGCGCTCGCGCCGGCCCCTTCGCGCCGGCTCCTTCACAAGCTCTGTCGAACGGTGAGTGAACTACGGGCACTCGCCCAACTTCACCACCGCCTGCCCGGCGTCCCCGCCCACCGAAAATGACACGCGGCGTCCGCCGAGCGAGAGCGGCTCGTCGCGCTTCAGCTTGTCGGGGTGCACGCCGGTCGCCCGCGTCGTCACTTCCTGCCAAGGAATGCCGGGCGCCGCCACGATGGCGAGACACACGGGCGCTCCCGGATCGTCCTTTTTCCTGTACGTGAACGTGAACTTCTCGGCGCCGTACTCGGCTGACAGCTGCGTGTCCGTCGTCGACAGCTTGTAGCCTCGCTTTTCGAAGTACTTGGAGGCGCTGGGCCAGCTCAACTCGGCCAGCTGCGGGCCGCTGCACTTGATGAGCTTTTTGGTAGGACCGTGCTCGTAGCCCTGCCCCTTGGGACAGCTCGGATCTCCACTCTTTTCGAAGCGCGCCAGCTCGTCCGCCGTGAGCGGCGTGCGCTTCGTGCGGCTCGCGCGGCGCGCGAGCGCGTCGTGCTGCGCTTGGATTTTGGCGCGCGCGTTCACGAGGTTGTTCACCTCGTCCCGTCGCGAAGCGGCTTTGCAAGCCTCGAGCGCGGCGTCCACCGCACGCAGACTCTCGCTCACGCTCTCTTGCGACGAGCCGTCGATGCCGAGCACCACCTTCTGCGAAGCGTCGTACTCGGCCCTGCACTTTTCCGTCTCGGGGCTGTGGCACCCCACGAGAAGCGCGCCCGCCAAGAGCGACCCCATCCCCCACCCGAATTTCACGCGTCCGCGGTGCATGGCGCGGAGCCTACTACGCGCTCGGAGTCGCCCGAAGCGCCCCAGCGCATACCGATGCCCGAGCACCCAGCGTCACTGCGCGTCACGAAGCAAAAAAGCCTCGTCTTTCGACGAGGCTTTTTCGAGCTACACGGTGTCCGACGAACGGCTCAGAGGCCGCCCTCTCCGCCCGCGCCGCCCATCCCGCCGCCGTCGCCGACGAACTTGATGTTGCTGATGCAGAAGTCAAAGGTGACGGGCGCCTCTACGATGGCCGGAACCTGGAACTGAAGGTCCTTGAGCGTGGTCGCGTCGAACTCAACGCACGACTCCGTGGGACTGCAGATGTCCGTGACCCACGAACCCTGAGCGAGATCGTCCCAGAGGAGGGTGTTGTCGCCCTCGGTGACCGCGGTCGAGAAGAACGAGTTGTTGGTGTCCGCCGCGAGGGTGACGCCCACGCGGATCTCCGCCGGCACGCCGCTGATGGTGAACGAAATGCCATCGTAGCCGCTCGCGTCGAACGAGCCGGGATCCGCGAGCTGCACGGCGATGCCAGCGCCCCAGTACATGTCGTACTTCGCGTCGAGGATCTGCGCCGCCGTGCCGGCGCCACAGATCTTGCCGGGCTCCGGGTTGGTGAGCGTCACGGTGCTGCCGCCCATGTCGGCGTAGTCGTACGCGCCCGTGCCCACGGTGAGGCCCGCATCCGTAGCGCTGATGTACTTGCCACTGCCCGAGCCGCCCGTGCCGCCGGTGTTCGAGGTGCCGCCAGTGTTGGCGGTGCCGCCAGTGTTGGCGGTGCCGCCAGTGGTGTTTGTGGTGCCGCCCGTGGCAGCGCCGCCGGTACCCGGGTTGCCGCTATTGCCGGAGTCCGAATCGTCCGAACAGGCAACCGCTGCGAAGACGAGCGAACCCGTCAGAACTGGTAGGAGCAAGTGTCGAATACGCATGATGACGCCATCTACCACGACGCACGCTCCGATGGGAATCACCCGCTGACAGCAGAAAATGAGAAAACGAGATCTTCGAACCGTCCGGGCGGCCGCTCTTCGCGCTCTCGAACGGCGGGTCGCCGGCGCGGGGCGTCGTGGCCTCCGAAGTCGTCAGAATCGCTTGGTTGAACCGTCAGCTCAGACGTTCTCGGGACGTGCCGCGACCGACTTCGGCGTAGTGCGGGAGCACCGTCAGTTTCCATCCGGAAACTCCCCTCCCCCGGGAGCGAATTTCACGTCCAGCGAGCTGACTCTGCACCCTTGGCGTCACGAACGAATCCCTAATGCACCGGAAATGCCGGGGCTCGAACGTTCGCGAGGTACGTCGGACGGATGATTCGTTCCGGTAGAATCGTACTCCAGCGCTCCTCCACGACTCGTTCGCACTTCAAATCGAAGAAAGTCCGAACGTTCTCCTCACGCCTGTTCAAACGCAACGAGCTCGTCCCCTTTCAGAGCACGACCTCCCTGACGAAGTGGAAGCTGAAATGGTTCGAGACCATCTCGACTCACACCGAGATTTCGAGCGTCGAATACAGCCACAGCTCGTCGTTCTTCGACTACTCGCGAGAAGGCCAACGTGCCTCCTTCCTGGAGAAGGCGCAACGGCTGGGTTCGAACGATTTGGACATGCTGATCACGCTTGCCACGACCGGCGAGAAACCGAGCCAGATCATTCGGCTCTCCCCAGCCGAGAGAGAACGAAACGTTCACCAGTACGTGCAAATCGCGAACCTCGGCGTGCAGCCGCTACTGAGCCCGGAGCGCGCAGGGGAGGTTTTGCTCGATCAGTTCATGCGCTTTCCGTCCGTGAGCTCTACCAAGCTCTCGAAGGACCGTCGCAAAGCGATTTTGAACCTCGGCGACCACGTCACGCTCTCCGCCTTGCACACCCTGGAGCACGGTGGCTACCGCGTTTTCTACATCGAAGCGCGCACCGAGAGCGTCCATGCGCTGGCGGGCCAGCTCGACCACATGCTCTTCCAGAACATCGCCACGGGAGAGTCCTACTTGGTCCGACCGGGCGTGGGACACCTCTTGGGGTTGAACACGCCGGGTGCGGGGCTGCTCGATCACGCCAATGATTTCGTCGGCGGGTTCTCTTGGGTCTTGGCGAGTCGCTTCGCGCCCGCGGTCATCGCCGGAGATGCTCGGGCGATCGCAAAACTGGAGAGGGCCTACGGCGTGAAGTTGGCGAAGGTCTTTTTTACTGCAGGCGGGATCCTTTCTCGCAGCGTCGTGCAGCCCATCCAACGCATCACCTTCCGTCGTACGCCGGAAACGGTCTTCGCAGCCTACCTCGTCGCGCTCCTCGTTCTCTTGTTCGCCTTCAGCGCGTACGCCTCGGAGACCGACGACGAAGACGAAGACGACGAGCTACGGAAAAGGCTCGCGCGCGACTAATCCGCCCGGCGCAAAGCGCGATGACGGACATGGTCTGGCTCAGCATCACTCCCTCGGACGCTTTGGATCCCGAAGCGCGCAAAGCCGTCAGCGAGCTGCGGCGACGGGCCATCTTGGACATGCCGGGCGCCGTGTACTCTCCCGCGCAAAAACGGCGTTGGCTCGAGCTCGCGGAAGCGAGCGACGAAGAGCGCACGGAGCACGACGTGACGCTTCGAGCCTTCGCCGCGCGCGGCGGCGTCGTGAACGCCTTGCTCGGCTTCGCGGAGCTCGACGTGGAGCTGGGGGAGCTGAGCGCGCTGTTCGTTTGCCCGTCCTCTGCCGGCTGCGGCGTAGGGAGTCTCCTGTTTCGAGCCGTAGAAGCCGAAGCGCGGCGAGCTCACCTGCTCCGGCTCACCCTCACCGCGTCCCTCGACGCGCTCGGCTTCTACGCTCGCATGGGCTTCGGCCGACACCGGCTCGGCCACGCGTTCGTCGACGGTGAAGCGCAGTTTCCCGTGGCCCTGCTGACGAAGCCCGTCGGGCGGCCCACTCGCCGGCGAGCGCGCCTGGCGACTCCCTGACCGCTCGCGTGGGGAGAGCGGTGGGACCACGTCGTGCCAGGGCGGAGCAGGGACGACCAGGGGAGCCGCCTACCCCTTCCACAAAGTGTGCACTTGGTGAGCTAAAAAGCGGAAGACTCCCCCCCCGCCGCTCGCCCCAACTCACGCTCACATCGTCATGATTCACACGAACCGGAGACGCAATACCCCTGTGTTTCATGCAGTATCCACTGTCACCACACATCTCGCTGACAGTATGCGTTGCTGAGCAAGAATGTAGGCAGCCGTTGCACAAATCGAACCGACGACGCGCAAAATGGTTTTGTGAAGCGCACGACCGTTCCCGTAAAGTCGACGGCTATGGGAATACGAGGGATACAGGCAGGTGGTCTCGCATTGATGGTCTTCGGGCTCTTGCAAGCCTGTGGTGACGGGGATACCGGGGGCGACAGTGGCCCTGGAAACGCGGGTGGAACGATGAACACCGGCGGCAAGTCGAACACCGGCGGCAAGTCGAGCACCGGCGGCAAGTCGAGCACCGGCGGCAAGTCGAGCACCGGCGGCAAGTCGAGCACCGGCGGCAAGTCGAACACCGGTGGCCAATCGAACACCGGTGGTGACAACATGGGCGGCGGCAACTCGGGTGGCGCGAGCTCAGGAGGCGGCCCGACCGATCCGTGCGGCGCCATCGAGTGCACTTACGGCACCCAGTGCGTGGATGGCGAGTGCCAGGCCCTCTGCGCAGAGGGGGAGGTCTACTGCAACGGCGGGTGTATCGATCCACTCACCGATCGGCAGTTCTGCGGCGCCACGCTGGGGTGTGACGGCGGAGAGGGGCCGAGCTCTTCGATGGGCGGCGCCGGTGGGCAGTCCGGAGAAGACACGGCCGGCGAGGTCTGCAGCGACGTCGCCGAATGCGTCGAAGGCGCCTGCAAGGATACCGTCGTCGTCCAGGGCTCGAACGCCGTCGTCGAAAGGGACGGGTTCGCGGTGCGCTGCGATCAGTGGGAGGGCCGGGAATGCGTCAAGCCCTGGATTCGGATCGACGCGAGCCGCATCGTCAAGCAAGGCAGCGAAGAAGGCTGCATCGACGAAACGACGAGCTTTCGCCCCATTTGGTTCTACCTAGATGGCGAGGCGGAGGCCGTCACCTTCTGCCAGGTCGCCGTCGGGAGCGACCACGCACTCTTCTCAACCGAGAATCTGATTTCGGAGACGCACGGGGGATGGATGTACGGGGTCTTCGCCTCGACCGAGTACCAAGACCCCATGTGCGACGATGATTTTCGCAAGTACGCCGAGGTGGACAGCCCCGACAATGTCCCGAACGTCGTCTGGTCGTTCGACCTGATGTCGGAGGAGCGTTCCGGGCAGTTCTTGCGCATCGAGTGCGACTGGCCCTGAACGGTCGAGGTACCCCCACCTCTCCGTCCTCGGGGGGCGGGCCCCTCCTGGGAGGGTGCTCCCTTCCCCCCTGCGGGCGGCGTGGTGGTACCCCGAAGGACGGACGGTCGAGGAGCCCCCGCCTCTCCGTCCTCGGGGGGCGGGCCCCTCCTGGGAGGGTGCTCCCTTCCCCCCTGCGGGCGGCGTGGTGGTACCCCGAAGGACGGACGGTCGAGGAGCCCAGGAGCCTCCAGAGGGTGCGCTCTATTCGTCTGAGGCGCCTAGGAGCCTCCAGAGGGTGCTCGGCATTCGTCTGAGGCGCCCAGGAGCCTCCAGAGGGTGCGCTCTATTCGTCTGAGGCGCCCAGGAGCCTCGGAGGCAATGCTCGACATTCGTTCGAGGCGCCTAGGCGCCTCCGGAAGGGTCCGTCGATAGGGTTCGAGGCGCCTAGGCGCCTCTGGAGCAATGCTCGACATTCGGTTGAGGCGCCTAGGCGCCTCGGAATGGGTACGAAATTCCGTTGTGAGGGCACCTAGGTGCCTCAAAACGGGTCGAGAGCACCCTTTTGGAGGCGCCTAGGCGCCTTTTTCGGGTGCGGAGCATCCCCTTCGAGGCGCCTAGGTGCCTTTTGTGTGGTCATGCGTAGTCATTCGAGGCGCCCAGGAGCCTCGAACGGGTCATGTGTGGTCATTCGAGGCGCCCAGGAGCCTCGAACGGGTCATGTGTGGTTATTCGAGGCGCCTATTCCTCACGCCACAGGCACCGCTCGAGCCAGCTGGGCGCGAGCGGGCAAGAACACTTCGCTGATGGCTCGCGTTTGCACCTCGCGCCTCGTCGCAGCGGAGAGCCGACCGAAGGGCTCCAGCTCGTCGTCGCGCAGGCCCGACGGCGGCGCTTCTTTCAACGTACGGAGCCCACGATCGAAGCCCAAGAGAATGCGCGCGCGCACTTCTGGACCACCGCGCTCAGCGGCCCAGCCCACGAAGCGGTAAGCCAACTCGGCGTGGCGAGCTTCGTCCTCGGCGATGATGTGAAGGGCCAGCGTGAGCACCGGATCGGTCGAGCGCTCTGCGGCTCGTTTTGCTTCGAGGGCAGCCGTCGTTTCCAGCACGCAGCCCTCGAGGGCTGCAGACTCAGCGGCGGCTCCGAGCGTCGGCGCAATGTGAAGGGCGCTTTGCACGTCGAGCTCGGCGGGACCGAGCGTATGCCCCGCGAAATGGGATGCGATGGCGAAGCAGATGCGAGCGTGCTCAATCTCGTCGAGCGCGGCCTCGTGCGCCCCCGAAACGAGCTCGGGCGGTGCGCCCACGGAGCGCTCGCGCGCGGTGCTCATTGGGGACTAGGCCAATCTGGGTCTAGCCACTCTGCGTCACACGGACTCTCTGCAGCGCTTCCCGCCACCGCAAACACTGTGTCTACTGAGCGCCAGCTGTAGTCAGTTGTTGCACAAATCGACCTGCCGACGTGCGAAATGGCTTTGTGGAGAGCGCAATCATTTCGGTAACTTCGACGACTATGAAGCTTCCAGGAATCCGCGCGTGTGCTCTTACTTTTGCGATTTTCGGGCTCTTGCAAGCCTGTGGTGACGACAAGGCCGACAACGGCTCTGGAAACTCAGGTGGAACGACGAGCACGGGCGGCAAGTCGAGCACCGGCGGCAAGTCGAGCACCGGCGGCAAGTCGAGCACCGGCGGCAAGTCGAGTACGGGCGGCAAGGGTCCAGGAGGCGCCCCCACCGATTCGTGTGCCTCCGTCGAGTGCACCTACGGCAGCGAGTGCGTCGACGGGGAGTGTAGGTCCCTCTGCTCGAAGGGAGAGGTGTACTGTAGCGGCGAGTGTATCAATCCACTCACAGACCAGCAGTTCTGCGGCGCCACGCTGGGGTGTGACGGCGGAGAGGGGCCGGGCTCTCCGATGGGCGGCGCCGGTGGCGAGTCCGGAGAAGACACGGCCGGCGAGACCTGCAGCGACATCGCCGCGTGTGTCGAAGGCACCTGCAAGGATACCGTTCTCGTCCCGGGCTCGAGCTCCGTCATCGAAAGGGACGGGTTCGCGGTGCGCTGCGATCAGTGGGAGGGCAGGGAATGCGTGAAGCCGTGGATTCGGATCGACGCGAGCCGCATCGTCAAGCAAGGCAGCGACGAAGGCTGCATCGACGATACGACGAGCTTTCGCCCCATTTGGTACTACGACGATGGCGAGGCGGAGGCCGTCACCTTCTGTCAGGTCGCCGTCGGGAGCGACCAGGCAATCTACTCAGCCGACCATGGGATCGCGGAGACGCACGGGGGATGGATGTACGGGGTCTTCGCCTCGACCGAGTCCGAAGACCCCGTGTGCGACGATGATTTTCGCAAGTACGCCGAGGTGGACAGCCCCGACAATGTCCCGAACGTCGTCTGGTCGTTCGACCTGATGTCGGAGGAGCGGGAGGGGGAATTTTTGCGCATCGAGTGCGACTGGCCCTGAACGGTCGAGGTACCCCCACCTCTCCGTCCTCGGGGGGCGGGCCCCTCCTGGGAGGGTGCTCCCTTCCCCC
>JAEYVE010000265.1 GCA_023432025.1 Pseudomonadota bacterium
CCACACACGAAAGCTCGACGATGCCGAGCGCGGAGAGCTCTCCTTCGAGCAGAACCGGCAGCTGCCCCGCGCCTTCTGCCTCGAAGTGCGTGGCGATGGGCGGAAGTAGCAAGAAGTCTTCGTCTTGCTCGACGATTTGGCCGGGAGCGTGCACCGGGCCCGCGTCGGTTGCGTAGAGCTCGAAGCGCGCCGGTCGTCCCACCGTGAGGCGAAGCCCCACGTCCACGTGGTGACGCTCGCCCTCCTTGGAGCCCCGCGGCACCACGCACACCGCGCGCTTTTTTCCGTCGGGCGTCGCGACGCCGATGTAGTAGCCGTGCGCGGCGCCGCTCGTGATGGCCGCGCCCACGCCGTGCACCGCGCGACCGAAGGCGACGGCGCCTCGTGCCACGGCGAGATCGGGCTCGGGCTGCTCGATCTCGAGCAAGGTGTGACCGATCGCGGCTTCGAGCACGGCGTGCAAGTGGCGGCGGAGTCGCTCGGAGCGAAACGGGCCGCCGTTGTAGAGCACGGCGTCGAGGCGTCGAGGCGGCGCCCCGGACGGGGCGCCGCCCGCACCGGTGTGCGGACTCTGGCGCGCGTCGTGAGCCCGGTGGGCGACCGCGGTGTCCCCCGAAATAGCCAAATGACGCCGCAAGAACTCCGCGACGTGCCGGGTGATGGCGGGGTCGCGCTCGTACGGCAAGCCGAAGGCGACGAGCGCCGCTCCGCTTCGTTTCTCGGGGCGCGTCTCCAGGGATACGGCCGGGAAGAAGCCGTCCAGGGTGAGCGCCTCCACCTCCGCGCGCGTCACCTCGACGCTCTGCGCGGAGCCGACGAGCGCCGAGCCCGAGCCGGCGATGGCGACGCGGAGACTCGCGGGAGCGTTCGGCGCGAGCAGCGCTTCTTTGGCGGCGCGGCTCTGCTGCACCAGCGAGAGAAAACGGGACGCGTCCAAGCGCTGACCCTCGGGGGCGAGGCGACGCTCCAGGTGGTGCGAAAGCGCGAGATCGATGTTGTCTCCGCCGAGCAGCAGGTGCTTGCCGACGGCCACGCGCTCGAGGTCGAACGCGCCGTTCTGTCGCGTGACGCGGATCAAGGAGAGATCCGTGGTGCCGCCGCCTACGTCGCACACGAGCACGTGCGCGAGCTCACCGGGGCAAACCTGCTCGAGCCCCGCGTCACCCTCACGCGCCAAAAAATCGTAGAAGGCGGCTTGTGGCTCTTCGAGGAGCCGAACGTGAAGGCCGGCGTCACTCGCGGCGCGCATCGTGAGCTCACGCGCGGCGTCGTCGAAGCTCGCCGGCACCGTGAGCACCACCTCCTGTTCACCGAGTCGCTCGCCGGGGTGCGCCGCGTTCCAGGCCGAGGTGAGGTGACGGAGCACGAGCGTACTCGCGGCCACGGGCGACAGGCGGGGCACGTCCGGCAGCTCGGAGGCCCACGGCAAGATGGGCGCGGTGCGATCGACGCCCGCATGGCAGAGCCAACTCTTGGCCGAGGAAACGAGGCGAGCGGGCACCTCGCGCCCCCGCGCGCGCGCCAGCTCCCCGACGAGCCACGGCGTGGTTGGGTCGGGCGAAAAGACGTTCGGTGTCGGCGTGGGCTCGTGAAAGAGAAATGACGGAAGGAGGGGGCGCTTCGCGCGCGCGTTCGGCGCCACCCACTGCTCGACGGCGACCACCACCGTAGGTGCGGCTGCCTCGAGCGAGGCTTCGGCGAGCGCGCTGTGCGTGGTGCCGAGATCGATGCCGACGATGCGCTTCACGGGGACGACGCTATTTTCCTGACTCGAGTGGAGCAAGTCGGAGGAGTGACACGCGGATCGAACACAGAACCGATGGGCCGGCCAATAAACCGGCGGTACTGAAAGAAAATGCGTGTCGATGTCGAAAAATGTGGTCCGAAGTGATCACGTTCTGCACCTCTGGGAATGTGCGTAGTCTGGAGTGTCACTGTATGAAGTTTGGCGCGTTTGCTCTGGCCACGGTTGTGGCATCGACCGTCCACTTGACGCTTGCTCATGCCGTCGAAGTGGAGGGTTCGAGAGACGCGGGTTCCGTCGCTCCTCGACATGTCTCCGTCTTCGACGCCGAGAGCTCGCAGGGCGAGCCGTGGTCGCAGCGTGAGCTCGCGAGCGCGGCTCAGGGCAGCAGCTTTCTCGCGATGTCGGCGGGCGCGCCTGCGCGGGACGGCATGATGTTGGGCGCTCTGGCTGGCGTGGTGCTTTTGGCGGTGCGCCGGCTGCTGCAAGCGAGCTGTTGAAGCTTGCGCGGCGGTGCTCGCGGCGCGAGTTGGTGCAAGTTTCCGCTGAGGCGAGCTTCTGTGCTCGCTTCGACAGCCTCCCGACGCGGGGACAAGTCGTTTGCGTGTGAGCACGTTGCCGCCTTAGGCTCGCGGCACCGAAATTCGTCGCTTTGGAGGCTTCATGGTCCGTTCTGCATTCTTGCCCTGGGTGTCTTTGTCCGCGCTTTCGCTCCTCGTCGCTTGTGGCGCCGAAGAGAGTAACGGAGGCAACAATGGAGCGGGCGCGTCGACGTCGTCCGGCGCTGCGCCGGGCACGGGAGCAGCACCGGGAACCGGAGCTGCGGCAGGCGTGGGCGGTACTCCTCAGGGCACGGGCGGGGCGGCTACAGGCGGCGCAGGCACCGGCGGAGAAGCGACCGGCGGCGCGGCTACGGGTGGCGCAGGGACGGGCGGAGACGCAACGGGCGGCACGGGTACGGGCGGCGGCGGCGGAAGCGGCGTCGGGTTCACGTGTCCCCAGGTTACGCCGGGCGCGACGCCCACCGTCGGAGCGGCCACTCTGCTCGCCACGGCTCCCGACATGAACGGCGAGGCGCAGGTCTTCTTGGAAGGCCCGGTTTGGGTGAACGGCGCTCTCTACGTGTCGCAGCTCCGGAAGTGGGGCGACCAACCGCCCGCGCGCGTGCTCAAGCTGAACGGCACCAGCCTCGACGAGGTGATCGCGGACTCGGGCAGCAACGGCCTCGCGGTGGACGGCGCGGGCAAGCTGGTGGCGGCCAGCCACAAGGCGCACGGCATCGTGGCCTTCGACTTGAGCGCACCCTCTGCGGCTCCCACCACCATCGCGGCCCAGCACAACGGCGCCGGCTTCAATTCTCCCAACGACCTTACGATTCGCGCGGACGGCAACATCTACTTCACGGATCCGTCGTACCAGTGCGGCAACAACTGCCCGCAGGGCAAGGGCGCCGGGCAAAAGCGCGTGTACCGGGTCGCTCCGGGCGGCGCCGTCACCACGGTGGCCTCCACGCACGACGAGCCGAACGGCATCGGCCTCTCACCGGACGGCAACACGCTCTACGTCGCGGGCTCTGGGTCGCTGGAAAAGTTCGCCGTGATGGCGGACGGCTCGGTGGGCGCGCGTGAAACCTTTGCCGGCGTGTCCGGCGTGGACGGTCTGGCCATCGACTGCGCCGGCAACGTGTACGCGACGGTGCATTCGCAAAACAAGGTGGACGTGATCAAGCCGGACGGCTCCACGCACGGCAGCATCACGTTGGGCGCCGCGGTGACCAACGCGGCCTTCGGAGGTCCGGACAACAAGACGCTCTACATCACCACGTACGACAAGGCGCTCTACAGCATCACCTTGGACATTCCGGGCTACCCGTACTGAGGGCGGCAGGAGCGCGCGCCGAGCGAAGCTCGGCGCGCCGCTCTGGCGCGCTTCGGTGTTTTCCGAGGAACCTTCGGATCAGCGAGCCGCTCGTGTGCGAGCAGGTTCGAGGCGCGCGTAAGTCATCGCTTTGGAGGGGGGTATGGTTCGTTCGGCAGTCTTGCCCTGGGTGTCTTGGGTTGGGGTCTCGCTGCTCGTCGCTTGCAGCGGCGCAGAGGGCGACGGTGCGGGGGCGTCCACGTCGTCCGGAAGCGCCACGTCGGGTACGGGCGCAGCTTCGGGGACCGGAGCTGCGGCAAGCCTCGGCGGCGCCGCACCAGGAACGGGTGCGGCGGCGAGCTCGGGTGGAGACGAGACGGGCGGGGCGGGGAGCCCGGGCACGGGCGGAAGTGCGACCGGCGGCCGAGGGATGGGCGGCGGCAACGGCGCTGTGTTCACGTGTCCCGAGGTCACTCCAGGTGCCACGCCGACCGTCGGAGCGGCGACTCGGATCGCGAACGCGCCCCAGTTGGATCCCCCCTCACCGGACCTACTGGACGGCCCCGTTTGGCTGAATGGTGCGCTTCACGTGTCGCAGCTCATCATGCAGGACGAGCGGCCGCCCGCGCGTGTGCTCAAGCTGGTCGGTGCGGACTTCGAAGAGGTGATCGCGGACTCGGGCAGCAATGGCCTCGCCGTGGACGGCGCGGGGCGGCTCATCGCAACGAGCCACGGACTTTCAGGCATCGTGGCGTTCGACTTGAACGCTCCGACCACGGCGCCCACCGTGATCGCGGACGAGTACGAAGGCGTCGGCTTCAACTCTCCCAATGACCTCACGATTCGTGGCGACGGCAACATTTACTTCACGGACCCGGCATCCCGGTGCCGGAGCTGCCCCCAGGGCAGCGGTCCAGGTCAACAGCGCGTGTACCGGGTCGCTCCGGAAGGCGCCGTCACCGCGGTGGCGTCCGCTCATGAGGAGCCGAAGGCCATCGCCCTCTCGCCGGATGGCAACACGCTTTACGTGGGCGGCGGCAGGCAGGGGCTGGAGAAGTTTGCGGTGAACCCGGACGGCTCGGTGGGCGCGCGCGAAACCTTCGCGCGCGGGTCCGGAGTGAATGGCCTAGCCATCGACTGCGCCGGCAACGTGTACGCCGCGGTTCACATGCAGAAAGTGGTCGATGTGATCGGACCCGACGGCGTCTTGCATGGCAGCATCACGGTCGCCCAAGGGCCCACCAACGCGGCCTTCGGAGGTCCGGACAACAAAACGCTCTACATCACGACCTCCAGCGCGTCGCTCTACAGCATCACCTTGGACATTCCGGGCCTGTCTCTATACACATATGACGCTGCCGACGAACTCTAGGGTGTAGATATCGGTGGTCGCCGTATCA
>JAEYVE010000279.1 GCA_023432025.1 Pseudomonadota bacterium
GCCTCGACGTTGCTGATGACGGGCGCGCTGGGCGAGCTGACGGTGACGGAGGCGAGCGCCTCTTTCACTCGAGCGGCCGCCGGCGCCATGAGCGCGCAGTGGAAGGGAGCGCTCACTTTGAGGGGAATGGCCTTCAGGCCGCGCTCCTTGGAGAGCGCGACGGCGCGACCCACCGCCGCTTCGTCTCCGGCGATGACGATTTGTCCCGGGGCGTTGAAGTTGGCGGGTTGAACGACGCCGCCTTGTGCCGCATCCGCACAGAGCGACACGATGGCGGCTTCGTCTCCGCCCATGATGGCGGCCATGGCACCTTGCCCCGCGGGTACGGCTTCTTGCATGGCGGCGCCGCGGATGTGCACGACGCGCACGGCGTCCTCGAGAGAGAGGCTGCCGGTGGCGACGAGCGCGCTGTACTCGCCCAACGAGTGACCGGCGGCGAACGCAGGAGCGGGCAGCTCGCCGAGCTTTTCGCGCAGCGCCTCGAGCGCGGCGATGCTGGTCGTCACGATGGCGGGCTGAGTGTTCTTGGTGAGCGTGAGCTCCGACTCCGGACCTTCGAAGCACAACTTCGAGATGGACCAACCGAGCGCCGCGTCTGCGCGCTCGAAGACTTCACGCGCCTTGGGGCTCGTTTCGTAGAGCTCCTTGCCCATGCCCACGATTTGGGCGCCCTGACCCGGAAACAACCATGCGTAGCTCATCGTGATCCTCGACTCGATCGCGCGCCCTCGTCGCCCTCCGGTGAGTCGAGCTGCACGCGTCGCCTTTCCTCGGCGAAGTGAGCGACTACTTGCCAGCGCTCTGGAGCGCTTGGCAAGGGGCGCTGCCTCGTTCGGGCTTTTGGGTGCAGGCAGCGTAGTGCGGGAGCACCGGACTGTTTCTGGCGGAGTTGCCCCCAAAAAACGCGAATGGGGGGCGGTTCGACGTGGACGGACGCTCCGTCTTGGAGAGAGCAGCGTCGTCGGGCGAGGTGAGACGAGAGGCCCAAATGAGAACGACGCGCCGACTCGGAGAGTGGGCGCGTCGCGCGTTTGGATCGCCGGACGTTCGGTGAGAACGCCGTGCGAGGAAGATCAGCCTTCTGTTTCAGCAGTCGGCTGCGCCACGACCTCGCGACCCTTGTACTGGCCACAGGACGGGCACACGCGGTGCGGGACCGTCGGGGCCGAGCAGTTGGCGCACGGCACGAGGTTGGGACGGCTGATCTTGTCGTGATTGGCGCGACGCATGTCGCGCTTGCTGCTGGTCTTGCGTCGCTTGGGTACGGCCACGGGGCTACTCCTTCTTTTCGGGGGCGGCCCTCTGATCGAGACGGGCCTTGAGCTCAGCCAGCGGTGAAAGCCTGGGATCCAGGGGGCGCTCGCCGTCTGCGGACGAAGCCTCGGTCGCCTCGGCGCCGCTGGGGTGCGCAGAGCTAGCCTCAAAGGACTCGGAGCGCAAGTCCTCCCGCACGGGGAACATGGGTAGCTCCAGCAGGATGAACTCCCTCAGGAAATCGTCCAGGACGACTTGGTCGCCAGAGAACGTGTCGGACGCCGCGTCCTCCTCGCTGAGCTCGGGGTCCTCCTCCCAGTCGCTCTTTTTTTTGCCCGAGGTTTTGGCGGGGGCGCCCTTCGGGCCCCGCTGGTCCCCGCCGACTTCCGCGCCGCGCCCGGTTGCGCCGCGCGTCGCGTCTTTGCCGTCGCGCGCGCGTGCCCGCCTGCCGCCGCGTTCCGGCTGACCCGGTTGCGCCGTGGAGGGCGCAGGGCTCAAGAGGAGAAAGACCTCTCCCTCGAGGTGATAGTTCGCGGGGTCGAGCGTGCGGGCGCACGGCAACGTGACCGCGACGCGCACCGCGCCGCGCACGAGCACCTTGCGACCGCTCCGTGCGACCTGCACCGAGAGGCGCCCCTCGTCCTCTCCGCCGTCTTGGCCGAGCCACGGCTTGGCTTCCGTCCCTTCGAGCGCCTGCTCGAGCCAGGCTCGGGTGACGGGCACGTCGAGGCGCACGGGCCCTGCCTCGATGTCGGCGAGGCGAACGACGAATGTTCCGGACGTTGTGTTTGCGGTCACTGATTTCTCACTTGCTCGGCGCGGCGCTGCCGCGCCGGACGGTGACGCGCTCGATTTTCGGCGGGTTGACGGCGCGGTCGCCGCGCACCTCGGCGCTCGCGATTTTCTCGATCGTGGCGTCCGGAGCGCACTTCCCAAAAATGGTGTAGCCGCCATCCAGGTGCGGCGCAGCTGCATCCGTGATGAAGAACTGCATGCCGTTCGTGTTGGGGCCCCGATTGGCCATGCACAAGAGGCCGCGTTGGTCGTGTTTGCTGCCGGGCCAGATTTCGTCCGGAATGACGTAGCCGGGCTCGCCGGCTCCGGTGCCCTTCGGATCTCCACCCTGAATCATGAAGCCCTTGATGATGCGGTGGAACGTGGTGCCGTCGTAGCCGGGGCGCTTGACCCACTTGCCGTCGGCGTCCGTGAAGGGGCGGAGCCCTCGCGCGAGCCCGACGAAGTTAGCCACCGTGATGGGCGCCTTGTCGGAGTAGAGCTCGCAGTTGAGCGTACCGAGCGACGTCTTGATGTCGGCGACGAGCGGACCGTCGCCCGCGAGATCTTTGGTGGCGTCTTCGAGCGTGAACTTACCTTGCAGCGGATCGTCCGGGCTGACGGGAACCGAAGCCGGGGGGCGGCTCTTGGGCGCCGCGGCGGACTTTTCGAGCTGTGTGCCCTCGTTGGCGCTCTGCGCGGCAGAGGCACCTTGCGTGCGCGTCGGCTCGGGCTCCGGCTCGGGTGGCGTGGAGCGGCAGGCAGACAGAGCCAGCGCGAGCACGGAGACGGCGAGGCGCACAGGCCCGAGGGAGCGGCAAGGAAACGTGCTTTCGTTCTTCACGGGCCCTCGATGCCGAGGTTCGGCGGTGAAGTCAACGCTGCCGCCCGATGGCAATGCGCTGTCCTGGTTGAACGCCGCGCTTGCGCGTCCACCCCGCGTGGACTTCGAGCACGTGCGTGGCTCGGCAGGGAATGCTGCGCGAATCGTCGTTCATGGGCGGCACCTGCTCCAAAATGCCTTGAATGGTGCCGTCTTCGGCGATGAAGAGCATGTCGAGCGGCAAGCAGGTGTTGTGCATCCAAAAAGAGCGCACGTCCGGGCGACTCCAGGTGAAGAGCATGCCTTCGTCCGCTCCCAGATCCGTGCGGTACATGAGGCCGTGTTCCCGGTGGCCGGGGCGTTCGGCGAGCTCCACGTCGATGGTGGGCGCCGAAGGCGCGTCGACGAACGTCACCGTGCCGCGTGGCATGACCGGCGCGCCCATCGGATCGAGCGGGCAGTCCTTCGCGGGGGTTGCTTCGGGGGGCGGCGGATCGGCGAGGGGCACGATGCACGGCGCGGGACGGGCCGGCGGCGGGGGCGCGGATTGACCGGGCGAGCCCGTCGAATTTTCGCTTTCGGCTGCACTCGGCGCCGGCGCGCCGATCGCTCCGTCCGGCTCGGCCGCTCGATCACAGCTCGCTCCCAAGCTGAGGAGGGCGCAAGCGGCGACGAAGAGGCCGAGTGACGCGCGCGGGGTGACCATGGGCCAGCTCATACCACGCGGTGGACCGCACCGCGTGGTCCGGTATGCTCGGCTGCCATGCTTCGAGAACCTTGGTTTTTGCTCGGCGCCTTGGCGTCGCTCGTTGCCTGCAGCGGCACGGTCGAGCACGTGTCGGGCGACGAGGCTCCTTCCGGCGGAAGCTCCGGCGTGGGCGGTGCGGCGCCGTCCATCGGTGGCAGCGGAGGTGCGCCGTCCGGCGGCGCGGGCGGCGGAGTGACGGGTGGTGCGGGGGGTACGGGCGGCAAGCCGTACGAGGATCCCGGCTGTCCCGATCGGGAGCCCCCGCCGCCTCATCGGGAGTGCGATCCGCTCGATCCGTGGGTGGGGTGCCAGGCCGGTTACGGTTGTTATCCGTATGTGAGTCACCCGTACGGCTCCGGTTGCGGCTTTCAGCAGTTCGGCGCGGTGTGTCAATTGGCGGGCACCGGCATGCCCGGCGACAAGTGCGGCGACGGCGCGGGCGGTTGCGCCCCGGGTCACATGTGCGTGGTCGGTGCCGGCGCAGGTAAGCGCTGCCAGAAAATTTGCGGCGTGCAGGGCGGAGACTCGGATTGCCCGCCGGGTCTCGTGTGTGGCGAGACGGACATTCAAGGTTACGGCGTATGCTTCTGAACTACCGCGCAGGCAGTGCCTCACGGCTCTCGTTCACGTTTCTTCCCGCCCTGCTTTCGCTCTTGGCCGCGGCGTGCGGCGCCCGCTCCACGCTCCGTTCCGGTGAAGGCGACGAGGTCGTCGACCCACCGCAGCTTTGCACGACGGACGCCGAGTGCGCGTCGGCGTGCCAGGTGAGGGAGTGCCGCGCAGGTGAGTGCGTCGACGTGCGCCCCGTGATTTGCGACGACCGGGATCCGTGCACGGACGATACGTGCGACGAGAGCTTGGGTTGCGTGTTCACGCCGCTGACCCCGGACGCGGACGGCGACGGCCACCGCGCCGCTCTGCCCGGCTTCTTGCCGGGCGAGCCTGGCTCTTGCGGGGACGATTGCGACGACACCTCTCCGCTCGCGTACCCGGGCGGCTTCGAGCGGTGCGACGGAACGGACAACGACTGCGACGGCGTCGTCGACAACGACGCGCGCTACCTGTCCACCCGCACCATCGAGCCTTTGCGCGTGGCATCCCCCAGGACGTTGGGCGCGAGCGGCGCGGGGCTCGCGTACGGGGACGGCGTGTTCGCGCTGAGCTACGGCGCGGGGTCCGGTCAGTGGCGGAGCTACGTGCGCGGCATTTCGTCGCGAGGCCGGTCGACCTTTTCGGAAACGCAGCTCACGGACGTCAACGTGTCGTCCTTTGGCGCGGGGCTCGAGTGGTCCGGTAGCTCCTTCGGCGCGGTGTGGCCGGACGCGCGCCAGGACGGCAACTACGAGATCTACTTCGCCCGCTTCGACTCGTCGGGCCAGAAGCTCGGGCCGGATCTGCGCGTCACCAACGCAAAGGACTTCTCCGTGCGCCCCGAAATTCTGTACGACGCGGGCCGCTTCGTCTTGGTGTGGGACGACCGACGTACGGCGGGCACTTCCGACGAGGCGCGCATCTTCGGTCAGTTCGTGAACGTGGACGGTCGCTTGGTGGGTTCGAACGTGGAGCTCACCGCGGCGGGGCTCGTCGCAGAGGCGCCGGACGTGGCGGCGAGTCAGCGTCGTTTGGGCCTCGTCTTCAGCTTGCTGGACCCTACGGGCGCGGTGCACCTGGGTTTCCGCACCTTCGACAAACAGCTCGAGGATGCGAGCCCGCTCGTCATGCTGGGGAGCGGTGACGTGCAAGGCCCGCGTATCACGGGCTTGCGTGATCGCTTCGTCGTCAGCTGGCACACACACTCGGCGGCCACCGGCTACGGTTCGTCGATCATGGCGGCGGTGCTGAGCGACACGGGACAAATTCTGGTGCCGCCCACGCCCGTCACCTTCGACGATCGACTGGCGCGCTCGCACAACACCCTGTCGCTCGGAGATCGCCTCGTGATGGTTTGGGGCGAGTACGGCGGCAGCTTCGATTTGTACGCGCAGGTCTTGGGCGGCTCGCTCGAGCTGCTGGAGAACCCGACGCTCGTCACCGACGGAGCGGGCGACGAGCTCGCTCCCTATCTGGCGCTGTCGGAGACCGGCATTTTGGGCGTGCTCTACGACTCGTACGGAGCCGACGGCCACCAGGCGTACTTCACGGGGCTCGGCTGCCCCGACGTCCTCATCAAGTGAGGCCACGCCCCCGCCGTGAGGCGGGGGCCTGGGCGCCCTTCGGGCTCCCGCGCCCTTCGGGCGCGTCCAAGCGTCCTCGTGCAAGCGTCTTCGCTCAAGCGTCTTCGGACGTGACGGCGCCGCGCGGCTTGAAGGGGCCCGCCTGGTGTACCTTGCCGGGCAACGGGCGGCCGACGACGCGCTCTGCCGTTCTGCCGGCTTCGATGAGCAGATCGAGATCCACGCCGGTTTGAATGCCCATGCCGTGCAGCATGAAGACCAGGTCTTCTGTGGCCAGGTTGCCCGCGGCGCCGGGCGCGTACGGACACCCGCCGAGTCCCGCAATGGACGCGTCAAAGTCCGTCACGCCGGCGGCGACCGCCGCGAGCGCGTTGGAGAGCGCGCCGCCGCGCGTGTCGTGCAGGTGAAACGCGATGCGTTCGGGGCCGAGCTCGCTCAAGAACATTTCCGCGATGTGGCGCGTTTGCAGCGGCGTGCCCACGCCGATGGTGTCCCCGAGGGACACTTGATAGCAGCCCATTTTCACGAGCTCCTTGGCGATTTCGAGCGCGCGCCGCGAATCTACCGCGCCCTCGTACGGGCAGCCCCACACCGTGGACACGTAGCCGCGCACGCGCATCCCCGCCTTGCGCGCGGCGGGCACGGTTTCGGCGAACGTTCGAAGCGAACGCGCGATGCTGCGGTGCGTGTTCTTCAGGTTGTGGCTCTCGCTCGCCGACATGAAAACGGCGATTTCTGGCAAGCCCACGCTCTTGGCTCGCTCGAAGCCCTGCGAGTTGGGCACCAGCGCGCTCAAGGTGACGCCGGGCGGCGGCTCCACCAGACGCGCGAGCTCTTCTGCGTCTGCGAGCTGCGGCACCCATTTGGGCGACACGAAGCTCGTGAGCTCGACGCGCGTGAGCCCCGCGCGAAAGAGCGCGGAGGCGAGCTCACGCTTGCCTTCCGTCGGAACTAGGCGCGCCTCGTTCTGCAGGCCGTCGCGCAACGAAACCTCGTAGACGGAAACACGCTCGGGAAGCTTGGCCCACACGCCTTCGAGTGTAGCCCGGAAACGGTGCCTCGGCTTTCCAGGGGGACGGACGAGCCACGCAGAGCCCGGTGCTCCCGCACTGGGTCAAAGGGCCGCGCCGTCTCCGAGCGCGGTGCAGCTCGCTGGGGGACGGCGGCGCTTCGACGCGTTTCTTCGGAAGGTGGCGTAGTGCGGGAGCACCGCGCGGCGCCGTACGTCGTCTCCCCAAAAAAGGAGCCGCGAACCTGGCGCGACTCAGACGTGCAAGAGCCGAAGCTGGAGCTTTTTGGGGGCGGGCGTGAAGCGGATGGGGTACTCGCCGCTCCAGCAAGCGTGGCAGAACGACGTGTCGTCGAGCGGCCGGCTTTCGGGGGCACGCTCGGCGTCGCTTTCGCTCGCGACCACCGGGAGGCGCCCGCGGCGCGGCTGGGGCGGCGGGACGCGCGCGTCCATGACCGCCTTCTTCAGGCTATCGATGGAGAGATACGCGAGCGTGTCGCTCGTGATGTACTGATTGATTTCCTGGACGGAGTGGCTCGACGCGATGAGCTCGGCGCGCGTCGGCGTGTCGACGCCGTAGTAGCAAGGCCACTGCGTGGGCGGGCTGGAGATGCGCATGTGCACCTCCTTTGCGCCCGCGTCGCGCACCATTTTCACGATTTTTCGGCTCGTGGTGCCGCGCACGATGCTGTCGTCCACCACGACCACGCGCTTGCCACGCAGCAGATCCGCGATGGGGCTCAGCTTGAGACGAACGCCGAAGTGCCGAATGCTCTGGTCCGGCTCGATGAAGGTGCGGCCGACGTAGTGGCTGCGCACCAGGCCCATTTCGAAAGGAACTTTGGCTTCCTCCGAGTAACCGATGGTGGAGGGGACCCCGGAGTCCGGCACGGGGATGACGACGTCCGCTTCGACCGCGTGCTCGCGCGCCAGGGCGCGGCCCAAATTCTTGCGCGCCTGGTAGACGCTGATGCCGTCGAGCGTCGCGTCCGGACGAGCGAAGTACACGTACTCGAAGATGCACATGTGCCGAGGCTCGGCGGGGAACGGACGCGCGCTGTGCACACCGCGCTCGTCGATGACGACCATTTCTCCGGGCTCGATGTCGCGCACGAACTCCGCGTCGATGAGCTCGAAGCTGCTCGGCTCGCTCGACACCACGTAGCTGTTTTTGTCGGGCAGGCGCCCGAGACAGAGCGGCCGAATCCCCATCGGATCGCGCACGGCGATCATGGCGTTTTCGGTGAGACACAAAAGCGAGTAGGCGCCGCGCACGTGGGCCAGGGCGTCCGCGATGCGATCGACCACCTCTTTTTGCGTGCTCTTGGCGATGAGGTGGACGATGACCTCGGTGTCCGTCGAGGCCTGGAAAATGGAGCCGCGCTCCTCCAGCTGCTCGCGCAGCGTTTCCGCGTTCGTCAGGTTGCCGTTGTGGGCGACGGCGATGGAGCCGCGCGAGTAGTTGACGGCGATGGGCTGGGCGTTGCGCAGAGCGGAGCCGCCGGCGGTGGAGTAGCGAACGTGGCCGATGGCGTGCACGCCGTGGAGGCGCTCGAGCTGCGATTGCGGGAAGACGTCGATGACGTGCCCCATGCCACGGTGCGTGAGCAGCTGTGAGTTGTCGCTGGTGACGATGCCGGCGCTTTCCTGGCCGCGGTGCTGAAGCGCGTGCAAGCCGAGGTAGGCGAGCTTAGCGGCTTCAGGGTGACCGTAGATTCCGAAGACTCCGCACATGGTCTCGCTCGGGGAGGGGCGCTCGGGGGCGCACGCCAAGAGAACGGGCCAAGGTGTGTGGCCCGGCAACGCGCGGTCGTCCACGCCGCCGATGAAAACGCTTTCCAGGGCGGGGAGCGGAGGGGCCGCGGTGCGGGGCCTACATACCGCAAACCCATCGTACCGCAACGACGACGAGCATCGAGGCCGCGTTGTCGTGGACGCTGTGTGCTCGGGTGCGTCACCTGCGCCGTCCGGCGAGAAATCCGTCCGAAATTCCGGTCCGAAATTACCGTGAAGCTGCGGACACCACGCGGCCTTGGTTATGCTGTGCCCCGATGAGCGCTCTCGATGAGCTAGTGCGGTCCTGGAGAGCCAATCCCGACGCCGAGGGCACCATCGCTCTTTGTGCCACGTTGGGAGGCGAAGGCGCAGAAGAGTTGATGGAAGAGGTCCGCGGCGTGGCGGACGCGTGGCATGCAGACAACTACGACGTGATGCTCGCGGTGGGACGGATGTTCCTCGACGCAGGCGCGCTGGTCGAGGCGCAAGCCGCGCTCGTGTCCGCGGGCAAAGCGGACGGGCGACGCGCCGAGGCGTTTCGCTACCTCGGTGAGGTGCTCTTGCGCCGGGGGGACGCGGAGCGCGCCGAAAAGGTGTTCGAGCGCGCGGCGCGGTTGGGCGCGGCCGACGCCGACCTTCGACTTTGGCACGACCGCGCCCGCGTTTACGGCGCGCTGCAAAAAAGACTCGGCTTGGAGGCGGTGGCGCGTGAGGTGGCGCGAGCCGTGCCGCGCGCGGTTTCTTTGCCCCCGCCGGCCATGTCACGAGCTGCCGCGCCGGGCGCTGTTCCACGAGGCGTGCCGCCGGGCGCGTCCGTTCGCGGCGCGGCGCCTGCAGCCTCCGCTCGAGGCGCTGCGCCCGTTGCCGTGTCCGCGCCTTCTCCGCGGGCTGCCGCGCCTCGGCTCCCCGCTTCTGCGGAGCCGCGTTTGGCCCCGTCTCCACGCAACGAGGCGCCGACGGAGCTGGGGGAGCTGGGCGTTTCGCGCTTTCCCGCCGCACCTGCCGTCTCCGCCGCCCCAGCCGTTCCCGCCGCGCCTCGTGCTCCTGCGGCAATCGCTGCCTCGAGTCTCGCGCAGGCCGCTCCCGGCGCGCAGGTCGTTCCTGCCGCGCCAGCCGCCGCCACGCCCGACCGCGCTGCCGCTTCGGACGCCCCCGCCTTTTCACCCATCGCGGCCGCGCCAGCGGCAAGACAGCCTTTCCCCGAGTCTTCGTTCGAGTCTTCGCTTTCTCCGTACGAGCTTCAGGCGGACCGCGCGGCGAAGCACATGGACGACGGCGAGCTGCCGCCGCACGAGGTGCTGGCCCATCTGGTTCAGGTGGGCGTCTTCGAGCCGCAGGGCGGCGTGCAACCCGCTTGGGAGAAGCCGCCACGTGAGCCGGGGCGTCGCCTCTGGGTGCTCGGTGCCTTGGCGCTGCTCGCTGCCGGCGGCGCGGTCTCCGGCACCTTCTATGCGCGCCACTTGGTGGCGCAGCGGCTCGCGGAAGCTTCCGCGCTGGGCGACGCGGTGTCGCGCGAGCTCCGAAGTGGTTCGCCTACGGCCGTCGAAAAGACGGACCAAGAGCTCTCACGCGCGTTCGACTTGGATCCCGGGAGCCAACGCACCGCGCGCCTTTGGCTCGAAAATCGAGTGATGCACTGGTTGGTGCGCGGCGCGATGCAGGGCATCGAAGGCGCCATGCAGCGCGCGCGTCAGGTCGATGTGCCCGCCGAACAGCTTGCTTTCGGGAGCTTGGCGCTTCGCCTGGCGGACGGAGACGTTCCGGGCGCGCTGTCTCTCCTCTCCACGTGGGACGCCAAGGCGAATAGCGACGGCAAGTACCAGTTACTCGCGGGCCTCGCGCTGGAGCGTGCGGGTAACGCCGACTGCCTTTCGCGTTACGACGTGGCTCTCGCGGCGGAGCCCGACTTGCGAATCGCGCGCGTGCTGCGCGCTCGCGCGCTCCTGCTTCTGCGTGGGCCGTCGGCGCTCACCGACGCGCTCTCCGGGATCGACGCCGAAAGCTCGGAGGCCAAGGCGCTGCGGGTTCTCGCTGCACTGCCTTCGTCTACGACGCCTTCGGCGGCTCCCACGGAGGACGTCGACGCATGGGCTCGGTCGCTACGGACGGAAGAGTTGCCGGTGGCCCTGCGCTGGATTGGCGTCGCGTGGCAGGCGCGCTCCGCACTGGCGCAGGGCAAGCGCGACGAAGCTCGCGCCTTCATTGCGAGCGCCCTCAGCGCCGTGGATACGGCGGATGCCGCCGTACGTCTCGCTCGCCTGGCCTTGGCCGCGGACGATCGCGCGCTGCTCGGCAAAGCGACGCTGCACGCGATCGCACTCAGCCCGGTGCACGTCCCAGCGCGCTTGCTCGTCGCGCGCCTCGCGGCGGAGCGCGGACATTTCGACGATGCGCTCAAGGCAATGGAAGGAATCGATCCCAAGCTCGATGAAGTCGTCGGTCTGCGCGCGGTCGTCGCCTACGAGCGAGGTGACGCGGTCGCGCTCGGAGACGCCGTGGACGCGCTCTCGACCGACGTGCCGGACGCGTTCGGCGCGGTGCGCCTCTTGCCCGCGCTGCTCGTCGGCGGCTCCCTGCCGAAAAACGTGGAGGTCGCTCAGCTTTCGCTCCCGGAGGTTATTTGGGGGCGCGCCATCGCGCTCGACGTGGCGCTGCGGCGCGGGGAGCTCGCCGAAGTCCAGCGTCAATTGGAGGCGCTCGGCTCCGCCGAGCCGCCGCTCGCGTTGCGTCAGGCGCGCGCGCTTCGTCTCGCGCGAGAAGCGTCTCCGTCCAAAGTTGCGAGCGCTACCGACTCTGCGGCGGGCGACTCGGGCTGCCTCCCGCACAGTGCGCGAGCGCTCGACGCGGGACCGTCGCTGCTTTCGCTCACCGAGCGCATTTCTTGTCTTCTCACGAGCGGCGATGCCGCGACCGCGCGCAGCGTTCTCGAGCAGTACCCAGCGGTCCTCGGGGCTACGGGGGGCTGGCTCGGCGCCCTCGTCGACATGGCTCAAGATCGCGCCGCTCGCGCCAAGGCGCGTGTGGCGACGCTCGAGCTGCCGCCCGCCGAATCGCCGCTCGCCTTGCGGGTCGTGGTCGCGCGCGCCCTGGTTGCGGTGGGCGATCGAAAGCGGGCAGCGCCGCTCTTGGCCGAGCTGCGCCGCGTGGCGCCGCTGGATCCTGCGGTAGTCGCGCTCCCCCGGCGCCCATGAGAGCCCAGGGGACTAGTTCGTGTGCGCGATGACGCCGAGCGTCGTCGTCAGTTGATAGGGGCGCGCATCTTCGGGGCCAGCGCGGTCGACGACGCCCACGGGGAAAACGTCTTTGCTGCCCTCGGCGGACAAGAGCACGTCCGCCCGGTTGTCGAGGCGGAGCAACAAGTTCTCCGCGAGGCGAGCGTCGAACGTGAGCGTCGCGCTCGTGAGCTTGGCGTCGTCGATGCCGGTGAGGCGCCCCTCTTCGTCTGCGAGGTACTCTCCACGCGCGCCGATGGACCACGTGGACGACAGCGGCACGTCGACCGAAAGCGCTCCGCCGTACCAGAGGGCGGAGCTCGTACCGGAAACGCCGGGCTCTTTGACTCCTTCGAGCCCGAGGATGCCGTTCCAGGCGAGAGTGAGATGTGAGCTGACCCGGTAGACGAGCACCAAGTCTCCGTGGTGACGGAAGGCGTCGAAATGGTTGACGCCGCTCTGTCCGACGCCGTACGTGGCCCCCGGCGGGTCGTTCGAAGCGGGCGCGCAGGAGCCGGATTCTCCGAGCGGGGTCTGTCCCGCGGGGCACGTCACGCGCGTGCTGTCGTCCTGTTCGGGGCCGGCGACCCAGCCCACTTTTGCGGTGAAGGAGGGGGTGGGTTTGAGGGCCAGCTGCACGCTGAGCGTCTTGCCGAAGTTGTTGTCGAGCGTGCTATTCTGACCGCTGGCGATCACGAAGGAGAGCTCCATGTCCGGGAGCGGACGCACGTTTGCGCGGACTCCGGAGAAAAACACCGGCGTGGCCAGCGAATAGAGGAGCCCTCGAGTGTAGGTCGTGTTTCGGTAGCCCTCGGCGACCTCCAAGCCGTACCCGGCGTCGAACTTTCCGAAATCGAGCCGCACGACGCCGACGGAGCCGCCCGGTCGGAACGAGCCGAACGCTTGCTGCACCATCTCGAGCCCCACGTCGCCGTCGCACGGGTTGGCGTCGCGATCTTCGTGAAGGCAGCGATCTGCGAGGCGGTCTGCGCTCGGGCCGTAACGCAAGCTCAGCGTGCCGCCGACCGGATCGGGACGAAAAACGGCGTCCACGCCCACCCAGCTGAGCGCTAGCCCGGTGTTTTGGTCGTAGGCGCGCAGTCGATTCGCGTCAGCGTGCGGGCGCGGAAAGTTGTAGTTCAGCCCTGCGTAGCCGTCGACGAAGGCGCCGAGCTCGACGAGTTGATACCAAGGAACGTCTGCCGGCGGCGGATCGGGCGCGTAGTACTGCGCGCCCGCGACAGCGGGCGCGGTGAGCAGCGCTCCGGCAATCCCGCAAGCTAGCGTGCGCCTCACGCATTTCCTCCAGCAACGAACACCTGGGATCTCACTAGTCGACCGCTCACGCCGGCTCAACAACACGAGGTGGAAACGCGCGTCCGCCGCGCTTATAAGCGCGCCATGCGAGGGTCCCGGACCGCAATTTTCCTTCTGTCGCTCTCGATCGCAGGGTTTTACTCCGAGCGGGCCCGGGCAGAGGGCGACTTCGAGGAGCCGCCTCCGTTCGTCACCGCAAAGAGCGGGCAGGGCATCACCGTGATGGCCGCCGACGAGTCGTTTTCCATGAACCTCCGGGGCCGCATTCAAATTCGCGAAACGGTGAGGATCGCCAACGACGAGGCCACGAACGAGCTCAACGTGCGCACGATGCGGCTTCACATGCTGGGCAACGTGCTGTCGCCGGACACTCACTATGGGATTCAGCTCGCGTTCGGTCCGGGTGAGTTCGACGAGACGAGCGCGTCGCCCATTTTCGATGCCTTCGTGGACTTTCGGCAGCTGCGCGACGCTTCCCTGAAGGTGGGGCAGTACTTCGTTCCCTTCGACCGGGCGCGTACGAACCGCGAGTCGATGCTGGAGTTCGTGGATCGCCAGCAAATGGTGACCGAGCTCAACCTGGACCGGGACGTCGGCGTAACCTTGTACTCTCGGGATTTCCTCGGAACGGAGGTCTTGAACTACGCGCTGGGCGTCTTCAACGGCTCGGGGCGGAACCGCAGTGGCTTCGAGGAAATGGGTTTCCTCTACACCGGGCGTCTGGGGGTGCGTCCCATGGGCCCGTTCGACGACGACTCGGAGGGCGACTTGAAGAGGTTGGACGAGCCTCGCCTCTCGCTCGGGGTGGTCGGAGGCTACAACCAGAACACCGATCGCACGCGCAGCACGACTGGCGCCACGTATCGCCTCGGCACGTTCGACTATGTGCACGCCGGCGCGGACGCCGTCTTCAAGTTTCGCGGGTTTTCTCTCTTGGCCGAGTGGCTGTATCGGCGCTCACCGCGAGATTCGCGTACCGGTGAGATCGACGGAGAGGAGGTGACCGAGTACACGCGCTCCGGCTGGGGCTACTTGGCGCAAGCAGGGTACATGCTCACGGACGAGCTCCAGGTCGTGGGACGATACGACGAGCTCTTCGCGTTCGACGGCACCGATCCGGCGTTCGTGTCCTTGGTGGACACGCAGGGGCGTGAGACGGGCCTCGGGGTCAACTACTACTTGAACGGCCACGCCTTCAAGATCCAGGCGGACCACGCGATGCGCTTCCAAGACGACCTCGAGGCGGCGACGCACTTCGCGAGGTTGCAGCTCGACGCGTCGTTCTGACGCGCCCGTTTGGACGAAGTGATTGACGAAAACGACGAGGCCCGCGTCCTTCGACGCGGGCCCGGGTTTCTCCTGCCTCGGCGGAGAGAATGTCAGGTGCGCGCGGCGCCGTTCGTGGAGCCGTTCGTGGCACGCGCTAGCGGTGCGCGGTCCCCGAGCTCCGGCACTGGAATCATGGTGGCGTCGATGGGGCGGATGCTTTCACCGAAGCCGACGAAACCAATCGCTCGCTGCGGACGGATCTGCGAGAGCTCGTAGAGCTCGTCGTAGGCTTTGCGAACGGCCGGGCGCGCGGACATGACCTGGTAGGCGCGGCTGACCGCCTCGGGGTACTGGCCCTTCGCTTCCGCGACGAGCTCGGCGATGTGAGCGCTGGTCTTGGCCTCGAGCAGCGCTGCGGCGAGACGCCCTCGCTCCTCGAGCTCCGACTTGGCTCGCTCCAAGCGAGCCGAGACGCTGGCCAAGATCTGGCGCTCCACCTCCGGGCGGAGACCGATTTTCTGCAAGAAGACCTGGTCCACGCGGATGCCCCAGCGCTCGCAGTCGTCGCCGATTTCCTCGCGAAGGAGGTCACTGAGCTCCACGCGGTTGCGCAGAATCTCGTCGAACTCGCGGTTGCCCAAGATGGACGTGACGGCGTGCGAGGCGAGGTTACGGAGCGCGCGGTCCCAGTCGACCACGTTGAACGTGGCCTTGACCGGATCCTCGATGCGCAGCTCGAGCCAGAGATCCACCAAAATCGAGGTGCCCTTGGCGTCGTTCACGTGCACGTTGACGAACTCACGGAAATCCCGCGCGGTCGAGATGCGGTACGTGCGAACCCACGGCAGGTGGCGGTCCAGCACCCAGTGAAGGCCCGGCGTTTGGAGCTTTTTCTTCAGCTTTCCGAAGCGCGTGACGAGGACGACTTCCTCGTCGTCGACTTCGATGGTGACGAAGCGGAACAGGGCGCGCCCGATGAAGAACAACACTACGGGCAAGGCCAAACCGAGAAGTAGACTGATGAACTGCATGATGGAACGTCCTTGCTTTCAGGCGGGCTGATTGACGTAGAGGGTGCGCGCTTCACCGAAGACCTCGGCGCGGCGGCGTTTGACGTAGAGGTCCAGGGTGCCCTGGTCGTCCATTCGAGCGAGGAACTCGGCGAGCTTGACCATTTCGCGCTCGATCGAGGCTGCACGCTGCTTGGCAATCTCGAGGCCTTCCTCTGCGGCGAGCACGCGCTGCTGGCAGTCGCCCTCGGCGCGGTAGTAGCGGGTGCCGGCCTCCGTGTGCGCGTAGATCACGGCGTTCAGCGCCGCCGCGAGCTCGTCGGGCGGCAGAATGTCGACGAGATCGACCGCGTTGAAGCGGAGCCCGTAGCGGTTTCCGATGGCGCTGTGGCAGAAGGCCGCGATTTCCTGGTTCAGGCGGCTGCGCTCGCGACGCAAGAGCGCGAAGCTACCCATGTCGTGGGTGCTGACGAGCACGGGGCTCGGGCCATTGAGCGAGAGCTCGAGGGCTCGTCCATTGCTCTCCGTTCCCGGCGAAGTGCCGAAGTTGGCGAGCTCGTTGCGCAAGAGCGACGTGAAGAGCCCCGTCATGTGCTCGCGCGGCGCCCGCATGCCGAAGAGGTACTCGTCCAAGCGCTCTTCGATGGGCTGGTAACGCAGGATGCTGTCGAGGCGCAGGATGGTGCCGTCGGCTGCCATCGCCGAGCGCGCTCGCTCGCCGGACAAATCGAGGATTTGCTCGGCCATTTGCACGCAAATGACCTTCTTCCAGGGTGCTTTCTGGTGCAGGCCGGGGCCGTAGGTGCGCAGCCGTTCGGGCGCGTCCGATGCGCGCTCGGCGGCGCCGAAATTGACGAGGACGCCGAGGTGTCCTTCTTCCACGCGGAAGAAGGAGTGCCAGGTTGCCCAAGCGCCGAGGAGAACGAGACCGATCAAGATGCCGGTCGTGAGCAGGGTGTAGTTCATGGGATCCTCTCGAAGAGTTCGTGGTCCGTTGAAATCAGAAGCGTTCGTGCAGTTGGGAAGGGGCCTGGCGGTTCCACGCTGGCTCCCAGGGGCGAGTCTTCGGTGCGTCCAGCTCGAGGCGCGCGTCCGCCAAGTGTGAGCGCAGCCGCTGCTCGGCGGTTTGGTACGCGACGGCGAGGCCGCGGTTCACGTCGACGACGTCCTCGTTGAAGTGGTGTTGCGCCTCTCCCGCGAGCGGGAGCGCGTCCGCTGCGTCTTGCGTGGACACGATCATGCCGTGCGGAACGAAGCGCCCGTCCGGGATTTCCACGCCGACCACGATGGCTCCGATGCCGATGAAGCAATGGGAGCCGACGATGGAGTCGTGCACGACCGCCTTGAATCCGATGAAGGTGTCGTCCCCGACGTAGCAGGGCCCGTGCACGAGGGCGTCGTGCGCCATGGACACGTTTCGGCCCACGTAGACCGCCCAGTCTTCGTTGCCGACGCGCACCCACTTCTGCTGGAGCGCGTGGATGACCACGCCGTCCTGCACGTTGGTGTTGGGTCCCAAGAAGAAGGGCGCCCCCTCGTCCGCGCGTACGCTCGAGCCAGCCGCCACGTGCACGTGATCGCCCATGACGACGCGCCCGATGACCGTCGCTTGCTCGTGAATGAATGCGGTGGCTGGTACGACCGGTTCGCTGCTGATGTTGGTGAGCCAGCCGTGGTGCTGCGGAAGGTCCTCGGCGCCGGAGCGACGCGCGCCGCCACGCGCCCCAGGAAGCACGGCTCGCAAGCCACGTTCTACCTGTTGCTGGGTACGGGGCGTGGTGATGCGAGACACCGTGGCCGGCGCCTTTGAGGTGATACGACGCACCCACGCGTTGGTGAGAGAGATGGCGACGCCAGCGGCGAGTCCGAGCATCAAGTGACCGGAGACCGTGCCTGCCGTCGCCGCGGCGAAGGCGAGCGCCTCGACCTTCCGATGGCGGAGGAGGTGCTGAAACTCCGACACCTCGATGAGGCGAATGCCGACCACGCACAGGAGGCCCGCCAATGCGGGCAGCGGGATGCGCGAAATGTGCTGAGCCGCGAGCAGAACGGCTGCGCCGAGCGCGACCGAGTGCGTCAATGTGCCGAGTCGGGTCTTGCCGCCGCTCTGCGCGTTGACGCCGGAGCGCACCACCACGCCGCTCACCGGCATGCCGCCGAAGAAGCCCATCGCGATGTTCGCGAGGCCCTGGCCGAATAGCTCGGCGTTGGGCTCGTGCTTTCGCACGGGCGCCATGTGATCGACGACCTTCGCCGACAGGAGGCTTTCTACGCCCACCAAGATGGCGAGCGGGAGTGCCATGGCCGCGAGATCCAACCACTGCTCGTCGGGGAGGAGGGGGAGAGACGGCGTCGGGAGCGCGGTTGGAATTTCACCCACGCGAGGGAGATTCCATTTGAGGTAGACGCTCACGAACGTGACCGCAGCGATCGCGGCGATCGCGGCCGGGAAGCGCTTGAACTGCCTCGTGCTCACGACCAGGAGCGCCACGAACAAGCCGCAAACGACGGCGAGCCACGACACTTCACGGAGCCAAAGCGGCTGATGCATCATCTGCGCGATGTCGAAGACCCGCAGATCGAAACCGAGCACCACCGGGATTTGCTGATCGAGCAGCTTGAGGCCCACGCCTGTGGTGAAGCCTGCCAGCACGCTCTCGGGTACGAACCGCGCGAAGCGCCCAGCACGGGTGAGAGCCATGGCCACCAGCACGACGCCGACGATGAGGCAGGCCGCCATCACGCCCACGTGCCCGAAGGCGGCGGCGATACCCAGTACGAGCGAGCTCAGCGCGGCGGCGGGCCCGGACACCTGGAGGGAAGAGCCGCCGAAGAAGCCGGCGAGAAAGCCGCCGATGATACCGGCGATGATGCCGGCGGACGCTGGGACGCCCGAGGCGAGCGCTAGCGCCAAATTGAGGGGGAGGGCCACCGCGGCAACGGTGATGCCTGCCATGATGTCGCCCGCAAGATTGCGAGCTGTGAACACGTCTTTCCAATGAGCCCCCCAACCGGCCACGACGGAGCCGATGGAGGGTACCGATGGTGACTCGGTGGTAGCCCCGATGTCCTGGGGCGGAGGGTGTGCGGTCGTTTCTTTGGCCATGCAGATTCGTCCTTGCAGCGAACGGCACGGGACGAACGTCCCGCCCGCGTGGAAGGGACATCCGATCGGCCGTCGCAGTTGAAATGGCGACGTCATGCGTCCCTGGGCGTGCCCAGGGCGCTTTCGGGGAGCGTGTTCGTGGCCGTGGACGCACGCGCGCGAGCTCAAATGGCTCGGCGCGGCAACGGTCACTCAGGCCGACAACTTGGGCGGCCCTTCGGGGCGGCCCAGATCGATCTGGGAATCACGTTCAATTCTGTGAGAGCGCGCAGCCGTTCGCTGAGACGCGCGTAGGCGCCACTCGAACGACGTAATGAGGGCAACGCCGAGCTCTTCGGCGCGCTCCTCGTAAATTTGTCGCGGCTGGTTGTTCCGCTTGCCTTTCGAGCCGAGCCAATCTGCTTCGGGCTCGTCTGCGGGGACGAACGCCGCGCTCGGGGGCAAGAGCACTTCGGGCGCGACAGAGACGGAGCTCGCAGAAACGGAGCTCGAGTCAGAGGAGGAGCTTGCGTCCCCCCAATCGCCGTCCCCGAAAGCGTCGGCGTTCGCCGAAAATGCCGCTTCTTCGGCGACGCTCGTGTCGAGCGTCAACGCAACGACGCCGAGCTGCGTTGCTCCCGCGTCAGGAAAAAAAAGCGCACCCATGGGGCGCGCTTTGCTCGAAATGGCCAAGAAGGCCAGGAGGGCGAGCGAAACGACCCAGACGGCAAGCAGGCGCCCCCACACGCCTGAAGATGGACCTCTCCCGACGTTATTCGCAGGGGCTGTCCGGCGGACGCCCGAGAACGGCGGTACGGAGAGTCGGTCCAAGTGCACGGCTCGTGTAACACCTGGTACCGCTCTGTCAATCCAGGGGAAATGCGGAAACTCGATTTCTTCGGGCGGCCTGCCCGATCCCTGTGAGCGTTCGAGGACCGCGCCTGGCTGAGGCGTATCGAAATGCGCCAGGCGTCCCTGTGCATTTGACCCACCCGCGAGATTTCGGGCGCTCGAATGCCGATTCGAAGGCCCGATCTGCCGCTCGCTCGGCCGCGTTACGCGAAAGTTAATCCGGAATCGTTCGAAATCGTCCACGCAGAAACACAAGAAAATGACGCGAAATGTTCTGGCAACCTGAGGCTGGGTACCTCCTCAGCGAGAAACAAATCGCGTGGGTGAGCTGGTTCGAGAGGGGGACAGGCTCGCCCAAAAATCAGGAGTGTACTCATGACGTTTGGGAATCGATTCCGCACGAAGCGCGTGGCGACGGTGTGTTCTGCGGCCACCTTCTTGATTGGCCTTGGCGCGCAGGCCCAGGAGGCCGCTCCCCCCGCCGAACCGGCTCCCGCGGTTCCGGCTGAAGCCGCTCCGGAGGTTCCTGCGGCAACGGCGGCCCCGGTGGAGACCGAAGCGGCTGCTGCGGCTGCCGCGCCCGAAGCGGCCCCGGTCCCGGAGGAGGCTCCTCCGGCCGAGGGACCCGTCGAACCGGCCGAGGCCCCCGAGGAAGCAGGTGGCGTCAGTCTCTTCGCGTTCGTGGATGCGTACTACGGGGCCAACACTTCTCCGATTGGGGCACCCGCTCCCGCGCACCGCGCTTACGACGGCACACGCGGGTTCAACTTGGCCTGGCTCGGCACGGATATCACGTACGACGGCGGCGAAGTGGGCGCCACGGCCAGCTTCCGTCTCGGTCAGAGCAACCCCATCTTCTTCGGCGGCGACACGGGCCCCGCGTTCTACCCGCTCACGCAAGCCTTCCTCACCTGGAAGCCCACCGAGCAGCTCACGTTCGACGCCGGTATGTTCGGCACCATCTACGGCGCCGAGGTCGCCGAGAGCTGGTTGAATCTGAATTACACGCGCGGCGCGCTGTACTACGCGATGCAGCCCTTCTGGCACGTGGGTGTCAAGGGCGCCTACGTCATCAACGACATGTTCACCATCAAGGCGCTCGTCGCCAACGGCACGAATCAGCTGAACGCCGTCGACAACCAGAAGCCTCAAGTGGGCGGACAGCTCGCGATTTCGCCGAGCGAAAACTTCTCTCTCGCCCTCGGCTACCTCCATCAGATCGATCCCGATAGCGCGGTGATGTTCCCGAGCGGCGGGCGGAGCCCCTTCGACAACTTCTTCGACGTGGTGGCCGTGGCCAACCTCGGAGATTTGTCGCTCGTCGCCAACTTCGACTACAACATCGCGCAGCCGCCGGACGGCTCGGACGCGGATTCTACGTCCTTCTGGGGCGCTAGCCTCGCGGCGGGCTACAAGATCTCCGAGTTGTTCGGGGTTGCGGTTCGCGGCGAATACCTGCGCGACAACGACTTCGGTTTGTGGGCGCGCACGGACGCGTTGGCGGATCCGACGGATCCGGATTCGGGCCCTCTGTTCACGACGGACGGCAACAACTTGTACACCGCCACGCTCACGCTCGAGGTCAAGCCTCACGAGAACTTCATCATTCGGTGGGACAATCGCATCGAAGCTTCGGAGGAAGACATCTTCTACGACTTGGACAACGAGGCCACCGGTACGTTCATGAACAGCGTGCTCGGTCTCGTCGTCAAGACGAACTGAGCGTCGCCGACGGGTCGAGCTCCGTCCCTCTTCGCCTCCGTGGGACGAGGGAGGGAGCTCGCCGCAGCGCAGGTCACCCGGGCCCCGAGGGGCTCGGGTGATTCACTTTGTGGGCGGCTTTCGCCTCGCCATGCACCCCCGAAGTCTCACGGGGGCGCAACGTGCCCGTATCCCGGGACGAGGATTTTCCAAGTCGGCGCCCGGTCGTCACGGGAGCGTCACATGGATTCCGCAAAACGCACCCGCCCATGAGACATCCCCTTCTCACCGTCAGCGCGGCAGCGGCGTCCTTCTTTGCCCTTTCTGTCTCGGCTCGTGCCTTTGCTCAGGCCCCCGTTCGCTCGGACGACGCTTCGGTACCGCCGAGCCTCGAGGCCTCGGCGCCGTCGAACGAAACGGCCCCGGCTTCGCCGAGCCCCGAGGCCCCCCCGCAGTCTCCGGACGCTCCTTCCGGGGCGGCAGAAGAGTCCGCCCCCGATTCCGTCGAGACAGCCGATCCGGAGAGCCCCGTCTTGGCGCCGCGCACCGTCCTGGTTTCCGAGCCGCCCGCTGCCGTCGCGATTGCCGAGCCGAGCTTCGTCGCTCCTCCGCCCGAGCCGAAGAAGGAGCACTTCTTCGACAAGGTGAACGTCCGCGGCTACACGCAGTTTCGCTACAACCAGCTCGCGGTCGACAACGACAAGCTCGTCAACGTTCAGGGCGACAAGTCGATGACCAAAGACGGCGGGATTTTCATCCGTCGCGCCCGCATCGTTCTGTCCGGAGACATTCACCCGCGCGTCTCCATTTACCTGCAGCCCGACTTTGCTTCGGCTGCGGGGGATTCCTTGAACTACGCTCAGATGCGCGACTGGTACTTCGACTTGTTCGCGGACGAGGAGAAGACGCTGCGCCTTCGCATCGGTCAGTCCAAGATCCCGTTCGGGTTCGAAAACCTGCAGTCCAGCGGAAATCGCCTCCCGTTCGATCGCTCCGATGCGATCAACAGCGCGGCCGCGAACGAGCGGGATTTGGGGGCGTTCATTTACTACGCGCCGCAGGAAATTCGCCGGCGCTTCAAGGCGCTGGTGGACGACGGACTGAAGGGCTCGGGAGACTACGGCATGCTCGCTTTGGGCGCTTACAATGGCCAGAGCGCGAACAAGTTCGAGCAGAACGACAACCTCCACGTCGTCGCGCGCGTGGCGTATCCGTTTCTCTTCGGTGAGCAGTACTTCGAGGTGTGGGGCGGTGGCTACTACGGGCGCTTCACCATCGACAACGACGACGCCTTCACCATCGACGAAAGCGAGACACTCGGCGGCCCCGACGCATTCCGCGACACCCGCGCCAACGCAGGCTTCTCGCTTTATCCGCAGCCTTTCGGGCTTCAGGCCGAGTACAACTTGGGCGTCGGCCCCGAGCTCACGGACGTGCAAGAGGGCGTGGACGCGGACGGAAGCGCCGTGTTTTCGGGGATCGTCCGCGAAGAGTTCCTGCACGGCGGCTACGTGCTCGCATCGCTGCGTCTAGTGACGGACTCGTTCGGTACGTTCACCCCGTACGTGCGCGGCATGCTCTACGAGGGCGGAAAGAAGCACGAGACGAACGCGCCCAAGTACTCCATCAAAGAGCTCGAGAGCGGCGTCGAGTGGCAAATCATCAAACCTTTGGAGCTGACGGCCGCTTACACTCGCGCAGAGCGCACTTTCTCTAAGCCGCCCTACGAGCAGGAGAAGGGCGGCCTCGTGAGGTTGCAGGTACAGGTCAACTACTGAGCGTTCTCGCCCGGCCTTTCCACGTCGGGGGCATCTGAACGTCAGCGTTGCTGGGCGGCGGCTCTCTGAGCGCCTTGCTCGATCATGTTGCGCAGCTCGTCGGTGTCGTTCGAGCGGCCCATCGCCTCCTCCAGCGTGATCAGGCGACGAGCGTAGAGCGAAAACAGCGACTGATTGAGTGTTTGCATGCCGTGAGCGGCCTGGCCCACCTGCATTTGCGTGTAAATCTGGTGGATTTTGTCTTCGCGAATCAGGTTTCTGATGGCGGCGTTGGGCACCAGCACCTCCATGGCCAGGACGCGTCCGGGCGCGCCGGCGCGCGGCAAGAGGAGCTGGCTGATGACGCCCTCGAGAACGAAGGAGAGCTGAGCCCGCACCTGCGCCTGCTGGTGAGGCGGGAACACGTCGATGATGCGGTTGATGCTCTGGATGGCGGAATTGGTGTGCAGCGTGGCGAACACCAGGTGACCCGTCTCGGCGATGGTGAGCGCCGCTTCGATGGTGTCCAGGTCTCGCATTTCGCCGACCAGAACGACGTCCGGATCTTGTCGCAGCACGTACTTGAGCGCCGTCTTGAACGCGCCCGTGTCGCTACCGACCTCGCGCTGATTGACGATGCAGCGCTTGTGAGGATGCAGATACTCGATCGGATCCTCGATCGTCATGATGTGCTGACGAGTCTCGTTGTTGATCTTGTCGATGATGCTGGCGAGCGTCGTGCTCTTGCCGGAGCCGGTGGGGCCGGTCACCAGAACGAGCCCGCGCGGCTTGGTCGCCAAGCTCGCCACGACGGGCGGCAGGCCGAGCTCCTCGAAGCTCAGGATTTAGAACGGGATAGAACGGAAAGCGCCGGAAACGGCGCCGCGTTGCATGAAAATGTTCGCGCGGAAGCGCGACAGGTTCTTCACGCCGAACGACAGATCGAGCTCCTTGTTCTTCTCGAACTCGATTTTCTGCTCTTCGGTGAGCACCGAGTAACAGATTTGTTTGGTCTCGATGGGCCCGAGCGGCGGCAGCTTCAAGGGCACGACTTGCCCGTCCACGCGCAAGAGCGGCGGCGAGCCCGTCGTGATGTGCATGTCGCTGGCGCCCTTTTCGATCATGGCGCGCAGTAACTGGTGAAGGTTGACCTTTACGCCCGCATCCTGATCCATCCGCGTTTCGTCCTCGCGCTACGACTTTCGATGGGCTCTCCGTGCTGTGAGGCCCTCATGCGCCGAGGCATCATAACAGTGCGGTCGAAGAACGCACGGCAACCGGGGTTACATAGGTCCCCGAGGTGAGTTGGTGTGCCGGGCCACGACGAGGGAGGAGCAGGGGGAGGACAGCTTCGGGAGGACAGCTTCGGGAGGTAAGGCTTCGGGAGGGGCCTCTTCAGGCGGCGAGGCTTCAGGCAGCCGGTCGAGCGGAGGAAGTGGCGCTGGAGTGAAGGTCGGCGAGCCCGCCGAGCTGGGAGCGAGCTGTGAGGAAAGCTCGGATTGCGAGTCGGGCGAGTGCGTGGACGGCGTGTGCTGCGAGTCCGAGTGCGACGGCGTGTGCGAGACGTGTAACGCCGAGGGGCGCTGCGTTGCCGCCGACAGCGACGCGGCCTGCCCCGAGGTGAGCTGCGGCTCGGGCACCAACGGTTGCCTCGACTACGGCGCCGAGCTCGAAGGTGGCACCTGCAAGAGCCAAGGTGTTTGCAAGACGAAGGACGACTGTCCGACGACGCCCAAGGTCGTGAACACGGTGTGCACGTTGGGCGACTCGATGGTGAGCTACTGTGACGGGGAGGGCGAGTGCGTGTCCTCGTGTGGAGGCTCTTGTCCCGATTCGTCCGTTTGTTGTCTTCGTCGTAGCAGTGGCGTGTTTACGCTTCAGTGTGTGGCGGAAACCTCGTGCATCGGGACGATGCCGTCCGCCGATCCAGCATTGACCCCAATTGCGTGCGACGAGCACGAGGATTGCCAAACCGGATACTTGTGCTC
>JAEYVE010000281.1 GCA_023432025.1 Pseudomonadota bacterium
CCCGAGACTCCTCGGTGGCCAGGCCTCATCCGAGGAAGATGAGCTGGATGTGATGTATTGACCGAGTCAGGCGCGCGACGCAAAGCGAAGGAGCCAAGATGGAAAGCAAAAAGAAAGAAGCGAAGCGAAGCGAATCTGAGCAAAGCGAAGCGAAGCCAAGCGAAGGAAGCGTTGAGCCCCGAGGGCTCGAGTTTCCGATTCGCCGAGCGGGAGCCGAGGAGTCCGGGTAAGGCAGGAGCCGGACGCGAGGGGATGGGGAGGGGAGGGGATGGCAAACCGCGCCCGACCTGTCTCGGCCTCACCCGAGACTCCTCGGCTCTCGTTCGAGCAATGTCCCGCAGCGCCCATACCCACCGTCGAGACGTTCGGGCTCATTGCAGCGCACGTGCCAAGCGGCGTCGCGCCGGTGGAATGCAATGAACTCGAATGGTTGCGTGTCGTCGGGTGGGAACCGCGAGCACCGTGTGCCACCCGGACAAACGGATTTCCGTGAGGCAGGTGTCCGGTCACTCGCGGACGCCCGCGCCCGACAGGCTGACGAAAAGTCGGGCTCGTACGGCGTCGCGTCAGTAGTGCGGCGGCTTTTCGTTGGCGGGCCCCGTTTCGCCCGGCGGCTCGCGGAGCAGCTTTTCTACGGCTTCGACGCGACGCGCCAAGGCGTCCAGCGCGTAGGTGCGCTCGATGATCACCTCGTTCAGCTCGGCGATCAGCTTGTCTTGGTACGCCACCTTGGTTTCGAGCTGAATGAAGCGCAGATCGTTTTCTTCGTGCTCGCTCGCCATGGCCTTGCGCGGGGAGACTAGCGCGCCTCGGTCTCTCGCTCCACGGCGAGCGTCCTCGTCGCTATGCTCCGCGCCGCATGCAAGTCGACGCGGGGCGCGAGAGTGTGTTCGACACAGGCTCGTTCGAGCGTGGAGCACAGGCGTTTTGGTCGAGCGCCGTCGCCTGCCCAAGCGCCCAGGCTGCCTCGGACGTCCGCCGCCTCTTGGCTCGTGTGGAGCCGCGTCTCGGCTGGGTACCCCCCAAGAGTGCCCAGCCTGGCGTGGTCACCTACGCGGAGCTCGAGGCGCGCGGCGCCGCAGAAAAGCTGGTCGAGCTCGCGCCTCGCGCCATCGACGCCCAAGTTGGACGACCCCGCGTTCCTTGGCCCGAGCTCTCGGCGCGCGTGGCCGCGCAAACGGGCGTCGACGCGAGCTCTGCGCGCGTCCGCGCCGGCTTCACGCGCGGCCATCTGCTCGAGGTCGTCGTCGGTGTGCCCGCGGGCGTCGGAGATCTCCTCTCCGTCGCCGAGCTCCTCGTCGAAGGGCTCCTCGGCGAGTGCTTCGTGGACGATTGGGTGGCGGCCATCGACGCCGTTCCGTTGCAGCGCGGCGGGGCGCTCCGCGTCATTCAGGCGGATTCGCCGGCGAGCGGCATGCATCCGTTCTCGGATTTGTGCGCCATCGCCGAGCGCGCCGTGAGCGCCGTGGATGCAGAGTTGCCGCGCGAGCCGCGAGCGCTGCGCGCCGTCGGCGCCGAGTGGACCCTTCTGGAAATGGAGCCCGGCGAGGGCGGTCCACAGCCCGAGCGCGTTCTCGCCTCGACGTACGAGCCCGAGCTCCTCAAGTGCGCACTGGAAGGCGCGCCCTTCCATTCACGCCGCTTTTCCAGGGGCGGCGAGCGCTTTCTTTGGATCGGTGCTCCCGCACTGGGGGAAGGGTCGGCGCGTAGCGCCCGAAGACAACACGTCGAAGAAGCGCTCGACCGCGCGCTCCGCGCGCGCGGTCTCGGCGCCGTCATCGGGAGCGGCTTCGGCGAGCGATTCGATTACCTCGACCTGTGCCTGTCCGCGCCGGAGTCGGCGCGGACATTCACAGACCCGGCGCGCGACCCCGCGCTCGCCTTCATCGCGGAGCTGGCGCCGCAGCTCGGCTTGTCGGGCGCGACGCTCGCCTTCTACGACACGCGTTGGTGCGAGGTGCAGCTCACGCTGTAAGGGCCCGAGCGGCGCGGCGCTCAGAGCACCGTGGCTCAGAGCACCCGCGCAAGGAGCGCTTCGAGGTCGCGCAGCACCGGATCTTCTCCGAGCCGGAGCAGCGCAGCACGCGCCTTTTCGATGGTAGGCTCGACGAACTGCAAAAAGTCCGGGTTCTTGTTCTTCCGGTCGATGAAGACGAAGCGCCCCGCGTCCTTCAGCTTGCGCTGCACCGTCACGAAGTCGAACTCGTAGCCGATGAGCGCGCGCTCGTCCGCGCCGAGGCCGAGCTCGTCCGCGTAGTCGTCCAAGCGCGCCTCGAGAAAATCCCGGGTGAACGTCTGGTAGCTGTCGGTCAAGAGCGCCACCAAGTCGTACACGCGCGGCCCCAGCATGGCGTCCTGAAAGTCGATCCAGAAGATGCGCGCGGTCCCGCTCGAGTCCTCCTCGATCATCAAATTGCGGCTTTGGTAGTCGCGGTGCACGAAGCCGCGCGGCCAGCCGGCGATGGTGAGCGCCAGGTGCCCGGCGGCGCGCTCGAACACGGCGGAGTCGCTCGCCGACAGCGTGATGCCGCGCGCCTCGAGACCCCACTCTCGAAAGTGCTCCACCTCCCAGCGCAGCAGATCTTCGTCGAAGGCGCGCTGCCTGACGATGGACCCCGGAGGAAGGCTGCCGAGCGCCTTTTGCGCGCGCGCAAGATCACGCACCGCGCTCTCGTAGAGCTTGTCTCGCGACTCGGGTTTGGCCTTCAGGTAGTTGGCGAGCGTGTCGTCGCCGAGGTCCTGAACGAGCAAAATGCCGTCCTCGCACGCCTCCGCGAGGACGCGCGGCACGCGCACTCCGCGCTCGTCCAGGAGGTCCCGGACCTCGAGAAAGGGCCAGCGTCGGCCCTCTTCGCTCGCTTTGGCGAGCTCTTGGCTCTTGCCGGGGACGAACATGGCGACGAGGCTGACGCCGTTCGGGACGCGGACGCGAAAGAAGCGCCGCGTGGAGGCGCCCCCCTTCATTTCTTCCAAGGGGTACGGGCCTGGCTGCCCGGTGAGGCGCAATACTGCGCTCTCCAAGGCGGCAAACGATGGCTCGGCTGGTGGCGATGGGACCACGTTCATCGGGTAGCTCCGTTCTCCTCGGGCGCTCCCGAGTCGGGCGAGCTGTCTACCCCGGCGGGGGCGATCTAGGCTACATCGCGCACGTGGCGACGAGGAATTCTGCGGGTCCGCGCTTCGAAAACGCGGTTGGCGAGCTGCTCCGTGCGCTGTCGCTCGAAACGTCGAAGGAGGCAGAGGGGCGCCTGGCTCGCTACCTTTCCTTGGTCGAGCACTGGGGCGCCCGCATGGACCTCACTGCGGCGCGGAGCCGCGAGGAGCTCCTCGACTTGTCTTTGGCGGACGCCGCCGTTCTGGCGCGTGAGGAGCTCGGGGGCGCGGGGTGTCCCGAGCGCTGGGTGGACGTGGGGACGGGAGGCGGCGCGCCCGGGATCCCTCTCTTGATCTTGCTCGGCGCGGCGCGTCCCCAAGTGTCCGGGACCCTCGTCGAGCCGCGCACCAAACGCGTGGCGTTTTTGCGGAGCTGCGTGGGAGAGCTGGGGCTCGAAGGGGTCGACGTGGTGCGCGCGCGCAGTGAAGTCTTACCCGACCGTAGCGCGGGAGCGGCCGTGGCTCGTGCGACTTTGCCTCCCCCCGAATGGCTTACGGAAGGAACGCGGCTCGCCACGGATGCCGTTTGGGTGCTGCTCGCCCGGGAAGCCCCGCCCCTTCGGGAGGGTTGGGTCGTCGAGCGCGATGTCCGCTACGTTTGGCCTTTCACGAAGGCCGAACGCCGCGCTCTTCGTTATGTGCCAGCGGAAGGAAGAACCGCTGCGACGGGCGCGTAGGGTCGGAGCATGCAATCTTCCGCTCCCCCGGCGGGTTCAGGTGCAGTGGAAGATTGTGTGTTTATTGCAGATTTTGACTGCGGATCGCTTTTCTGGTCCGCTCGACACAACTGACCCCGATTGAGCACGTAGGTTTGGGTGGGTCGCCGCTAACCTCGTTGGGCTCGACGGATCCGCTGGCCCCACAATTTCAGTTTACAAAGAGGACAGTCATGAAACGCCACGCACGACGCATGCTCACGGCCGCAACCCTCGTTGGCCTCACCGTTGCTCTCACCGCGCAAGCCGCTTTCAAGCTGGCAGGCGACACGGACGTACGCTTCCAGGCGGTCGGCCCTGCCGGTCTCTCCATCGACGGTGAAGGCACGACCCTCAGCGTGTCGGAAGCGGACGGCAAGCTGAAGGTGGCGGCGCCGCTCAAGGGGTTGAAGACGGGCATCGAGCTGCGTGACAACCACCTCAAGAAGACCCTCAACGTCGACAAGCACCCCGAGGCAACGCTGGTGGTGGACCGCTCGGCGCTGAAGCTGCCCGACGACAACGCGAGCGTGGAGTCGACGGCGACCGGCCAATTTACGCTGAACGGTCAGACGCAGTCCGTGCCCTTCACTTACCGGGCCAAGCGAACCGGTAGCGACTACCACGTGCAGGGCCGCACGGAGATCAACATCGAAAAGTTCAAGATCGAGCAGCCGTGCTACCTGGGCGTGTGCGTGGACCCCAACGTCAAGGTCAAGGTCAAGTTCAAGCTGCGCGACAACTGAGCCGAGCGCGTTGCCTTCCACCTCGTGAACGAACCCGCGCCGACTTGGTCGGTGCGGGTTCGTTCGTTTCGTCGTCCACGCTCCGGCGGGTCTCCCCTTTCCCGAACGAGTGGGACCTTGGTGTCACGGCGACGGATGACGACGAAACCTCGAAAAAGTGCGCTTTAGTGACGTTGACGCCATAGGCACCTCGCCCCATGCTCGCGCGCATGGGTGGCTCTTTTTCGCGCTGCGTACCCGCCGCGCTTCGTTTGTGGATCGCGCTTGCGGTCGCGTTGTGTGCATCGTCGTGGTCGAGTGACGCTTCTGCCTACGCGTGGATGATTCGGCACGGATACACCGCGTGCGGTACGTGCCATACGGATCCGAGCGGCGGCGAGTTGCTCACGCCGTACGGCCGGGTGCAGGGAGATCTGCTCTTGTCCATGCACTACGGTGCGGGCGCCGATAAGGGCGCCGACGAGGGCTCCGATGAAGGCGCGGACGAGGACTCCGACGAGGACTCCGAGAAGGGTGAAGCTTCCGCACATGAAGAGCCGAGCAGCGGCATTCTGTGGGGTCTTTGGGAGCCACCGGATTGGCTAGCGCTCGGTGGCGCGTACCGAAACCTGCAGGTGATTCGCCCCGGTGACGAAACGGACAAGTACTCCTTCGTGCCGGTGATGCTCGGTGACCTCTACGGGCAGGTGAAGTTCGGCGCGTTTCGCGCGGCCGGCACCATCGGTGTCTCCAAGGTCAAGGCCGGTTCACCTCACGCGCGGCCGGCGCAGCTGACGACGGGTCAAGGCGACGAGCTGAACCTGCTATCGCGTACGCACTGGCTCGGCGTCGATATCAGCGACAAATACATGTTTCGCGTGGGGCGTATGAACCTACCGTTCGGTGTGCGCATTCCGGAGCACACCATGTGGGTGCGAGAGAAAACGCAGACGGACCGCGAGTCGGATCAGCAGACGGGTCTCGCGTTGTCTTACGTAGGTGAGTCGCTGCGCGCCGAGGTCATGGCCATTGCGGGCAACTACCAAGTGAACCCGGACGAGTTCCGTGAGCGCGGCTACTCGCTGTTCGTGGAGGGCATCGCGACGAATCGGCTTGCTGCGGGTGTCAGCAGCAAGGTGACCTACGTCGAACGGGATCGCTACACGAACGGCCGGGACGTGCTCCGCCAGGCACACGGTCTCATGGCCCGCTACGCGCCGTGGGATCCGCTGGCCATTCTGTTCGAAGCAGACGTTCTGTTCCGCTCGGAAACCGACGCGGGTTACGTGGGCTTCTTGCAGGCGGACTACGAGATCATTCAGGGCTTGCACCTCATCGCCACGGGGGAGCTGCTCGACGAGGGCTTGTCCACCCGGCAAGACGCCCTGCCAGCCGCGCCGGGGACGGGTGAGCCGCGCTACGGCTTCTGGGGCAGCATCGATTGGTTCTTCTACCGTCAGTTCGAGGCTCGTGTGGATTTCATCCAGCGTCAGAACGACCCCTTCACGATCCTAGGCCAGCTGCATTTCTACCTGTGAGGCTCGTATGATGACGCAGATCAAAACTAGCGCGGTCGTCTCCGCCTCCTCTTCGCGAGCTTCGCGCACGCGGGGAGCCAAGGCTTTGCTTCGAGCGTCGGCCGCAGCGGCGGCCTTCTCGCCGCTGCTTCTTTCCGGAGTCGCTCTGGCTTCGCCCGAGTACCCGGACATCGTGCGGGACACGCTGGACATGGGGTGCACGCCGCAGTGCCTCATTTGCCACACGGACAACTTGGGCGGCTCCGGGACGGCGAAGCGGCCTTTCGTGGAAACCCTCGCCACCAAAGTGAGTCCACCGGTGGCCGGTAACGACAACGAAGGCCTCGCCGCGGGGTTGCGTCAGCTGGCGGATGCCGAGGCTATGGGCAACGGCGAGGACAGCGACGGAGACGGTGTGAAGGACATTGCCGAGCTCCTCGACCTACGGGACCCGAGCGTGCCTGGCGAGGGCGAAATGTGTCAGCTGGACGTGCGCTATGGCTGCGGGGCGCGTGTCGAACCGCGCGCCCGGCTGGATCTTGGTGGAGCGCTGATGGCGGGCTTCTGCGCGCTCGGGCTCGGGCTGATGGCGCGTCGACGTTGGGCGCGCTGAGTCGCGGTTGGGAGCGGTGTTGCGTCGCTGTGTCGCGTTGGGCGCGGTGAGCGGCGCACTGTCGCGTCACGTGCGCTGAGCGGTGCGGTGTCGCGTCGGGCGCAGTGCCGCGGGCGTGGTGCCGCGTCGGTGCGCTGACCGGTGTTAGGGCCTCGCACCGCGGCCGAGCGCAGTGCGGAGAAACGTCACGGGGCGCCCCTTCGGGCGCCCCGTGACCGCAATTTGCGGATGACGACGACGGTGCTTGGTGGCGTCCGCTCAGGCGCCGCCCATACCGGCGGCTGCGCCCGCGCTGCCGCCCTGGCCGTCTCCACCCTGTCCGCCGAGATTGTCTCCGCCGGTGCCGCCCGTATTCTGCGAGCCGCCCGTATTCTTCGCGCCCGCTTCGCCGGTGCCACCCGTCGCCGGCGGAATTTCGCTGCGATCGACGTCCGTGATCAGGGTGCAGCTGGCGATGGAAAGCGCCACGGCGAGGGAAACGAGGACGAAGGGTCGACGAAGGGAGCGCATGAGCTTCTCCGAGGGAGGGAACGAAGTGCGGCGCATCTTCCCCAGGGTCGCCGGAGGGCGCAAGGGGCTACCCGGGGAACCCGACCACACGTGACCGAGTCTTTACAGTCGCGTCACGCGGCGCGCCACGGAAACACCGAAGTAGCCGTTGGCGGGCTCGTGCCACGAACAAAGCTCCAAGCCTGAATCCCGGAGCAGCTCGGCAACGCCACCGCGCGTGAATTTGCGGCTGATTTCCGTGCGAATGCGCTCACCACGGCCGAGCGCCACCGAAAGCCCGAGTGAGCGCAGCGTGACGGTGTGCGCTCGCCGCGCCTCCAAGTGCATTTCCACTTGGTTCGCCTCTTCGTCGAAGAACGCGACGTGCTCGAAATCGGATGGCTCGAACGTCGCATCCAGCCTGCGGTTGAGCACGAAGAGCACGTTCTTGTTGAAGGCGGCAGTCACGCCTTCGGCGTCGTTGTAGGCGCGGTCGAGCACCGTGCGCTCCTTGACCAAGTCCGTGCCGAGGAGGAGCCGGTCTCCCTCGTCCATGCGCTCGGCGATGTGTGAGAGGAAGCGCGTCGCGGCTCCGGCGTCGAAGTTGCCGATGGTGCTGCCCAAGAAGACGAACAAGCGGCGCGCGCCGGTGGGCGCTTCGCCCAGGTGCCGCTCGTAGTCGCCGACGATGCCGCGCACGTCCAGCCAGGGAAAGCGCCGGCGGAGTCTCCGCGCGCTGTCGCGCACTGCGCCTTCGCTGACGTCGATGGGCACGTAGGTGCACGAGCAACACACCCGTTCGGCAGCGCGGAAGAGGGTCTCCGTTTTGCGGGCCGCGCCGCTGCCCAGCTCCACCACGTGTGACGGTCGGAGCGTGCCGAGCAGACTGGGCGCGACTTCTTCGAGCAGAGCCAGCTCGGTGCGCGTGGCGTAGTACTCCGGGGTTTCGCAAATGCGCTCGAAGAGCCGCGAGCCGCGCGTGTCGTACAGGTGCTTGGACGGGAGTGACTTGGGCTTTTGGTGGAAGCCGTTTCGCACGTCCTCGGCGAGGGTGGAGCGCCCTTCGGGAAGCAGAACGCGCACCTCGATGCTCCCGTCGGAAGCGGACCCACTGGGTCGTCGTCGTGAGCTATCGGTGGGTTGACTCGAAGGAGGATGGGTCATGATTGCCTCACAAGTGCTCGCAAGGAGCCACCTTGGTTCCAGGACGAACGCGCGCGAGGCGACACGGCGCAGGATCGCGGCCGCGAGGCGGCGCGTCGGGCGTGGCGCAGTATCCTGTACGGCATGTGTCGCATGGTGGGGTACCTGGGCTCAGCGCTGCCCGTGCGGGCGCTGCTCGACGACGCGCCTCACTCGCTCGAACGCCAAAGCTACGCGGCGCGCGAATTGAATGGCTCGGTCGTCAGCGCTGACGGCTGGGGCCTTTCGTTTTACGTGCCGCACGAGCGAGAGCCATGTGTCTATCGAAGCGGCCTGCCGATCTGGGCGGACGCCAATCGACTCAGCTTGGGACGCGCCATTCAGAGCGGCTGCGTGCTGGGGGCGGTTCGCAGCGCTACCGACCCGCTCAGCCACGGCATCGTCAACACGCAGCCGTTCAGCTTCGATACGCTGTCCTTTTTGCACAACGGCTACGTGCGGCCCTTTCGCGGCAGACTCATGCGTGAGCTGCGCGACGGCTTGGGGCACGAAGCCTATGCGCTCGTCCGCGGCGACACCGACTCCGAGCACTTCTTCGCGCTGGTCGTCGACGAGTGGCTGTGCGAGTCGCGAGCGTCCGCAGACGGCGAGGGGAGGCGGCTGCTTCGTGCCCTTACGCGCGCAACCGCGCGCCTTTTTGCGCTCTGTGAGCGTCACGAGGCAAACGCATTGGTCGCCGCGATTCTGAGCGACGGCGAGCGGCTGACGTTCACGCGCGCCCTTGCTGCGAACCAGAGCGAGAGCGCCGGCGCGTCGGTGCCCAGTGCGCCTCCCAGCTTGTACGAAAGGAGCACCGAGCAGGGTTGGACCGTCGCTTCGGAGCCCCTGGACGGCGCGGGTCCGTGGCGTTCGGTGGACGAGGGGTCGTCCACGCTCGTGGAGAGGCGCGATGGCTCTTTCGTCGTTCGTACGTGAGCTCGGAGGAAAAGGACGTGACCCTCGAAACAGCCCGCGAGACGTTGCTCGGTCTCGTCGCCGACTTGGACGACGTCGCGTTTCGTACGCAGTTTCATCCGGAGTTTTCTCCGATTGGTTGGCACGTGGGTCACGCTGCTTTTCAAGAAGAAGTGTTTCTTTTGCGTCGCTTGGGCGGTCACGCGCCGCGACTGCCCGAGCTCGACGCGTTGTTCGATTCATTTTCGAGCCACAAATGCGAGCGAGCAGGGCGGCTGCCCGAGCGGCGTCGATTGCTCGACTACGCCAGAGAGGTGCGAGCGGAAACGACGCGGCTCTTGTGTGAGCGAGGCGGAGATGCCGCCGCGCAAGCGGCGGCGCGTTTCGTCGCGAGCCACGAGCTGCAGCACGCGGAAATCATCGCGACGGTGCGTCTGCTGGGCGAGCTGTACTTGACTACGCAGGCCTCGGACGCATCCGACTCCAGTTTTCCCGATGACGAGTGGCGGACGCTGCCAGCCGGAACCTTCGTTCTTGGCAACGACGATGATCCAGAGCGGTGGGACAACGAAGGTGGCGCTCATTCGTGCACGCTGGATGAGTTTCGACTCATGCGTTTTCCGGTGAGCGAACGCGCTTGGCTCGAGTGGATGGCTGCGGGTGGCTACATGGATCGCCCGGCGTGGTCCACGCCCGGTTGGAACGCTCGCGTGGCTCGTGGTTGGGAGGGGCCGCTGCATTGGCAGCGAGACGCGGAGGGCTGCGTTTGGAAACGTACGCTCGCGGGGCGAGAGATCGTGGGAGGCGGCTGTCCGGTTGCGCACGTGAGCTACTACGAAGCCGAAGCGTTCGCGCGTGCTTGGGGAGCGCGCCTGCCGACGGAGGCCGAGTGGGAGTACGCCGCCAGTTGGGACGCGACCCGCCGGCAGAAGCGCCGTTACCCGTGGGGCGACCAGGTTCTCGCCGGCAGAGCCGACCTCGCCTTCGTTGGTTTCGGGCCAGGGCCGCTCGGCGTGCACGCGGAGGGGCGCTCCGCGTTCGGCGTGGAGGACCTTTGCGGCGGCGTGTGGGAGTGGACGACGAGCTCGTTTTTGCCCTACCCCGGCTTTTCTGCGGGCACGTACGCCGCCTACAGCGCGCCCTGGTTCGGAGACGCGCACCACGTGGCCCGCGGCGGGTCGTTCGCTACGGCTGCGGAAAATGCCCGCTCGACCTTCCGAAACTGGTATGGGCTTCATCAGAGGGAGCCCTGTTTGGGGCTGCGTTTGGCTCAGTCTCTCTGAAACCCTGCCCATGAACGCCCAGCGATCGAACGTACATTTGGTGGACGGCACCTACGAGCTCTTCCGGGCGTTCTATGGAGCTCCTTCACGCAAGGCACCGGATGGACGCGAAGTGGGAGCGACGCTTGCGTTCGCGCGCAGCCTGCTTTCGATGCTCGAGAGGCCGGAGGTGACGCACGTGGCGTGCGCGTTCGACACCGTCATCGAGTCCTTCAGAAACGAGCTCTTCGCTGGCTACAAGACGGGAGACGGCATCGAGCCTGCGCTCCTTTCCCAGTTTCCTTTGGTCGAGCAGATGACGGAGGCGCTCGGGGTCGTGGCGTGGCGCATGCTCGAGTTCGAGGCGGACGACGCGCTCGCCACGGGCGCAGAGCGCTTTTCGAGCCTGGAGGAGGTGGCCGAGGTGGTGCTCTGCTCTCCTGACAAAGATCTCATGCAGTGCGTGCGCGGTCAGCGCGTCGTGTGTTGGGATCGTCTCCGTGACAAGCGCTACGACGAAGCGGGCGTCGTCGAAAAAATGGGGATCGCGCCCGAGTCGGTGCCGGACTACCTCGCGCTCGTCGGGGACACCGCGGACGGTATCCCTGGAGTGCCTCGCTGGGGCGCTCGCTCGGCGGCCACGGTGCTCTCTCGTTACGGGCACCTCGAGTCCATCCCGCGTGACGCGGCGGCCTGGGACATCGCCGTGCGCGGCTCCGCTGCGCTCGTCGCCGAGCTCGGAGCACACGAAGACGACGTGCAGCTGTACAGACAGCTCGCGACGTTGCGGCGCGACGTGCCGCTCGCGGAGGGGCTCATGGCGCTCGAGTGGCGAGGCGCCCGAAGAGCCGACATCGAGTCACTCGCGCGAGAGCTGGGTGACCTGCGCCTTTTGGAGCGCATCCAGCGGTTCTCGGGCGATTGACGCCCTCCGGCTCGTTCGTCCCTCCTGACGACTCGGGCGGAGCGCGCTATCGTCGCCCGCATGCGAATGCGAGCGCGGCTCGGGCTAGGTGTCGTTCGGTGGGCCTCTTTTTCGCTGCCCCTTCTGGGTGCTGCGTCTGCATTCGCACAAACGGCGCCTCCGCCTTCTGGCTACCCGGCAGCAACCGCTCCCGCAAACACCGGCGACTCACCCGCGCTCGAGGCGGGCGGCCTGCGACCCCCCGGCGAGTTGGTCCAAGAGGAGGCCCCTCCGAGTGAAACTCAGAAGGAGCTCGAGCGTTCGGATCGCGAGGACTCGGGGCGAGGGCTCGAGTTCGTTTGGCTGAACGTGGAGGCTGGCTACCAGCACGCCAATCTGACCGCCTTTTCGGGGGACGACGACCTCGTTCCCGGGGTCGACGCCTCGCAGGATGGTTTCGTGTTCGGCGGCGGCGCGGGCGTGCGCTTGCTCTATTTCACGCTGGGCGCGCGCTTTCGCTTCGGCAGCTTCGATAGCTGGCAGTTGTGGTCTTTGCTGGGCGAAGCGGGCGTGCATTTTCCGCTCGGCGCCTTCGACCCGTATGTCCGGCTCGGGGTCGGCTACGCGTCGGTGGGTTCGTTCAACACGGGTTCGTTCGCGGACGACGGAGACATTTCCGTGCGTGGTGTCGACGTGCGCGCGGCCGTGGGGCTCGACTACTACTTGAGCCGCTCGTTCTCTCTGGGCGCTCAGCTGTCCGGTGATGTGCTGGTCTTGAATCGACCGGGCGTGAGCGGCGTCGATTCGGGCGCCTACGCCGATGACGGTTCGGGTACCGGCCTCAGCCTGTACGCGACGGCCGTGGCGGGTCTCCACTTCTAACTCATGTTCTGGCTTCGGGCGGCTCTGAACCTCGCGAGCGCGGCGCTGCCGATCGCGATGGGTTTGTGGCTGTTCCGTCGCGTCGCGGCCCAACGCGTGGTTTCGCGTGGTCGCGTGCTCTTGACCATGTTCGGCGGCGCAGCAGGCGCGGTCGTCGCTGCGCTTCTCGAAGGCTGGCTCATTTCGTGGTCGGGCCTCTCTTTTCGCGTTTCTCCAGGAAACGCGCTCAGCGCGGCGCTCGCCATGTTGCTCTTGGCGGCGCCCCTCGAGGAGGGGCTGAAGGTCCTGGCGGTCTGGCCTCTGAAGGCGCGGAGGCGCCTGACGAGCGGTCGCATGGGCGCGTTTTATGCGGTGTGCGCGGCTTCGGGCTTTGCGTCGGTCGAAACGCTCTTGCTGTTTTGGCATTGGAAAGCGCACGACTTCTTGGACCTCGCTCGTGCGCTCATCGCGCTCCCCGCGCACCTCTTTTTCGCGGGAGTCTGGGGATACGCGCTGGGAGGCGGGACGCGGCGGCGCTCGCGTTTCGGCTTCGTCTTCTGCTTGGCCACGCTTCTGCACGGCTTGTACGACCACGTCGTCTTCGGGCGCGGTCCGGCGCTCTTGGTCGTCGTGATCCCGCTCTTGGTCACGATGGCGCTCGGGGTGTGGGTCATCGTGCGCGACGCGGCGCCCACGTCCGAAGGGCGTTCGTCGCGCCTCTCGATGTTCGAGCCGCCCAGCGTGGGCGCGGTGCGCGATGCCATGTCGGCGCGCGGACAGCCGCTCATGCTCCACTGGATCGCCTTCGGAGCGCTGGTGACGCTCGGCGTCATGCTGTGCTTTCTGGTGAGCGTCGTCTACGCCGGTCATCGCTGGGGCGTGGACTTTGCGGCCATCGACGAGTCGGAGCTGGTGGCCACCTTGCCGCTCGTGCTCCTCGGATCGGCGCTGCTTGCGGCGTTTCCGGTGTCCGGGTACCTGGTGGCGCGCGCCAGCGCCTCGCGCAGCGTGCTGGAGCCGGCTTGGGCGACGGGCGCTGCGATCGTCATCACGCTGGCGCTGTTCAGCGTGACCGATCCGATGGCGCTCGTGGTCGCGGCGAGTGTTTCGCCCGTGGGCTTTGGCTTGGCTTGTATTGGCGCGTGGTTCGGTCTGGCGCGCCCGCATTAACGTGAAGACTCGGCGCCGACTTCCAAGCTTCGCTTGTCGGTGACGACCCAGTCGCCGGCGCGGTCGTGCGCCTCGTACGGCAGCTCGGCGAGCAGCTGAAAGTCGAACGCCACGACGACGACGCGGGCGGGCGGCGCCACGTCCGGCAGCGTGGCATCGTAGTAGCCGGCGCCATAGCCAATACGATGCCCACTGGCCGCGACGGCGAGCGCAGGAACGATCACGACGTCCAGATCGCCGCGCCGCGCCTCGGGTGCGCTAGCGGGTGGCTCGGCGAAGCGACGACCTCGCTCCGCGAGGTCGCTCGGTGACGTGACGCTGCGAAAACCGGTACGAAAGCCGGTCTCCGTCGGGTCCATGAACGGGTAGTAGAGTTTTTTTCCTTCGGTGAGCAGCTGCTCGAACAGAGGCAGCAGGTCTACCTCACGTCGCTCCCGCATGGCCGCGAACAGCGCAACCGAGCGCGCCGCACGAACGACGTCGAGCTCGAGCAAGCGAGCGACCACGCGTTCGCTTTTTTCGGCGATCACCGCTTCGGGGTGAGCTTGGCGGAGCGACCGCATGCGGGCGCGGATTTGGCGTTTGGCGCGCCCGGTGAGGGAGGCCACGATCTCGGGATCCAGCTCGGACACGAGGTGCATGTACCACTCCACGCCGCGCCGAACTACGCGCCCGGGCGTACGGCGTTCTCCGGGCGGCTCGTCCGTGGCTTCGAGCGTCCAGGCGAACGCGGGCGCTCGTTGTGCTTGCAGGTGCCGCTGAGTAGCGTGAGCCCCCATGGGCAGGACCGTTTACGTCGGGGGAGAGCAGAGCCTCTTGGTTTGCGAGCTCGCGTCGCAGGCGCTGGAAGTTCACGCTCGCGTCGACGTGGGCGCCTTGCCGTCGTTTCTGGCCTTCGCTCCTCGCCGGGGGACCGCCTACGCCGTGGCAGAAGGTGAGGACCGCGTGACCGCGCTTCGCGTCACAGCGGAGGGCGCCTCGCCAAAGGTGCTCGGGTCGGTGCCTTGCCCCGGTGGTCCTGCGTACGTCTCGGTCGATCGCGAAGAGCGCTTCGTGATGGCCGCCAACTACAACGGAGGCACCGTGCTGGTGTGGCCGATTGCGGACGACGGCGCGCTCGGCCCCGTCACGGAAGAGATCCGCACGGGCATTCACCCGCACGCCGTTCTCACGGATCCCACGAACCAGTTCGTGCTCGTGCCGAACAAGGGCAGCGATCGGGTAAGCCTTTTTCGCTTGGACGAGAGCCTGGGCAAGCTATTGCCGCTCGATTCGGACACCGTGGCGACCGCCGCAGGCGCGGGTCCACGGCACCTCGCGTTTCATCCGAACGGACGTCGTGCCTACCTGATGAACGAGCTCGACTGCACGCTCGTGGTCTTCGCCGTGGAGGAAGAGCGGCTCAGTACGCTGCAAGTGGCGCAGACCCTGCCTTCCGGCGTCGCTGCCGGCTCCACCGGCGCTGACGTCCACGTCAGCCACGACGGGCGCTTCGTCTACGCGTCGAACCGCGGGCACGACAGCATCGCTATTTTTCGAACGACGGATGCGGGCGTCGAGCTCGTCGGTCACGAGAGCACGCGCGGCCGCGTGCCTCGCAACTTCTGCTTGCTGGGCGAGGACCTTCTGCTCGTGGCCAACCAGGAGAGTTGCTCGGTGGTGGCCTTCGAACGGAACCCCGAGAGCGGCCTCCTCCGTTTTCGTTTCGAGACGCACGTGGGCGAACGTGCTTTTTGGGTAGGGCCTTGGGGAGCGGCGCCCGGCGCTTGAAACGGATGTCCGAGAAGATCGCGCTCTTTCTGGTTCCGGCATTTCAGGCGGAGGCGTCCGTCGGGCACGTCGTGCGCGGCGTTCTTGCCGCCTGGGCAGAGGCGTCGTCTCGACTCGAGGGGAGCAGCTTTGCGCGCGCCGTGTGCCTGGTGGTCGACGACGGCTCCAGTGACGAGACCGCCTCGAGAGCGCGCGCGGCGGGGGCGGAGGTCCTGCGGCATCGAACCAATCGCGGCAAGGGCGCCGCGCTCCGCAGCGGCCTCGAGTGGGCGAACGCCCGCGGCATCGAGACGTTGGTCAGCCTCGACGCCGACGGGCAGCATCCAGCGGAAGAGGCAGTGCGTCTCCTCCTCGATCCCGCGCCGTCCGACGTGTTGGTTCTCGGCGTCCGTGACTTGGTGCGCGCAGGGGCGCCCCGGCCCAACCAGCTCTCGAATCGGTTCTCGAATTGGGTGCTGTCCGGCTACGCCCGTATGTGGCTCTTGGACACGCAGTGCGGTCTGCGTCGCTACCCGGTGCGCGGCACGCTCGAGCTCGCGCCGCGTGACGATGGCTTTGCGTTCGAGGCCGAGGTGATCTTGCGGGCGACCCGAAGCGGACGCCCCATCGCCCAAGTACCGGTGGACGTTTTCTATCCGCCCGAAGAAGAGCGCGTGACGCACTTTCACTCGGTGCGCGACCCCGCGCGCATCGTGAAGCGCGTGGTCTATACCGTGTTGACGGTGCCGCTCCGGCGCCGTTCGCCGTCGAAGTGAGCCGCGGGGCGGCGCAAGCTCGGCGCTCGGGTGTTCCGTCTGCTCGCCTCCGAGACTTCTACGTTTGGGAGGGGGGGCGTTTGGGAGGGGAGTGAGCTCAGCGCTCGGGCGTGCTCGAGGAACGACGATTCACGCGGCCGCTGTCGCTGGAGTGCTTGCGCCGGTGCTCGCAGAGCTCGCGGTCTTGGCAGTGGCCGTAGAGCTCATGCTTGTGGTGGGTGACGACGAAGCCGTAGCGCGCGGCGATGCGTCCTTGGAGCTCCTCGATGAGCGGCTCCTCGAACTCCGTAATGTGCCCGCACTCCTCGCAAATGAGGTGGTCGTGGTGTGCTTCGTCGTCCGCCAGCTCGTAACGCGTTACTCCGTCCCCGAAGTGCAGCTCGTGGGCGATGCCGCCCTCCGAGAGCATTTTCATGGTGCGATAGACGGTGGCGTACCCGACGCGCGAGTCACGGGAGCGCACCAGGTCCAAGAGCTCGTCGATGGTGAGATGTTCTTTGCTGTCGAAGAACATGTTCACGATCAGCCGACGCTGCTCGGTCGTGCGCAGGCCCCGCTCCGACATGAAGTCGTCGAGGTTCTGGCGCAAGCGCTCGAGGTTCGGGCTGCGCGCTTTTTGACCGAAGTCGGCCCCGGAATCGCTGCTCACCCGACACCCCATACCACGGGGTCGCGGGCAGGTCAGGTTTGCGGCTCCGGGCTCTCCTCTCGGCTCCGGAGACAGGCTCCTAGCGTGCCTGCCAAGGCGGCGAGCGGCGGGACCGCCGCAGGCAGGAGCCCGAACGTGGCAGCCAAGGCAGCCGTTCCAGCGGGGACGACGCAGGCGGCCAGGAGGAGCTTGGCGTCTTCCTTGGCTCGATGGGCAATCCGCAGAGCTCGCGCTGCGTCGCGCACGTCGTCCGTGACGAGCCCCACGCTCCACTCGGCGTTGGTGGCGGCGGGGGCGCCCAGCGCGACCGAGACGTCCGCTGCGGCGAGCGCCACGTCATCCACCGGGCTCCTGCCGACGACGGCGACCACGCCGCCGCCCTCCGACAGCTTCGACACCTCGTCGCCGCGTTGCATGGCGAGGAGCTCGGGACGCACGTGCTCGATGTCGATGCTGCGTCCGATGGCTTCGGTCGTTTCGCGCGAATCGCCCGAAAGGAGCACCGGCTCCACGTTCACGTCGAGCAAGTGTTGCACGGCGGCGCGCGCGCCGGGACGAAGGCCGTCCTGCAGAGCGAGGATGCCCACCAGGCGTCCGTCGAGCGCGACGAGCAGCGCCGTGCGACCGAGCGCTTCGAGCTCGTTGATGCGCCGCTCCGCCAGCGCGACGCTGACTTTTTCGCGGAGCATGAGCGCGCGGCTGCCGACGATGAGCGCCTTGCCGCTCGAGGCGACGGCCGTCACGCCCAAGCCGGGCGCGGGGTTGTGGCTGCGCGCTCCGTCGGGGCGCACGCCACGAGCCCGCGCAGCGCGCAGCACCGCGGTGGCGACCGGGTGCGAGACGACGCTCTCGGCGCCACCCGCCAGCGCGAGCACCTGTTCGACGTCGTAGCCGTGGAGCGGCTCGATGCTGGCAACTTCGGGCTCTCCGAGCAGCACCGTGCCACGCGCGCACAGCGCGGCCACGGTGACGCGCCCTGCGGCGTCGAGGTCGTGTGCGTTTCGAAACGCGATGCCACGCGCGAGAGCATCGAGCGCTGCGCGCGCCATGCGCGCCGCTCCGAGCTCGGCGATGCCCGGGCACGAGAGCGCCGCGTGCGTCGCCGAGGCGGTGAGCAAGATGAGGAGCGGCTCGGCGTGGACCGCCGTGCCCGCGATGGCCGTCAACAGCGCGGCCAGCGGCGCGGCGCGCTGCGCGACGAGGTACCCGGCGCGCGCCGAGGCGCTGCGCAGGTCGGCGCGTCGCGCCGCATCGAGCGTCAAGCGGAGAAAGGCTCGGTCCGGTCCGGTCCAGCCAGCGACCACGCGCAAGCTGCCGCTCACGACGTGTGCTCCGGCCACGACGGCTGCGCCCGGTCCAATGCGTACGCGAAGGGGAGCGCCTACCCAAGGCACGACGTCCGCGTTGCCGGCGACGACCGTGCCGTCGGCGAGCACGACCTCTCCAGCGTGGACGACGACTTCTTCACCGGGGCGAAGCTCGTCGGCCGGGCACTCCTGCGTCGTACCGCCGCGCACGCGCCGCGCGCGTGCGCTCAGCGCGTCGCCTAGGGCGCGCCGTCGGGCGTCGAGGGGGGCTGTGACGCGCGCCACGGCGAGCTTGCCGAGCCCGAGTGCGGCCACCAGAAGGCCCGCTGTGCTCACGGCGGAGCTCGCCAGGGCGTGGTCCGAGAACGTCGCGGCGAGCGCCGCGCTGCACGCCAAGAGAGGGCCGAGCGACTGGGAGAGTCGGTCGAGCTGTCGTGGATCCCGCTTGCTCACCACGCCGGCCAGAATGAGCGCGAGGGCGCCGAAGACGAGGACGATGGCTCGAAGAACGAGCGCCCAGTCGATGTTGCCGAGGAGTTGGAGCGTGACGCTGAGCGCTCCAAGGAGCGACGCCATCGTTAGAAGGATGGGCCTTCGAGGGAGCCGCACGGAGCGCCACGCGGTGGAGCGTTGGCGAGAGGCGGCGCGAGGAAGCATGGCACCCGACGTCGCGTCCGACGTTGCCGTGTCCGCCGGAGCCTCGTCGGGCGGCGCTCCGTCCGCCGAGGAGGCGTGCGGAGAGGCGGCCGTCGAACGTGCAGTGTCCGACTGTGATGGGGCAGATTGCGGAGCGACCGACGTGGCGGCGAGCCGCGCAGACTCTGGCTGCGTCGTGTCCGTCTGCGAGCTGCGTGGTGGCGCGGTCGACGGCGCCGCTTGCGTCGGCGCAGACTCTGGCTGCGTCGTGTCCGTCTGCGAGCTGCGTGGTGGCGCGGTCGACTGCGCCGCGTCTCGGGGCGTGCCGCTTTCGGGCGCTGCCGAAAACGGCAGGGAGGTCGTGGCGCTGTCGTCGGGCTCCGAGCCTGCCGAGTCTTGTCCTCGACGTGACGCGGGAAGCGGCGCGAGCTCGCCGGCTTCTGCCATCGACGAGGCGGCCGAGGGCGGCCCTGCGTGCGCTTGTGAGGTGTCGTGGAGCGCCGTGGTCGAGGTGACGTTGGCGTAGTGCGGGAGCACCGTGTGGGGTGACTCTTCGCTTCCCCCCCACCCGGAAGACTGCGGAGCGGCTTCGTCCGCTCGTTCGAAACTGGACGCGACGAGAGGGCCCCAGGGTACTACGGCCCGCTCCGGGAAGCCTTCTGAAACCCGTGGAGCGTTTGCGGAGGCGTGGTCGGGAGTGGATGGTGATGCGAAAGCGCCGCCGGCCCGCGTCGGATCGAAGAGATCGGCGTGGCTCACCGAGCAGAAGAATCGAAAGCTCGTGCCGAAAAGACGCACGCGGGGCGCGCGAAGCGCATCGACCGACTTGCCGCAGGTTCCGCAGAGAACCAGGCGGGGCGCCGGACCGATGTCAGCCATCGTGACCCAGCGCCCAGAGCAGTACGGCCTTGGACGTGTGCAGTCGAGCCTCCGCTTGGGCCCAGACCTTGCTTTGCGGCCCTTCGAGCACCTCGGCTTCGATTTCTTCTCCGCGGTGCGCGGGCAAACAATGCAGGACGATGGCGGTGGCGTCCGCGTGCGAGAGGAGCTCGCGCGTGAGCTGCATGCCGGCGAAGGCGCGCAGGCGGCGCTCCGTTTCTTGCTCCTGCCCCATGCTCGTGAAGACGTCCGTGCTCACGACGTGGGCGCCTTGGACGGCCTCACGGGCGTCACGCACGACCGTGACGTCCGCGCCGAGCTTTCGAGCTTGCTCGAGGAAGCGCGTGTCCGGGTCGTAGCCTTCGGGGCACGCGAGCCGCAGCTGGAAGCCAACGAGGCCTGCCGCCTCGATCCACGAGTTGGCCATGTTGTTGCCGTCGCCCACCCACGCGCACGTGAGGCCCTTCAGGCGTCCGAAGTGTTCACGCACCGTCTGCAGATCTGCGAGGAGCTGCATGGGGTGACTCTGGTCGGTGAGGGCGTTGAGGACGGGGACGTCCGAGTACTCGACCATTTCGTGGATGCGCGACTCGTCCGCGGTGCGCAGCGTGATGGCGTGCACCATCCGCGAAAGCACGCGCGAGGTGTCCCGCAGCGGCTCTCCGCGGCCCATCTGCGAGCCCTGGCTCGTGAGCACCACCGGGTGGCCTCCGAGCTCGCTCACCGCCACTTCGAGCGAAAGCCGCGTGCGCGTGCTCGCCTTTTCGAACACCAAGGCCACGCTCTTTCCGGTGAGCGGGCGCTCGTGGCCCGCCGCGCGCTGCCGCTTCAAGCGGTCCGCGGTGTCCAGCGTGCGAACGAGGCCTTCGGCGCCCAGATCCGAGAGGTTCAAGAAATGGCGAGTCACGATGCTTCTCCCAAGACCTGATCGACGATGGCGAGCGCCTCGTCGATTTCCGTTTTCGTGATGATGAGTGGCGGCGAGAACCGGAGCGCCGCCGCGCCCGCGACGGTGACGAGCACGCCGGCGTTTCGCAGGCGCTCCACCAGCCCGCGCGGATCGACCGTGTCCTTCAAGACGAGCGCTTGGAGCAGACCGATGCCGCGCGCGCCTTCGCAGACCGCGCTCCGCGAGGCCAACTCCGAGAGACGCTGGCCGAGGTAGGCGCCGACTTCGGCGGTATGCGCGACGAGGCCGTCTTTTTCCAAAGTGGTGAGGACGGCGAGCGCCGCGGCGCTGGCGAGCGGGTTACCGCCGTACGTCGAGCCATGGCTGCCCGGCGGCAGAGCGCCGGCGAGAGCTTCCGTGCAGAGCATGGCTCCGACGGGCACGCCGCCGCCGAGCGCCTTGGCGAGCGCCACGGCGTCTGCTTTGACGCCAGCGTGCTCGAAGGCGAGGAACCGCCCCGTGCGGCCGATGCCAGTCTGCACTTCGTCGGCCAAGAGGAGCGCGCCGTGCTCGTCCGCGATTTCGCGGAGCGCGCGCAAGAAGCCGGCAGGAGCGGGGTTCACGCCGCCTTCACCTTGCACGGGCTCCACGATGATGGCGGCGACGTCGGGCCCCATGGCGCTCTTTACGGCGGCCACGTCGCCGTACGGCACGTGCGTGACGCCGCTGAGCGGTCCGAAGCCATCGCGGTACTTGGCCTGGCCCGTCACCGTGAGCGCGCCCAACGTGCGACCATGGAACGAGTTGTCGAAGGCGACGACGCGGAAGCGATTCTCTGCGCCTTGGGCAAAGAAGTGACGGCGCGCGAGCTTGAGCACCGCTTCTATCGCCTCCGTGCCGGAGTTGCAGAAGAAGGCGCGGTCGTAGCCGGACAGCGCGCACAGCTTGTCGGCCAAACGAATGTTGGGCTCGTTGTAGAAATAGTTGGCGAGGTGCAGCACCTTGCCCGCTTGCTCACGGATGGCGCCGACCAGGGCGGGGTGAGCATGGCCGAGCGCGCTCACGGCGATGCCCGCGTACAGGTCGAAGTAACGTTTGCCGCTCGTATCCCAAAGGAACACGCCTTCTCCGCGGTCCAGGACCAGAGGAGGCTGCCGGTAGTTGGGGTAGAGGTGCCGTTCTGCGGCGCCGAGGAGAGACTCGAGCTCTGACATGGCGTATCGGACGATGAGGCCGGGCGCGCTCTGCGCCGAATGGCCGTGACCCGTGGTAGTTCGCGTGACTTCCCCGCCGTCGGGGAAGCGAATGGGTACCCGAGCCGGGTCCTGCTTGGCAACCGCTCCAGCGATTTTCGGGGTTCCTGGGGCGGGGTTGGCGCCCTACCGAACGAACGACGCCGAAAGGCGCCGCGGTCACTCGGCTCGCGTGGGTCCCGGCGGCTCGCGGCGAAGCGCGCACAGTCGCTCGGCGGCTTCCGCGAAGCCCGCTCCGCGCGCGGCGCGCGTCATGAAGCGAGGAGGGAGGCTCGGGCGCCCGCGCAGGTTGGCGACCCCGATGGTGGTGCGAAACCCCGCAAAACAAGGCGCGTCGTTCTCGCTGTCGCCGATGAACGCGAACCGGGCGCGCGCGGCCGTGGCGTCCACCCCGAAGCGTCCTCGCAGGAAGCGGAGCACGCCGCTGGCCTTGTCGTCGCGGTCGAACCCGAAGTGGAGATGGACGCTGGAGCGGAAGGTGGTGGCGCCCGCCGCCTGTCCGAGCTGGGTGGCGCGCTGGATGAGCTCTTCCGGCGCCCGCTGGTGCTCACCGATGTCGAACGTGAAGTCGCTGATGCGGCCCGCCACGTCGTCGGCGGGCTCGAGCTCGGGCAAGGTCCGTCGAATCGAGCCGACCAGCGCGACCAATCGCTCCCGGCGGCTGGCTCGTTCGGCGGGCGATGCGGCGTCGAAGCTCCGAACGCGTCGGCCGTCTCGGTACCATGCGATGGGGCCGTTTTCCGTGACGACGCCGTCGACGGGCCACTGGCGGGCGACGAGCTCGCCCCACGCCGAGGGGCGGCCGGTTACCGCGATCAAGAGGAGCGACGACTCGCGCAGACGAAACAGCGAGGAATACGCTTGCTCCGTGAGCTCGCCGTCGTCGAGCAGGGTGTCGTCCAAATCGAACAGCAGCCCCGAGAGGCCGCGCGCCTCCGCCCAGTCGAGCGCTGCGATGGGCTTCACGAAACCTCTGCGATCAAGGTGGAGAGGTACAGGCCTTCGGGGAAAGCGGCGGGTACGGGGTGATCCGGACCTTGGAACACGCGTTCGAGCACACACGCCGAGCGCCCCAGATCGCTCGCGCCCAGCGCGAGCGCACGCTCCAGCTCGCTCGTCCCGAGCGCGGCCGAGCACGAGCTCAACGACACGAGCCCCGAGGGACGCGCGGCCTTGACCGACGCGCGCGCGATGCGACGAAGGGCCTTTTGCGCGCGCTCGCGCCCAGCGCGGCTCGTGGCGAGCTTGGGCGGATCGCTGACGACGAAGTCCCACTCCTTGTCGAAGCTCTCCAGCGCCTCCAAGGCGTCGCTGCGGCGGAAGTCGAGCGTGAGGCCGTTTTCTTTTGCCAGCTCTCTCCCGGCGGCGTGCGCCGGCTCGCTCGAATCCACGCAGAGGACGCGTGACGCCCCACCGCGCGCGGCGGAGAGACCCACCGTGCCCACGTAGCTGTAGGCGTCCAGCACGCTCCGTCCTCGGGAAAGGTCCTCCACACGGGCGCGCAGCGGGCGCTGGTCGAAGTAAAAGCCGGTCTTTTGAGCCAGGGCGAGCGGGATGGTGAAAGAGAGCCCTCGCTCGCGGAAGCGAAAGGCGTCGACGGGCTCACCGTCGATCAGGCCGGGCTCTGCCTGGAAGCGTTCGAGGCGCGCGGCGTTCTCGGTCGTGCGATCGATGATGCTCTTCGGCGCGAGCACGCGTCGAACCGCCTCCGCCACTGCGTGACGGCGCTGGTACATGCCCACCGTGCCGATCTGCAGCACGACGACGTCGCCGTAGACGTCCACGATGAGGCCGGGCACGCCGTCGCCTTCGCCGTGCAGAGCGCGGTAGCCGCTGTTGCTGTCGTTCGGCAGCCCGAAGCGCGCGCGCCGGGCGAGCGCGGCGCGCAGCCGTTCTTCGAGGAACGTATCGCTGAGTCGAGTCTCGGGATCGCGACTGAAGATGCGCACCGCGATGGCGGAGTGCGCCGAGTAGAGGCCGCGCCCGAGCACGTTGCCGCGCGGATCCCGCACTTCGACCTCGGCTCCGTTGTCGATGGCGCCACGAACGTTCTCGATGCCTTGCGCGAACACCCAAGGGTGCCCCGCCCAGACCGGCTGAACGTGGCCGGCCTTCAAAATCACCTGCGTCACCGCGTCGACCTACGCCGCCCGGGGCCTCGTGTAAACGTTCGCGGGCGAGGGTGCTCGGACGACGACGAGGCGAGGACAAACGAGAAATCCCCGGCCTCCAGAAGGAAACCGGGGACGACTCGCGAGCCCGAATCTCAGACGAGATCCTTGAGGGCCTTGAGGGGCGTAGCGCGGACCTTCTTGGTCGCGGGCTTCGCCGGGATCGTCATGGGCTCCTTGGTGAAAGGATTGATGCCCTGGCGCTCCTTGGTGGCCGCCTTCTTGACGACGCGAAGCTTGACCAGACCCGGCACCACGAACTCGCCGGGGCCGCGCGCACCGAGCTGCTTCTTCACGAGGCCGAACACCTCGTCGAAGAGCTTGTTGACGGTCTTCTTGTCCAGATCCGTCGAGTTTGCGAGCTCGGTGATGATCTGAGCCTTCGTCAGTCTCTTGCCTGCCATGCTTAAATCTCCTGTGAAGTCCTTTTAAAGACGCCGTCTCCCGCCCCGGGATCTCCGCGAGTGCCGCGAAACCGCCAGAGGCACGGCGACGGATATCAAGGGAAATTGAGCCTTTCAAGCGGAAAGCGATCCGAGCCAGCGGCGGATCATGCTTTTTTTGTGCGGGAACGGCGATCGCACGAACGAATTCGTCAGCCGTGAGCTCGACGCGAGCACATTTCTCGGGCTCTACGCAGGCTCTCGGGGTAGCGCATTCGTTAGCAAGACCGTAGGGTTATGCGTCGTCTTGCAGACGTTGCTCGAAAGGCGAACGGGTGAGATCGACAGCGCTCGTGTGCGTGATGGACGTCTGATTCGCTCGAGCGACGCTCGAAGTGCCTTGACGTGGCGCTGCGTAGTGAGCGTTCTCCTCCCCTCGAAAACGCATTCGACGGCCCGAACGCAGGGACGCTACGTCCCTTCGGCGCCCGTTTCTCGTCGGGCGTCGGTTGCGGATCTTCGGCGGGCGCGCCCGTGAGGGCGCGCCATCTCGAGGGACCTTCAGCGCGAAGCGGCGCGCACGAGGCGGCGCGTCAGGCGATCCATTTCACGCTTTTCGCTCGGCGTGCCGTGATCGTAACCGATGAGGTGTCCGATGCCGTGCGCGAGCAAGAAGCGCACTTCGTCGTAGAGCTCTCGCTTGCGCGAGCGCGCCTGACGTTCGGCGGTGTCGAGGGAGATGACCACGTCGCCGAGCAGCGGCGTGGGGCCGAGCTGCTGGGGGCGCTTTCGATCTCCGAGGTCCTGAGGGAACGAGAGCACGTCGGTCGGTTTGTCTTTTCCTCGGTGCTCGCGGTTCAGCTCGTGAATGCGTGCGTCGTCTGTGAGAAGCACGCTGAGCTCGGCGTGCTCGAGCTCGAGCTCAGCGAGCATTTTCGAGCACAAAGAACGAACGAGGCGTGGCTCGAGGGCGGGGGAGCGGCGCGCGCGGCGCGAGACGAAGACCGGCACGAATCTCAGCCCTTCGGAATTTTCTTGGCGTCTTCGAGGAAGCGCTCGAGCCCACGTTCGGTGAGCGGGTGCTGCGCCAGCTGGGTGATGACCTTGAACGGGATGGTGCACACGTCCGCGCCGAGCAGCGCTGCTTCCACCACGTGCATCGGGTGACGCACGCTGGCCACCAGGATTTCCGTGTCGAAGTCGTAGTTGCCGTAGATGGTGACGAGCTTCGCGATGAGCTCCATGCCCGGCTCGCTCTGGTCGTCGAAGCGGCCCACGAACGGTGACACGTAGGTCGCGCCCGCTTTGGCCGCGAGCAGCGCCTGGGTCGCCGAGAAGCAGAGCGTCACGTTGGTCTTGATGCCTTCCGCGGTGAACTGACGCACTGCCTTCAGGCCCTCGACGATGAGTGGCACCTTGACCACCACGTTCGGGTGAAGCGCCGCGAGCGCGCGGCCTTCGCTCAGGATGCCCGCGCAGTCGGTGGCGAGGACCTCGGCGGAGATGGGGCCATCCACGATGTCGCAGATTTCGGAGATGACCTGCTGGGTGGGCTTTCCGGCCTTGGCGAGCAAGGAGGGGTTGGTCGTGACACCGTCGATGGCGCCCATGGCGGCGGCTTCGCGGATTTCGCCCAAGTCTCCAGAGTCGATGAAAATTTTCACAACGTGTCTCCTGGTGTCGCCCAAAAAGCCCGAAGGGCGCGCCGTTCCGCGGTCGCTGTAGCGCATCTGTCGTCAAAAGCGAGTCCCCCTCCGCGGGACCGACGGCTTCCTTTTGTTATTTTGCCGCTCGGGCGCCGGTGGGCCAGCGGTTTACCGTGCGGCACGGCGCCAGGGGCTTTACTTTCCTAGTCGTGGCCAGACCGTCTCGCCCTCCCGGCTTCGACATGACCTACCGCCCGCGCGAGGAGGTCTTCGGGCCGCCGCTCTTGCAGCGCCTCCCGTCGTTCTTGCACGCAGCGCTGGGGGCGGCCGTGGTGCTCACCGTCGTGCTCGTCGAGCGCGGCCCGCATAGCGGGCAGCTCTACGAGTACATGTTCATGCGCCAGCACATCATCGATGCGCGAACGCTCGCCATCGTCGTCGCGGTGAGCTCCGTGGCCTCGCTCTTACGCACCGGCATGCGCGGCGTGAAAGTGCGTAACGACTCGGTGGAGTTTCGTGACGTGGTGTCGAGCGTGTGGCCTCGCGTGCGACGCTACCGTTGGGCTCAAATCGATCGCATCAGCATCGAGTCTCGCATCATCGTGCTCGAGCTGTGGGACGGCACCTATCAGCCATTGCCGCGCGTGAGTGACCACGAAGGGCTTGCTCGCGTTCTGGAGCGGCTGGCGCTCGCGCGAGCGATTCCGCTCTCGGGAGGGCGCGGCTTCGACGACTACCCCGAGTCCGTGGACTTTCCCGCCTCCGAAGAGGCCTCCGAGGAGGCGTGACCTCGCGCGTCGAGCGCGCGCTCGACGAACGAAGGGCACTCGCTCGGCGCGCGTACTTGGGGCTCGAGCTCGAGCCCGCCGAGGGGGGCCTCCTGGTGGTGGACGTCGCGAGCGGCGCCGCAGCGGACATTTCGGGGGTGCGCACCGGGGACGTGCTGCTCGCGGTCGATGGTGTGGCGGTCGACCGAGTGCTTCAGGCCTACGCCGTGATCGGCGCGCTGCGCGTGGGTACGGTGACGCGGCTCACGCTGCGTCGTGGAGAAGAGGTCGTCTTGCGAGAGGCGTTAGCGAGCGAGATGCCGCTCGAGCCGTTGTCCTCGGGGCGCGTGGTGCTCGACCAAGTCGAGTGGGGCGCCCACCTCTTGCGAGCGGTCTGGACGTTCCCGGAAGGTCCGGGCCCGTTTCCGGGCGTGTGGCTCCTGCCTGGCGCTACCTGGATCGCCGAGGAGCAGCCCTTGCTGTCGTGGTACCCGACGTTCCGTTTGGTGGACGAGCTCACGCAGGCCGGGTTCGCGACGCTGCGCGTGGAGCGGAGCGGGCTCGGCGATAGCGAAGGCCCTCCCTGCACGGAGCTGGACCTCGAGAGTGAGCTCGACGCGTTTCGGGCGGCGCGGCGCCATTTTTTGGCGCGTCGTGAGCTTCTGCCCGAGCGACGCTTTCTCTACGGCCGCAGCTTGGGCGGAATGTTGGCGCCGCTTTTGGCGCGAGGTGAGCCGTTTGCCGCCGTCGCGGTGTGGGGCACGTCGCCGGGGCCGTGGCACCGCGCCATGCTCGAAGCATCGCGCGCTCAGTATCAGCTTGCGGGCTACTCGAGAGAGCTCGTGGAGTGCACTTTGTCGCGGCTCCGGGAGCTGCAGGAGCTCGTTTACGTACGTGGGCTCGCGCCGAGTGAGGTGTACGCGCGCCGCCCCGATCTCGCGGACGTTCAGCCCCAAACGTTCGACCGCACGCACGTGTACGGGCGAAGCCACCGCTACTTTCACCAGCTCACGCATGCGCCCATCGCCGAAGCGTGGAGCGAGGTGACGTGTCCCGTGCTCGCCCTGCGCGGGACGTCTGACTTCTCGAGCTCCGCGATTGAGCACGAGCGCATCGCGCGGCTCGCGCCGAACGTGACCGTGGCCGAGGTCCCCGGCCTCGATCACCACATGCACGAGCGCGGGAGCTCCCTCGAGGCGCTCCGGGAGCCGTGGGGCGGCACCTTTCACCCGAGCGCCGCGCGGCTACTGGCGGAGTTTTTCGCCCACGTCGGCGCTGCTCGGAACGGCGCGGGGCCTCGCTTGGAGACGCCGTGAGCGAGAAGCGGAGCAAGAAGGCAGCTCGGCGTGCCGCGCGAAAAAGCGTGGCTAAGCGCCACCCGACGCCCCCGTGTCACGCAAAACTCACAGGCGAATCCGCATCTCGTTTTGGTGCCGAGTTGAAGTGCAATTCGGCTCGGCCTCAAACTTTTGCGCGCAACTCCGGATCCGGGAACACACCGCCGTAAATCGGGATCGGAACGAACCCGCCTTCGCCGCCCACGGACTCGCCGCCGGTGCCGATGGTGCCGCCCGTTGCGAGCGCGCCGCCGCTCGACTGTGAGCCACCTGTGGTTGCGCCGCCCGTGTCGGTGGTGGCTCCGCCGCTGCTCGTGGTGCCGCCGCTGGGGGCTCCGCCCGTGGCTTGCTGCTTGGGCCGCGAGTCGTCTTCTGCCTCTCCTCCGCACGCCACCACGGTCGCGACACCTGCGACGACGGCAGCCCGCATCGCGAAGGCGGCGCTACGCGAGAGACCTCGTGGGGTTTCCACGGGCGTGGGGAGGACGAGCCCCTCGAGAGAAGCCTCACAGAACGGACACGTGGGCTCACTCGAACGCACGTGGCATTGGCAATGGGGGCAAGGGATCAGCGTTTTCATGGTGGCTCGGCAGTGGTTGGGAACGACGCGGACACGAAGCGCGAAAGAAGGTTACGGCGCCGCGGAAGCGTCGGCGCTCTCGCACGGCTCGAGGACGAGCTCCCACCGCGCGTAGTCGAAGGACTCACCGGGCGCTTCGCTCACGCGAATCAGGCGCTCGCGCAAGCCGCGCTTCGCGTGCGCGAGCGCGCGGTGGTGGCAGTATGGGTTATTGCCGGGTCGGTCGAAGAACGAAGTCGCCGTCCAAGTGCACCCGGCCTTGCATTCGTCCTTGTAGTAGCAGCTGGCGCAGAAGCCCCAGAGCTCGGTTCCGTCGCGGTCACGGGTGAAGCGCAGCTCCTTCGAGCGCTCCCAGAGCGCTTCGAGAGAATGATCGCGCACGTTGCCGCCGACCCAGCCGCGCGTGGGGAGCGAGGGGCAGCCCTTGATGTCGCCGTTGGCTTCGACGCCGAGGACGTAACGCCCCGCTGGACACGACGCGTTCGACGAGCAGCGCAGCGCGCCGCGCAAGCGCTGCTCGAAGGGCCCGAAATAGCCCACGTTGTTGCCCGGCAAGAACTTGACGCCGCGCGCGGTGCAGCGGTCGTGCATTTCGGCGAGCAAGGGAAAGAGAGCGAGCAAATCGTACGGCTGGAGCACCACCTCCGGCTCGTCCGCGGCGCGCCCGGCGGGCACCGTGAGCATGAGCTGCCAACCGTGACAACCGAGCGACAGCACGCTTTCCAGAATGCCGGGCAGGTGCTCGAGGTTCAGGCGGTTCACCTGGGTGTTCACGGCCACTTGCAGGCCGAGCGCGCGGCACGCGTCGAGCGCGGCGAGCGCGGCGCGGTACGAGCCGGACACTCCGCGCAAACGATCGTGCGTCGGCTCGTCTCCATCGATGGAAATGGAGACGCTCTCCACGCCCGCCGCGGCCATCTGCGAAGCAACCTCAGTCGTCAAACCTCGTCCGCCGCTGACCAAAGCGCAGCTCATTCCCTGCTCACGAACGGCGCGTACGACGTCCAGGTAGCCCGGGTAGAGGTACGCTTCTCCGCCAATCAAGGTGACCTCGCGCGCGCCGAGCGCCGCCAACTGCGGCACGAGCGCGAGCGCTTCGTGCAAAGCCAGCTCGTCGGGGCGCTCTCGTCCGGCGCGTGAGCCGCAGTGACGGCAGGCCAAGTCGCAGCGAAGCGTGAGCTCCCACACGACGTGTACGGGGCGGTGGACTCGGTCGATGGGGCGCGCGCTGTCGGCGAGTGTGACGTGCCGGGCGTGCGATTCCGTCGAAGCCAAGAGCGGCAGCGCTCGTCGGGGCCGCGGCGCCTCGAGGAGGCGTTCGCGCTCCTGGCTGCTCAGAAGGGATGCGACCGCGAGGACCATGGCGACCAGGATAGGGGTCCGTTCGGACGAAAAGGGAGGTGCCTCGGCGTTCATCCCTGGAAAACTCGCCGGCACACGCCGACCCAGCCGGGCTCTTGCGGGTAGCTCATTTTCGCTGACACGCGGCGTGGCGCTGACCGTGCGCCCATCCGTCGTAGCCTGAAGAAGATGGCGGACCATTACGACTACCTGGTCATCGGAGGTGGCAGCGGCGGCATCGCTTCGGCGCGCCGCGCGGCGAGCTACGGCGCAAAGGTCGCGCTGGTCGAAGAGCGACAGCTCGGCGGTACGTGCGTGAACCGCGGCTGCGTACCGAAAAAGATGACCTTCAATGTGGCGCACTTGGCTCACGCGCTCCGCGACGCGCAAAGCTACGGGTTCTCGCTCGACGGCGCGAAGACTGCGTTCGACTTCCGCGGCTTCAAGGCGAAAAGAGACGCCTACCTCGAGCGCCTGCAAGGCATCTACGCGCGAAACCTCGAGCTCGACCGCGTCGAGCGCGTCGTCGGTCGTGCGGTGTTCGTTGCGCCGCGCGAAGTCGAGGTGGCGGGGCGTCGCTTGTCGGGAGAGCACGTGCTCGTGGCGACCGGCGGGCGCCCCAAGGTGCCTCACATTCCTGGCGCCGAGCTGGGGATGACGTCCGACGACTTTTTCGAGTTGGAGGAGCTACCGAAGCGCGTTGCCGTGGTGGGCTCGGGGTACGTCGCCGTGGAGCTGGCCGGCATTTTCAATGCGCTCGGGAGCAAAGTGACTTTGCTCTTGCGAAGGCAGCACGTGCTCGGTCGCTTCGACCCGCTCTTGCGCGAGGTGCTGCTCGAGGAGCTGTCGGCGACGGGCATCAATCTGGTGACGCGCTTTTTCCCCAAGTCCATCGAGCGTGAAAACGACTGTTTGACGCTGAGCGGTGAGCACGGTCAGTTCCACCAAGGGTTCGACTGTGTTTTGTGGGCCATCGGACGCACGCCGAACGCGCGTGGTTTCGGCCTCGTGCAGCAGGGGGTCGAGCTCGATGAGGAAGGGTTCGTGCGTGTGGACGAGTGGCAGGCGACGACCGGTGAGCGCATTTATGCGGTCGGCGACGTCACGGGAAAGCGTGAGCTTGCGCCGGTTGCCATCGCCGCTGGACGTCGCTTGGCGGACCGACTCTTTGGCGGACAAAAGGACGCCAAGCTCGACTACGACGACATTCCCAGCGTGGTCTTCAGCCATCCGCCCATCGGGACGGTGGGACTCACGGAAGAAGAAGCGCACGAGCGCTACGGCGGCGAGGTCAAGTGCTACACGACGCGCTTCACGAACCTCTATCACGCGATGACTGCGCGGCGCGTTCCGACGGCCATGAAGCTCGTGACCGTCGGGCATGTGGAGAAGGTCGTCGGCATTCACGTGATTGGCCTGGGCGCCGACGAAATGATCCAGGGGTTCGCGGTGGCGCTCCGAATGGGAGCAACGAAGGCCGACTTCGATCGCACGGTGGCCATTCACCCGACGGCGTCCGAGGAGCTGGTCACGCTGCGGTGAGCCGAGGCGGTTGTGTCTCGCGCCGAGAGCAGAGCTGCGCTCGACGGGGTGCGAGCTGAGCCCAGCGGCTCTCTCTTTTTTTGGTCGCGACATCCGTTCGGTCGCTCTAGGGTGCGGCCCATGACGATGACCAAGACTCCGAGCGGCCTCTCTTTCGAAGACACGCGTGAAGGCACCGGCGCGTCCCCGGAAAAGGGCCAAACCTGTGTCATGCACTACACCGGCTGGCTCTGGGTGAACGGCCAGAAGGATCGCAAGTTCGACAGCTCGTTGGACCGCGGCCGTCCGTTCTCCTTTCCGCTCGGCCTCGGGCGAGTGATTCGCGGTTGGGACGAAGGTGTGGCCTCCATGAAGGTCGGCGGGCAGCGCACGCTCCTCATTCCGCCGGACCTCGGCTACGGCGCAGCGGGCGCGGGCGGCGTGATTCCGCCGAACGCGACCTTGCTGTTCGAAGTGGAGCTGCTCGAGCTGGCGTGAGTCGGCTCTGGGCGCGGGTGCTCGCGGGCTCCCGCGCACGTCGGGCCCGAGTGCTAGGCTGTAAACGAGGGCTCGCGCAGTTCGTCGTGGGCCCCGGGGGTGACGTGAGCAAAGCGTTTACCAAAGACGAAAGCTCCGAGGCGCCGCTCTTCGTGGCGCCTCGCGCTTTTTTGCCCGAAGGCGTGCCCAACTACGTGACGGCGCGCGGGCTCTCGCTGCTCGAGGAGGAAGCGCGCACGTTGGAAGCAGAGCGACAAAGGCTGCTTGGCCTCGACGCGGCCGAGCACAAGGAGACGCTGCAAGCGCTCGCCGCGCGTCAACGAGCGCTCGCCGCGCGGCTCGATACGGCCCAGCTCGTGGATATGGCGGCGCAGCCCGCGGACGAGGTGCGCTTTGGAGCCTCGGTGACGCTTCGTTACGAGTCCGGCGAAGAGCGTACGTACCGCATCGTCGGGGTGGACGAAGCCGCACCCAGCGAAGGCACCATTGCGTTCGTATCTCCGCTTGCCAGAGCGCTCTTGGGAGAGAGGCAGGGGAGCTTCGTGAGCGTGCGCACACCGAGCGGCGAGGAAGAAGTCGAAGTGGTGCGCGTGGAGTACGGCGCGTAGAGACGTAGTGCGGGAGCACCGGACTTTGCGTCGTGGTGCCGCCCCAAAACCTGTCGTGCGTCACGAGCAAGCTCCGAAAGGCTGTCGGCGCTCGCGCTCCGCGTTGGGGCGTTCGCTCAGGGGCCGTCCGTCGGCGCGCGCAGGAGCTTGACGTGTCCTTTCAGACGTTCGCTGACCCAGACTTGGTTTTTCTTGTCGACGATGAGCGCGCCCACGCCGTCGAGGGATTCGACGAGCTCGAGGCCGCGCTTGGGGCCCAGAATGAACACGGCGTCGTCGATGGCGTCGGCGACGAGCGCGGTGGGAGCCCAGATGGTTACGCTGCGTGAGGCTGTTGCGGGATAGCCGGTCTTGGGATCGATGATGTGGTGGTAACGCCGCCCGTCTTTGATGAAGGAGCGCGCGTAGTCGCCAGCCGTGGAGAAGGCGTGGTCGGTGAGCGGCAGCGTCGCGAAGTAGCTGCCCTTTTCCCCGCGTGGGTCTTGCACGCCGCTGACCCATGGCGAGCCGTCCGGCTTTTTTCCAGCGCCGTACAAGTCGCCGCCGGCTTGCACCAAAAAGCTCTCGATGCCGGCTTTGCGCAGCACCGCGGCGGCGCGATCCACCGCGAAGCCCTTGGCAATGCCCCCGAGATCAATGGCGCGGCCCGGCGGAACGCGGACCCGACTGCCGGCCTTGTCGAGCTCGACGAGGCGGTAGTCCACGAACGCGGCGCGGCGCTTGGCTTCGGCTCGCGAAGGTGGCGTGGGGTTCGGCTCGGCGATGGAGCCGAACTTCCACAGATCCCCGAGGGTGTGAAAGGTGATGTCGAAGGCGCCGTCCGAAATTTGGCCTGCCCAAATGCCTCGCTCGATGACCTCGAACGTGTCTGCATGAATCGGCCAAAACTCACCTGCGTGCGCGTTGGCTTGGCTCAGCTCGCTCTCGGGACGAAACGTCGTCATGAGCGCCTCGAGGCGTCGAATTTCTTCGACGGCGTCGTGCATGGCCTTTTTGCAGACGGCCTCGGGAGCGCGCGCGCTGGTGACGGACACCAGGTGAATGCTGGTGCCCATGGCTTGGTCGTTGTGCTCGACCTTGTGAGGAGCATCCATCGCGCTGCCGGGCCGTGCGTTGGGGAGCTCTGCGACGGGGGGCGGAGCGCTGGGGCCCGGCGCAGCCGAGGCGGGGCCCGGGGCAGCCGCAGCGGAGGGCGCCGGCCGCGATTCGGACGACTCCCTGTCGCATCCCGTGAGCAGCAGCGCGAGCGCGAAACCGCCCCAGAGAGCGGCGAACGCCGTCAAATTTCGCTCGAATTTCGAGGAGCCGCGCGCCAGGGGCTGCACCATGGTGGGGCTTCTCTATCACGGGTCGCGCCTTCGGTGCTTCTTGCGTAGGCTCGCCGTGATGGCGCGTCCTCATCGCGTTTGGTTTTTGCCCAGGGCGTTTGCCCGGGGCGCGCTGCGTGCGTTTTTCGTCGGCGCGCTCGTTTGCTTGTCGCTTCGTCCCGCGCTCGCGCAGCACGGTCC
>JAEYVE010000020.1 GCA_023432025.1 Pseudomonadota bacterium
CGCGGGGCCTTTTACGGGGTGCCCGGCGGGATCCAAGTACGCGTGGACGATTTCGTTCAGCGTTCCGTCTCCACCGACCACACCCAACGCGTCGAAGCCGTCGCGGATGGCGTCGCGCGCGAGCTCCTCGGCGTGGCGAGGACCACGGGTGAGCTCGATGCGATGCTCGACTTCGGCGGCGTCGAGCCGTGCTCGCAACTCTTCCGAGAGCCGCCCGGCACGACCGCTCCCCGCGGTCGGATTGACGATGACCATGGCCCGCACGCGGCGCATCGTTTCAGAGGCGCTCGTCCCGCGCTAGTGCGCTTTTGGGGGAATCGAGGCGGAGCTCCATGCCGCCGGCATTCGCGTTCAGGGAGACGGGCTCTCACGATAGTTTACGGAGTCCGATTCACTCGGTATTCTTCGCCGTAGCGCGGCTGATCTCCGCGTGGGCGCGGAGCACGGCTGGGGGACCCGAGAGCGAGCGGGAATGTCATGGGTGCGGAAGACGCACGGAAGCTGTTCGTAGGTGGTCTCTCCGACTCGATGACGGAGCAGGATCTGCGCGCCATTTTCGAAGGCGTGGGCGCTCCGCTCCTCGAGGTGAACGTGCCGCGGGATCGCGAAACGGGGAGGCCTCGGGGGTTCGGCTTCGTCACACTGGCGACGACCGAAGCCGCGGAGGACGCGCGCGCCAAGTTGGACGGCTTCGTTTTCGCGGGACGCGCCATGAGCGTCCGTCGCTTCACGCAAGACGGGACACGTCGAGGGAGCACGGAGCGTCCGGCGCGCGCCGACGAGCGCACTCTCTTCTTGGGTAAGCTGCCGTACGACGCTACGGCGGAAGAAATCAGCGCCCTGTTTCGTCAGTACGATGCGGGCGCCGTCGAGCGCGTCACGCTTCCGGTCGCCCCGGATGGTCGTCCGCGCGGCTTTGGTTTCGTGACGCTCGAGAGCACGGAAAGCGTGGCGCAGGCGCTCGAACGACTCGCTCGCGCGCAGCTGCGGGGACGCCAGCTGGTGGTGACTGCGGCTCAGCCACGGGGGCGTGGGGATGCGCCGGGCGCGCGGGGGCCTTCACGCGACTCGGGCGGGCGAGACGGAGGCTACGCGCGAGAGTTCGGTCGGGATCCGGCGGGCGCACGAGACGGCTCGCGGGACGTGGGCTCGGCGGGACGTGGCGGAGGGTTTTCGCGCGAGGGCGGGTTTCGCGAGGGCATGGACGCGCGGAGCTTCGGCCATCACGCTGGCGGCCATCACGCTGGCGGACGGGACGACACCGATCACGGTTACGGCGCGCCGCATCAGCGAGAAGCCTTCTCGAACGGCTCGGACCCTCCCGACTTCTCGGACGAAACGGCTTCCACCGCGGAAGCCAGCGGCCCTGGGGCGGAGGAAGGGGGACGCCGCGTGGACAGCACCCGTCAGCGCGGAAAAGAAAAGAAGAAGGCACCACGGGCCACCGAAAAGTCGGCCCGTAGGGAACGTGGGGGTGGGGGCAACTGGCAGCGCTGGGACAGGGACGAGGACTGACGCCTCAGTGCACGTTTTCTCCGTGGAAGCGGACAGCCAAAGCGTGAAAATCTCGTCCCACTGAGCGGAGGGCTGCTCTGGGCCGGCGCAGCGGACAGAACGTTGCCTTTGGGCTGTCTGCGGCCGATTGCACGAGCGGAAGGGCGCATGCTACGACGAGCGCCCCCTGAGGAAGCGGCCCAGCCGAAGCTCGGGGTTTAGTCCCCCCTCCCAGCCTCGTCGGCGAAGTCCTCGTCGATGGGGCCCCCACCCAGGACCCCCGTCGAGGGGCCGAGTGGGTTCGACTAGTCCGCCCGGTCGGCGGCCTCGCCAAGCTTCGCCCCGATGATCTTCGACTGGCTCTACGGCCTGTTCTCGAACGACCTTGCCATCGATCTCGGCACGGCGACGACCCTCATCTACGTCAAAGGAAAGGGGATCGTCTCCTGCGAGCCATCGGTCGTGGCCGTTGCTCGTGACGCGCGGGGTGACAAACGCGTGCTCGCCGTGGGGCGAGAAGCGAAGGAAATGCTGGGGCGCACCCCCGGGAACATCGAAGCCATCCGGCCTCTCCGAGATGGCGTGATCGCGGATTTCGAAATTACCGAGGCGATGCTTCGGTATTTCATTACACGCGCCCACAATCGCCGGAGCTGGGTGAAGCCCCGCATCATCATCTGCGTGCCCTTCGGGATCACCGAGGTGGAAAAGCGCGCAGTGAAGGAAAGCGCCGAGAGCGCAGGCGCGCGCGAGGTTTACCTCATCGAGGAGCCGATGGCGGCGGCCATCGGCGCCGGCCTCCCCATCACGGAACCCAGCGGGAACATGGTGGTGGATATAGGGGGTGGCACCACGGAGGTGGCAGTCATTTCCTTGGCCGGCATCGTGTACTCGCAGAGCGTGCGCGTCGGCGGCGACAAAATGGACGACGCCATCGTTGCGTACATGAAGCGCAAATACAATTTGGCCATCGGTGAGCAGACGGCCGAGCGCATCAAAATGACCATCGGCAACGCCTACTCGCTCGACGAGCAGCTGACGATGGAAGTCAAAGGCCGCGACATGGTGGCCGGCGTCCCCAAGACCGTGGTCGTCAACTCGGACGAAATGCGTGACGCGCTCGCCGAGCCCATCAATTCCATCGTGGAGGCCGTGCTCCTGGCGCTCGAGCGGACCCCGCCGGAGCTCGCGGCCGACATCGTGGACAAAGGTGTCGTGCTTACGGGCGGCGGCGCGCTGCTCAAGAACATGGACGTGCTCCTGCGCGAAGAAACAGGCTTGCCCGTGATGGTGAGTGACGATCCCATCAGCGCTGTCGTGCTCGGCAGCGGCAAGACGCTCGATCACATCGAGCTCTTGAAGGAAGTCACAATCGGCTGACGGGCGATGAGGTTTTCATCGCTGAGCTCGTCCGTCGGCGCTCGGACCCAGGCGGTCCGAGCTTCTTCCAGGTAGGTCGGTTTGGGCTTCTACAAACGCTACCGAGACACGTTTGTCGTCGTGCTGCTCATTGCGGTGCCGTTCTTTTTCCTGCGCGCCAGCATTCGGCGGCCCGAGGACATGAACTGGCTCGATCAGGGCTTGATGCGAGTCGCGGCGCCCGTTCAATTTGCGGCGGCGGCGCTGGCGCGCGGCGTGTCGAACCTCTTCGGCGAGTACGTCTACTTGGTGGACGTCAAGCGCGACAACAACGAGCTTTCACACGAGGTTGCCCGGCTCCGCAGCGAAAACCGCGAGCTCAACGAGACGCGCGCCGAGAACAAGCGCTTGCGACGGCTGCTCGGCCTCCGTGAAACGGTTCAAGCCGACACGACGAGCGCGCTCGTCATCGGCAAGGATACCACCGAGTACTTTCGCGTCGCCGAAATCGTGCTCGATCACCCCGGGGTAGCCATTCGCCAGAACATGCCCGTCATCGCGCTGGACGGCGCGGTCGGTGTCATCAAGCGCGTCGCGGGTGACGCGGCCACGGTGGACTTGGTCGTCGACAGCGGGTTCGGCGTGGACGTGGTGGTGGAGCGCACCAAGGCGCGCGGCTTCGTGCGCGGCATGGGCGACGACTCTCGGTACGCCGCCCGCGTGGAGTACGTGGAGCGCACGGACGAGGTCGAGGTGGGCGATCTCTTGGTGACGAGCGGCGTAGGCTGTCGCTTCCCGGCGGGTATCCCGGTGGCGCGAGTCACGGAGGTCGTCAAGCGGGACTTCGGCATTTACCAGTCGGTGACCGCCGTACCGACCGTGGACTTTTCGCGGCTGGAGGAGGTGCTGATCGTGCTCTCCGAGGTGAAGGACTGCATTCAGGACGCGAAGCCGCGGCGCGCGGAGCGGTGAGTCATGCGCAGCGCCGCCTACATGCTCGTCGGGTTCTTGTTGGTCCTGGTTCAGTCGAATCTGTATCGCGTCATCGGACCGGCGAGCGAGCTCGTGATTTTCGGTGTGCACGTCGGTCGTTGGCTGCACGGGGCCACGCCCAACCTGGTTTTGCCGCTCATCGTGTACCTGGGCATTTACGAGCACTCCATGGCCCGGGGAGCGCTGCTGTCGTACGGCATGGGCTGGGCCCTCGACGTGCTCGGCCCCGCACCGATGTTCCTGTTTCGGTTCACGGCGGTCGCGTTGTGGTGGCTCGCCCGCATCGCCAGCGTGCGCTTGAGCGCGCAGACCTTCATGACCCGGGTCCCCCTGGCATTCGCGTTTTCGCTCTTCGAGAGCCTGATCGTTCTGACGCTCTTGGCCATCTTCGGGGCGGACAACAGGCGCCCGCTGGAAATCGCCAGCATCGTGATTCCGCGCGCAGTCGGCACGGCCCTGTGCGCGCCGTTCGTTTTTGCGCTAGCGCATCGGCTGCAAGTCGAAGGCCGCGCGCCCGCCGGGGGCGCCCAATCGATGGCCGGCACGTCCGGCACGTCCCCTTGAGGTTTCCCTTTCATGTCCTCCTTGGTGCAGCGCTCGGACGTCAGCGAATTCCGGAAGAAGTTCCGCTGGTTGGTGCTCTTCATCCTGGCGGCGTTCTTGCTGCTCGTGGGTCGTTTGTTCTTGCTCCAGATCGTGCGCGGGGACATTCACGACGCGCAGGCGCGCCGAAACGTCATCGGTGAGCGACGCCTGGCCACCACGCGCGGCGTCATCCGGGACTCCGAGGGCAAGGTGCTCGCCGCCAACCGTCCGGCGTACAACGTGCACGTCGTGCCTGGGGACCTCGACATGGAGGTCACTTGGCCGCGCGTGGTTTCGCTCATGCGCATTTCCGCGGAGGAAGCGGAGCTCATCAAGCAGAAAATCCTCAAAATTCGGGAAAAGGGCGGCAACCGCGCCAAGCAGCAAACGCTCATCAAAGTCGACGTGGGGCGCGACGCCGTGGCTGCGCTCGAGACGCACGCGGACAGCCTCCCCGGCGTGGACGTGACGCCCGCGCCCGTTCGCTACTACCCCCACGGAACGCTTGGCGCGCACCTCATCGGCTACATGCGCGAGGTGGACGCGGAGGTGCTCGCGCAACGCCCGGAGGACGGGTACCGCGCCGGCGATACCTTCGGCGCGGTGGGCGTGGAAAAGCGCTGGGAGAGCTACCTCAAGGGACAACGCGGCTGGCGTCGTTTCATTCGCAAGAGCCCGCGTCACGACACGCTGGAGGCCCTCGAAGAGCGCTACTTGGGCGACGCGCGGCGGCAGGAGCCCGTACCGGGCCGAGACGTTTCGCTCAGTATGGACATCGCGCTGGTTCGCTCGGCCGAAGAAGCGATGCGCGGACAGCTGGCTGGCGCCGTCGTCGTGGTGGACGTGCGTACGGGGCGCCTCTTGGCGGCTCTCTCGAAGCCGAGCTTCGATCCCAACATCGTGTCGGGCGGCAGCGGCAAGGCCGCCGTGGGCGACGCGTTCCGCCG
>JAEYVE010000042.1 GCA_023432025.1 Pseudomonadota bacterium
CCCCACGGGGGCGCGCTTCTTCTCGTCCGACAGCACCGACTTCGCTCGAAACCCGAGCCAAGCCGGTGCGCTCTGTGGCGACCCCGGCGCACCGGGGCCTGTGCGACGTCAGTCTTCGCGGCGCGGCGGACGGTCCTCGCGGGGACGGTCGTCACGCGGACGATCTCCACCCTCACGAGACTCGCGCGGACGGTCGTCACGCGGACGATCTCCACCCTCACGAGCTTCGCGCGGACGGTCGTCACGACGCGGACCACGATCGCGACCACCACGGTCGTCGCGACGCGGACCACGATCGCGACCACCACGGTCGTCACGACGCGGACCACGATCCCGGTCGCCACCCTCACGCGGCGCGCGGGGCACGTAGCCCTCCGGCACCGGCAAGAGCTCCTTGCGCGAGAGGCGCGTCTTGCCGTCCCGCTCGACGCTGATGCACTTGACCTCGATCTCCTGGCCTTCCTGCAGAACGTCCGAGGGGTGCTCGACGCGCTCGTAGGCGATTTCGGAGACGTGGAGGAGCGCCTCGTTGTTCGGCAAAATCTCCACGAAGGCGCCGAAGTCGACGATGCGCTTGACCGTTCCCTTGTAGACCTTGCCTACTTCGGGCTCGGCCGTGAGGCCCTCGATGATGGCGAGAGCCGCCTTCACCTGCACCGGATCCACGCCGGCCACGGACACGGTGCCGTCGTCCTCGACGTTCACGTCGCAGCCGGTTTGCTCCTGGATGCCCTTGATGGTCTTGCCGCCGGGGCCAATGATGACGCGGATCTGATCCGGCTTGACCTTCACGGTCGTGATGCGCGGCGCGTACTTGCTGAGCTCGGAGCGCGGTTCGCGCATCGTCTCGAGCATCTTGTCCAGAATGTGGAGACGGCCCTCACGCGCCTGCTCCAGCGCGTCCTCGAGAACACGACGCTCGAGACCGGCAATCTTGATGTCCATCTGGATCGCGGTGATGCCGCGCTCGGTGCCACAGACCTTGAAGTCCATGTCGCCGAGGTGATCCTCGTCGCCCAGAATGTCGCTCAGGATGGCCACGCGGCTGCCCTCTGCGATGAGGCCCATGGCGATGCCCGCCACCGCGCGACGCAGCGGAACGCCCGCGTCCATCAAGCTCAGCGTGCCACCGCACACCGACGCCATCGAGCTCGAGCCGTTCGACTCGAGGATCTCGCTCACGACGCGAATCGTGTACGGGAACTTCTCGTGGCTCGGGATCATGCGGATGAGCGCACGCTCCGCGAGCGCACCGTGACCGATTTCACGACGGCCGGGGCCGCGCATCGGCTTGGTTTCACCCGTCGAGAAGGGCGGGAAGTTGTAGTGCAGCAAGAACCGCTTCCAGCTCTCGCCCGTGAGCGCGTCGATCTTTTGCTCGTCCGAGGCCGTGCCGAGCGTGGCAGCCACGATGGCCTGCGTCTCGCCGCGCTGGAACAGCGCCGAGCCGTGCGTGCGAGGCAGCAGCCCCACTTCGCTCGAAATGGCGCGGATGGTGCGCGTGTCACGACCGTCGATGCGCTTGCCGGTGTCGAGCACCATGCTGCGCACGACCTCCGCCTTGCGATGCTCGATCTCGCCCTTGACCAGCTTTTCGACCTCGGCCCACTTCTCGTCGCCGAGCTCGGCCTTGAGCGTAGCGACGACCTGCTCCTTCACGACGCCGTAGGCGTCGTAGCGCGCGTGCTTTTCCTTGATGACGCACGCCGTACGCAGGCCGTCGTCCGAGAGCTCGGCAACGCGGCGCGCGATGCCCTCGTCGAGCTGCGGAGCCTTGAACTCGCGCTTCGGCTTACCCACCGCCGCGCGCATCTTTTCGATGAGCGAAATGATGGCTTGGCACTGCTGGTGCGCGAACATCAGCGCGTCGATGACGTCGCGTTCGCTCGCCTCATCCGCGCCGCCTTCCACCATCACGATGGCGTCCTTGCTCGCCGCAACCACGAGCTCGATGTCGGAGCGCTCGGCCTGCTCGAACGTGGGGAACGGAATGAGCTGGCCGTCCACGCGCGCCACGCGAATGCCGGCGATGGGGCCCTCCCACGGGATCGGCGAAATCGACAGCGCCGCGCTGGCACCGGTCAGCGCCAGCACGTCCGTCGGGTTGATTTTGTCGGCGCTGAGCACCGTAGCGATGATCTGCGTGTCCTTCTTGAACCCCTTGGGGAACAGCGGACGCAGCGGGCGATCCATCACGCGCGACGCGAGAATTTCGTAGTCGCGCAAGCGCCCTTCACGCTTGAAAAAGCCGCCCGGGATCTTGCCGGCGGCGTACGTCTTTTCGACGTACTCACACGTCAGCGGAAAGAAATCGAGGCCGGGACGCTCCCCGCTCGACACGGCGGTGACGAGCACCGCGCTCTCGCCGAACGTGACGAGCACGGCACCGTCGGCTTGCTTGGCGAGGCGGCCCGTCTCGAAAGTGAGCGGGCGGTCGCCGATCATGACTGATTCACGTACGAACATTTCAAAGGCGCTCCTCAGCGCTGTGGCTGCTACGTGCAACCAAGACGCCGACGGCAAACGCCTACGACTTCAGCCTCGATTCCTGAAAACGGCAGCTCCGTCCCCAAGAGCATCAGCACCCGGCGGCGGCCGACCCGTGTCGACTGCCGCTGGCGCACTTGAGCTCGTTTTGGGTCGAACCACACCCAGGCACCCTGAGCCCATCGACCATCGGTCGAATGTGCTCACGAGCGAGCAACGCACGAAAATGCGTCACTGTGGTTCCGCTACGGGCAGATCGTCGTCACGAAGCGAAGTTGAAGATGGCGCTTCGCTATCGGAACTAACAATGGCTCGCGACATCAAACGTCGCGAGACGTCCCCCTTCCCTCGAAAATCCGCTTACTTGCGGAGACCGAGCGACTCGATGACCTTACGATAGCGCTCGACGTCCGAACGCTTGAGGTAGTCGAGGAGACGACGACGCTGACCCACCAGCTTGAGCAGGCCGCGGCGCGAGTGGTGGTCCTTCTTGTGGACCTTGAAGTGGTCCGTCAGGTACGTGATGCGCTGCGTAAGAAGCGCAACCTGAACTTCGGGAGAGCCCGTGTCCTTCTCGTGCTGACGGTATTCGGTGATGACGCGCCCTTTGGCGCCGGGTTCGAGAGGCATGATGGTTCCTCGGAATCGGTCTTAAATGTGGCGCCGAGTATACGCACCAAGCCCCCTCGGTCAACCAGTCCACCCGAAAACTCCTCCACAAGTATTCAGGTACGCGCCCCCCCGGCAAGCCCACGACACGCCCGGCCGCGGGCCCTACCTTTCGTCCAGGCGGGAGGCCGACCCGTCAGAAGTCCACGGCCTCTCGCATGGGTCCTAGGCCACCCGGGTGGAATTTGACCCTCAAGGAAAACCGGTATGGGGAAAGCATCGCCCCACACCGTCCGGTCGCTCCCGCGCTGGTTCACCGTCCGGCCCAGCACGCCCACAACGCTCGGCCAAGCCGCCGAAGCATCGTTCTCCGAGCACCCGCACCGTTCGGGCGAATCGCTCGTCGCCGTGGCGTCCGAGCACCGCGAATCGCCCCTTCGCTTAGCGAGTCGAGGGATCCGGGTCGAGCACGTCCACCAAACGTGGCGCAAAGCGCGCCGCCAAGGTTTGCTCCAGCTCGGCGGCCGTCGTGGCTTCGAAGGCCGTCGCAGCAGCGTCCCGCGCCTCCTCCAACGTCACGCGAGCTAGCGCCGCCTTCACCTCCGGAATGGCCGAGGCCTCCATGCTGAGGTTTCGGAGGCCCATGCCCACGAGCAGGATGGCCGCGAGGGCGTCACTGGCCATGGCGCCGCAGACGGAAACGGGGCGCTGGCGGAAACCGCCGGCCTGAATCACGCCTTTGATGAGTCGAATGATGGCCGGATCGAAGTAACTCGCGAGACGGGCCAGCTC
>JAEYVE010000231.1 GCA_023432025.1 Pseudomonadota bacterium
AAACCGCTGCCGCCCTCGTCCGCGAGCTCGCTCGGAGCGCCACGGGAGCAAGCGACGGAGACGCTCGTCGTGCGTTTCGCGCGGGGGTCGCGCGCGCGACCAGCGCTGCGTGGAGCGCCACCGAAGCGCTCTCCGAAGCTCCCTCCCACGGCGCCCTCCCCGAGCCAGCAGCGGTGCGAGCACTCGTCACGAGCCTGCCGGAAGGCAGTGTGCTGGCGCTCGGCAATAGCCTCGCCGTTCGTGAGGTCGACTGGCTCTGCCCACGGGCCTCTGCCCGGGTTTCGGTGTGGACCCAGCGCGGCGCCAATGGCATCGACGGCCTCATCGCAGGCGCCACCGGCGCGGCGCGCGCCGCGGGCGCCCCCACGTGCCTCGTCCTGGGCGACGTGAGCGCGCTCCACGACCTCGGAAGCCTGGCTGTCGCACGCACGAGCCCCGTGCCGCTCTGCATCGCCGTCATCGACAACGGCGGAGGGCACATTTTCGATCTTCTGCCCTTCGCGGCGCAGGCGTCGAAGGACGAGCGCCGTTGGAGCTACTGGTCCACGCCGCCGCGCGTCGACTGGCCGTCGGCCGCGCGCGCTTTCGGCCTACGTTACGTCGAGGCGGAGTCCGTCGACCGAATCCAAACCGCGGTTCGCCGCGCGCTCGAAGAGCCCGGTGTAACCTTGCTCCGTATCGTGGTGGAGCCGGACAGCGCCCAACGCTTCGCCCGTGCCTTGCCGGAGCGAGTGCGCGAGCGGCTCGCGACATGAACGTGCTCGCGCTGCACGGGTTCACCGGGGCCCCCGAGAGCTTCGAAGAGTTGGCGAGCCTCGTTCCCTCCGTGCCGCTTCTCCGGCCCGCGCTCTCCGGACACGGGCCGCATCCAGACACTTCCGCCCGGGACTTCGACGCCGAGGTGCAGCGCCTCGCGACTTGGCTCGGCGCGCGCGCGCAAGAGCCCGTCGTAGCGCTCGGATACTCCCTGGGCGCGCGGGTTGCGTTGGGGCTATGCCTCGCCCACCCCGAAACCTTCTCCTCCGCCGTGCTGGTTGGAGTGAACCCCGGCATCCCACAGGCCGGGCTCTCCGAACGTGTCGCCTGGGAAGAAGGCTGGGTTACCCTACTCGAGGAGCACGGTATCCAGGCTTTCCTCGAGCAATGGGAGAGGCTTCCACTGTTTTCGACCCAACGGACGCTTGACGGGGAGCGCCGTGACACCCAACGCCGCATTCGCCAGCGCCACCAAGCGTCGGGGCTCGCTCACGCGCTTCGCGCGCTCGGAACCGGTCGCATGCCGGACCTCACCGGGCAGCTCGAGCGACTGGAGCTGCCCGTCACCCTGATCGTCGGGGAACACGACGAGAAGTTCATCGCCCTCGCCGAGCTCGCCTTGGCGCGGCTGCCTCGAGGCCGCCTCGTCGTCGCCCCAGGCTGCGGGCACAATGTGCTCCTCGAATCGCCCCACACGGTGGCCGCCGAGCTCGCTCGCCACCTCGAATCGTTCCCCTCGCCCCCTCGCCGACCATGACGGAAGCCGTTTCGCCCTTCGCCGCCATTCGCCCCGGCTCATTGCGCGCTTGGGTGCTCGCTTGTCGTCCGGCAACGCTCACCGCAGCGCTCACGCCCGTCGCCGTCGGCACCGCGTGCGCGCTCCACGCCGACCGCTTCCGCCCCCTGCCCGCGCTCGCCGCGCTCGTGGGTGCGCTCTTGCTCCAGGTGGGCTCGAACTTCGCCAACGACGTGTTCGACTTCGAGAAGGGCGCAGACACCGCAGAACGCCTGGGTCCCACGCGCGCCGTGCAGGCGGGGCTCGTCACGCCAACCGGAATGCGCGTCGGCATGGGCGTCGTGTTCGGGCTCGCCTCGTGCGTCGGGGTGTATCTCGCTTGGGTTGCGGGATTACCCATCGTCTTCATCGGGCTCGCTTCCATCGCGGCCGCCATCGCCTACACGGGGGGGCCGTATCCGCTTGGCTACCACGGCCTCGGAGACGTCTTCGTCCTCCTGTTCTTCGGCTTCGTCGCCGTGTGCGGCACGGTGTTCGTGCAGGCGCTGGAGGTGACCCGCCTCGCGTGGCTCGCAGCCGTACCCGTGGGCTGCCTGGCGACCAACATCTTGGTCGTGAACAACCTCCGCGATCGAGAAACCGACGTGCTCGCCGGAAAACGCACGCTCGCCGTGCGCTTCGGACGGCGAGGCGCACTCGTCGAATACGCAGCGCTGCTCACGCTTTCGTACCTGGTGCCGCTCGTGCTCGTCGTCACCGGGCGCCTGGGGCCGCTCGTTCTCTTGCCGTGGCTCACGTTACCGCTCGGCGTGGGCCTCTTCCGGCGCGTATCGCAAGACAGCGGGCGAGCGCTGAACGCGTCCTTGGTCCGCACCGCCAAGCTCGTCTTTTTCTACGGCATTCTTTTCGCGCTCGGCATCGCGCTCGACGCGCGCCTCGGGTGATCCGTGTCCCTCGCCCCGCGGCTTTTCATCCACCAGGGTAGTCACCGCACGCTGGCAAACGCAGCGCGGAGCTGGGCGCACCGCGAAGGCGCGCTCCTGGAAGTGACGGACGGCGTCCTCTCCGGCTACGGCGAAGCGTCGCCGCTGCCCGGTCACTGCGCCGAAACCTTCGACGAAACCGTGCAGGCGCTGGAGAGCCTCACACTCTCTCCCAGCGCCGCGGCACCCCCTTTCTGGCCGCTCTCCGGCAGCGTGAACGGACCGGGGGACCCAGAAGCCCTGGTCGACTGGCTCGAGTCGTGCGCGCGAGTGACGCCCCCGAGCGCCCGTTTTGCGCTCGAAACGGCGCTCCTGGACTACTGGGCCCGACGCCTGGGCGTCCCACTTTGGCGCCTCTTGACGAGCTCGCCCGTCAGCGAGCGCCTCTTCACGAGCTCCGTCGTCGATCCGCTCACGGCGACGTTCGAGGACGTCGTTCGACTCCAGGGCGCCGGCACCAGCACGGTCAAGTTGAAGGTGGGGCGAGATCTCGAGCGCGAGCTCGCGTTCGTGAGAGGCGTTCGTGAGCGCTTCGAGCCCGAGGAGCTTCGTCTTCGCCTGGACGCCAATCGCGCTTGGCCCCGTGAAAATGCGCTCGACTTTGCTGCGCGCTTCCAGCCCTACGCCATCGAGCTCATCGAAGAACCCTGCGCGTCTCCTTGGCCCGCGCGGCCCCCCCACGCTTCGCCGTGGGCGGCGGACGAGTCACTCACCGCCGCCTCTCCTCGCGCACCGTGGCCGCTCGAAAGGCCCGAAACACTGGTGTTGAAGCCCATGCTGCTCGGTGGGTTCTCTCCGTGTCTCCTTTGGGCGGCGCGCGC
>JAEYVE010000113.1 GCA_023432025.1 Pseudomonadota bacterium
CGACTCGTCGATCTCGCACGAGCCGGCTTTTCTCGTCCGAAGCTCGAAATGATTCGGACGCTCGGCTACGGCACCAACTCCAAGCTGATGAGCGGCTACCAAACGAAGAGCTGGCAGCAGCAAAAGCTCTCCGGCTCCGTCGTCACCGATCTCGGCGCTGGGCCGGGCTCGGAGCTTCAAAACCTGTGGGACACGTCGCTCGGACAACCCGGCGCGACCGGCATTCTCACCAACTTCGTGGGCGGCCGCGCCGGCATCGCCATCGGCAAAGGCAGCGCCGACGAACAATGGCGCACGCGCCTCGCTCACGCCGATCAGCTGCTCCCCGGCCTCAGCGCCGCCTACGTTCCCGGCAAAGCCGCACGCGAGCTGTGGCCCACGAACCGCTGGGCCCTCGGCAGCTACGCCTGTTACAGGCCCGGCCAAGCCATCTACGCCGACGTTGCCATGGCCGTCGAAGGCGGCGTCCACTTCTGCGGCGAGCACACCTCGGTCGAAGTTCAAGGCTTCATGGAAGGAGCCGCCGAATCCGGCGCACGCGCTGCGGCAGAAGTGCTGAAGCTCGCCGGAGCGGCCTATCCAAAGGGCCTCGAGCGCGTGATGGCGGCGCGGCGCGAAGCGGGGAGTGACGCTTCGGATCCGGAGTGGTTGCACGGGTAGAGGCCCGCGTTCTCCAGGCGCTCCGTCCCGTGACTGACGAGACGTGCGAGCTGCCGCACTACGGAATCGCTCGCACGACGCCGCCGTCGACGCGCAACGCCCGACCGGTCGTCGCCGAGGCTCGTTCACTGCACACGTAGGTCACCAGGGCAGCGACCTCGTCGACGGTCGCGAACCTACGAATCAACGACGACGGACGCATGTCGCGGAAGAACTCCGCAACCACTGGTTCAGCGGCTGAACGCCTTTCACCGTGACAGCAACGCCACACCGACTGTTGCCCGACTGCGTCACCGGCAGGCACACGCCGCAACCAGCGAATCGCGCGAAGCCGTCGCAAAGCGCACCTGTGATTCGATCGTTTGAGCGGCATGAAAGTTGCTGTAGGGGTGCCCCATGAACGCCCGGCGAATGGGAAACTTCTGGGGAATGGTCTGTTGCGCTGCGCTGATCGTGGCGTGCGGCGGCAGCGATGAGGTGACGAACAACGCCGATAGCGGCGGCACAGACGGCAGCGGCACCTTCCCGGATCCCGCGGCGCCGAAGACCGGCTGCGGCACGCTGACGGAAGAAGAAGCGCGCAGCATCGTGACGACGAACCTAGAGACCGTCGCACGCGGCGCGCTCGATGCGATGCGCTTCGCCGAGGGCTCCGCCGCCTTGGCGCGCGCGCTTTCGTTCGGTAGCAGCGGCAAGCTGGTGTTCGTCGCCGATACGGAAAAGTCCATCGACGACATGGTCGGAACGCTAGAAGCGAAAACGCTCGCTTCCGGCAATTTCGAAGCCGCCGAGGGCAGCAGCGTGACCTTCAGAATGCAGCCCGACGTGGTGTGTCCGCCCACGGCCGAGGAGCTCGCAGAAAACCCTGAGCGCGCAGCAGAGAGGGAAGCGAGCTGCCGCGACGGCCTCGCCAAGAACGAGGAGCGCGTCCGCGTCACGCGCATCGACTGCGAAAACGGCGACAGCGTGGAGATGGCGTTTTTGTTCGGACCGGAGCCGCTGGTTCCGCTCGTTCTCGAGCTTCACCCGAGCTCGCTCTCGCTGTCCTACGACGTAGAAAAAACGGCGCGGTTGAACGAGCGCCAAGGCAACTTCGCCGAGGACGTCCTGCTCGACTCGAACCTCGCTGGTGTCCTCGGCGCCCAGATTACGCTCGGTCCGAGTGGCACCGTCGACTTCGCTCTCGATGCCGTCAACGACGTCAACTTCGGCGTCTCGGGGGCCCAAGGCAGCCGCCTCAGCTTCGCGGCGGCTGCCGCAAAGCTACTGCGCCTGAGCGCTGACCCCGGGAAACAGCAAATCACGGGCCGGGTGGACGCCAAGGCCGTCGGCTTCGAGCAAGGGCTCGAGAGCTTCATTCGAGCCTTTTTGGAGCGCGAACCGACCGAGCTGGTGACTCCGTCGGACTACGTGACGTTTCGGGCCCCCGGCCTCCAAGGCAATTTCAGTTACAGCGCCGAGTCCGACGCGCTCACGGTCACCGGACTCGCCCTCACGGGCGCGCCCGCCACGTTCCGCTACGGCGACGTGACGCTCCTCACCATCGACTGGAACACCGCCGCGCAGCGCGCGCTCGACTTCGTGCTCGCGCCGAGCGGCGAAGACGTGTCACTCACGCTCGGCAAATCGGGCCTGGATCTCCAGCTCGAATACTCGATGAGCGTCCTGGCCGACCGCGTCGTCGACCAGCCCGAGTTCACCAAAGACGACACTTTGCGCATCAAGCTGGGACCGAACGCGCCGGCGCTGCTCTTCGCGAACCCCGACCCCGACGTCGACGATCTCTTGATTACGGACGCTCGGGAGGGCGCGCTCCTCCGCGTCGAGTCCGGCCGTCTCGAGCTCACGAGTCGCGCCGTGCCCACCGAAAACGTCGTCGTCGACGCGGGACAGTGCCTGCTGCGCGATCCGAACGTGGTGGGGGAGCACGCCTTTTTGGGCTCGCTTTCGGCAGGCACGTGCCAGTAACCAAGGCCTGAATCGCAAGCTCCCGCGGACGCGAGCGGCCGAAACTCTGGCGCTGGGGCGCGGGTGGGCTCCCTCAGTCCGTAAAGCGCAGCCGCGCTTGCATGCCGAAGCGTGACGACATGCCGACCGTCGCTTGGTCGATTCGCCCGTCCGCGGTCACGTAGTAATTCGTGGGGAACGCGCTGACCTGAAACGCGCGCACCGCGTCGTCGTTACCGAGGAGTACGGGGTAACGCACGCCACGCTCGGCGACGAACTTGCGCACGGCGGCTTCGTTGTCTCCGTCGGCGACCACCGTCACGAGCGCCTCGTCGTCGGACAGCGCGTCGAACGTGGCGTTCAGCGCGCCCACTTCTTGGGTGCACACGCCACACCACGTGGCCCAAAAGTGAACCAGCACACGTTTGCCGCGGAAGTCCGCGAGGCTCACCGAGTCGCCGTTCAAGGCGCGCAGCTCGAGGCCCGGCGCCTCGGCGCCGTCGGGCACCAAGTTGCGCGTTTGGTAGCGACTCGCCACCAAGAAAATCACCACGACGGCGAGCGCCTCGAGCGCGTAGCGGCGCAGCCGACGAAACTTCGAGACGGGCTCCCCCGAAGACGAGGAGCGCGGCGAGGCGGGCTCGCCCGTGGAGGGCTCACCCGAAGGCGTCTCACGC
>JAEYVE010000157.1 GCA_023432025.1 Pseudomonadota bacterium
CTCGGGCGGCGTCGCCAGCGGCGGGGCGCCAGGCGGCGCAGGCTCGGGTGGCGACGGAACCGGGAGCACCGCGAGCGGCGGCGCGGCGTCGGGCGGCACCGCTCCCACGCTGCCGGAGCCGGACGGCTTTGCACAAATGGAGGCCTTGAACCGCGGCGTGGTCGCCGTGCCGTCGGGCAGCGGCGTGTTCGTCAGCTGGAGGCTCTTTGGTTACGACCCGGCCGACATCGCGTTCAACGTGTACCGCGGCGAAACGCGCCTGACCGAAAGCCCCGTCACGGACTCCACGAACTACTTCGACGCGGGCGGCACGGCGAGCGCCACGTACTCCGTGCGCCCCGTACTGGACGGCGTGGAGCTCGAAGCGTCGGAAACGGCGAGCGTTTGGAACAGCGGAAACAGCGGCGGCGTCCACTATTTGGCCATTCCCACGGAGGCGCCCCCGGGCGGCACGACGCCCGCCAGCGAGGCGTTCACCTACACCAGCAGTGACGCGAGCGTGGGCGACGTGGACGGCGACGGCCAGTACGAGCTCATCGTCAAATGGGATCCGTCCAACGCCAAGGACAACTCGCAGGACGGCTACACCGGCCCCGTCTACATCGACGCCTACCGGCTGAGCGGTGAGCGCCTCTGGCGCATCAATCTGGGCGTGAACATTCGCGCCGGCGCCCACTACACCCAAATGGTCGTGTACGACCTGGACGGGGATGGCAAGGCAGAGCTCGTCGTGAAGACCGCTCCCGGCACCCGCGACGGCACCGGCACCTTCCTCCGCCTGGGCCCCGCGGCGAACGACAACGACAGCACGGACTACAGAAACAGCTCGGGGCGCATCCTCACGGGCCCGGAGTACCTGACGGTGTTCAGCGGAGAAACGGGCGCGGAGCTCGCCACCACCACGTTCGAGGTGGGCCGCGGCACCCTCACCAGCTGGGGCAACAACGAAGGCTACGGCAACCGCGTCGACCGCTTCTTGGCGACGGTGGCGTTCGTGGACGAATCCGGACGCCCGAGCGTGATCATGGGCCGCGGCATGTATGCGCGCACGACGTTTACGGCGTGGAACTGGCGCGATGGTCAGCTCACGCGCGCCTGGCTGCGCGACTACCCCAACAATAGCCCGTTCGCCGGCAAGGGCGCCCACAGCATCAGCGTGGCGAACGTGGACGACGACCCCATGCAGGAAATCATCAACGGCGGGGCCACCTTCGATCACGACGGACAAGGCATTTGTGCCGTGCCCTTCTCCGCACACGGCGACGCGCTCCACGTGACGGATCTGGTGCCGTCACGTCCCGGCCTGGAGGTGTTCATGCCGTACGAGTCGTCGGGAGTGCCCGCGTACTCCATGCGGGACGCGCGCACCTGCGAAATTCTGTGGCAAGGCCCCAACTCGTCTGGAGAGGGACCGGGCCGCGGAGTGGCGGCCGACGTCGATCCGACGAGCCCTGGCGCCGAAGCGTGGGTGAACAGCAGCCAGATCCTGCGCGGGGCGAGCGGTCAGGCGTACGCAAACCGGCCGGAGTTCAGCAACTTCCTGGTTTGGTGGGACGGCGACTTGTCGCGTGAGCTCTTGGACTCCAACCGGATCCGCCAGTACGACGGTCAGGGTGGCATTCTCACGGCGGACGGTTGCACCGCCAACAACGGCACCAAGTCCACGCCCACGCTGAGCGGCGACATCGTCGGCGACTGGCGCGAAGAGGTGTTGTTCCGCTGCGGCAACCAAATCCGCATCTACACGACGAACGAAATCACCACGCATCGCATCCACACCTTGATGCACGATCCGCAGTACCGCGTGGCCATCTCGTGGCAGAACGTGGAGTACAACCAACCTCCGCACCCCAGCTTCCACATTGGGGAAGGCATGGCGCCCGTCCCGACGCCGGACATTCACGTACGTTGAGCGCAAGAAAGCGGCGCGCCCCGCGTCGGGGGCGCCGCTTTGCCCCTTCGGAGAGGAGCCGAAACCACGCGCCGGGGCCTCTCCGGCCATTGCGTGCCCGGACTCCCGTCGCTATCCCGCCCCGGCCGTGTCCGATCCCCGCCGTCCTCCGTCCGCCCCCGAGCGCGAAGCCAGCGCCGCCGAGACGTCGGCGGCCGAGGCTTGGACCATTGGTCGCGTGCTCGCCTGGGCAACGAAGGATTTCCGAGAGCGGGGTATGGAGTCCCCGCGCTTGGAGGCCGAGGTCCTCTTGGCGCACGTGCTCGGCAGCGATCGCATCCGGCTCATTTTGGACGCAGATCGCCCGCTCGAGGCGGCCGAGCTTTCGAAGTACCGCGAGGCCATCAAGCGACGCCGCGCGGGCGAGCCGGTCGCGTACCTCGTGGGAATGCGCGAGTTTTACGGCCTCGAGCTCCGGGTCGACGCGCGCGTCTTGATCCCGCGCCCCGACACCGAGGTGCTCGTCGAGGTCGCGCTCGAGGTAACCCGCTCCCGCAACCTCGGCGGACGCGCGCTCGACCTCTGTACGGGCAGCGGCTGCGTTGCCATCGCCTTCGCCAAAAATCGTCCCACTTGGCAGGTGACGGGCACCGACTTGAGCGCGGACGCCGTGGACGTGGCGCGCGCCAACGCGCTTCGGCTCGGCGCGGTTTGGGGCGTGCGCTTCGCGCAAGGAGATCTCTTCGATGCCGTGGGCCCCGAAGAGCGCTTCGAGCTCATCACGGCCAATCCGCCGTACATCCCCGCGAGCGACATCCCCGGCCTTCAGCCGGACATCCGCGATTTCGAGCCGCACCTGGCGCTCGACGGCGGCTCGGATGGTCTACGTCTGCTCCCCGCCATCGCACGAGGAGCCGTCGAGCGCCTCACGCCCGGGGGCACGTTGGCGGTCGAAATCGGCGCCGGTCAGTCCGACGACGTCGCCGCGCTCTTCGAGCGCACCGGCCTCATCGACGTGCAGCGACACCGCGATTTGGGCGGACACGAGCGAGTCGTCAGCGCCAAACGGCCCTGAGCGGCAGTGAGCCGAGTTTTCGAGCGGGAGCCCGCGGGGCGCCCGAATCGCTGCGCGTCCGAGAGCTACTCGAGTGTCACCTCTGCGAGCCCACCACCTCTCGAAAAGTAGGACTTCACCTCGAGCCGCACCCGCGACACCTTGACGCCGGGCAACTCCACACGAACCGCAGCAGGGTTCTCTTCGATGCGTTTGAACTCGACCGTGCCCTCGAAGACGCGCTTCTTGCGATCGAACGCCTCGATACGCACCTCGCGGGCCGCGCGATCGAGGTAATGCCGGTTACGCGCATTCTTGATGACCACGGCGCGGAGGACCCTGGACCGAGTCAGCTCGAGCTCGAGCCACCCTGGCCTGTCGTTGGGGAGAAGCCACTCCGTTCGCTCGAGCCCATCGATGGCGAGCGCCGCATTGGTATCAGCGGCAAACTGACCGGACGCCCGCGCACTGACGTTCGTTTCCGCGCGATACACCAGCCAACCTACGAGCCCGCAAACGACGACGAGCACGGCAAAGAACGCGCGCATGCGGCGACGGCGAAGGGCGGCCGCCTGCGGAGTGCGCTCGCCGATCCGCGCAAGGACGAGGCGCGCTCTCTCGAGCCAGTCCACGTGCTCCACACCCAGGGGGCTCGGCGTGGCTGGTGTTGAAGACCGCGCCAAGACGTCGAGGTCGCTCCGATGCGCGGCGAGCCTCTCCGCGGTGCCGGCGCGGTCCAGCAAATCGAGGACGAGCGAGCGCACGAGCCCGTAACACTCCTCGACGTGTCCCTCGCGCCAAAGAACGTTCGCTGCCTCTTGCCGCGCGAGCAGTCGCGCGAGCTCGGCTTCCGAGGTTTTGACTTCGGCGTTCATGCCAGCACCTCTCGAGACGCGTCGAAGGACACGTGCGGCGCGCTGCGCTGCCGACGCGCTCGCACGGCGAAGACGAAACCGAACGGCGCCCCCAAAAGCGCGAGGAGCGATATCACGCCCGCCACACGGCGAATCGGTGTGCTACCGAAATCCACCCGCACCACGTAGCGTCCGGCCGCGGGCAAGCGGAGCGCCACGTACCCGTTCGAGGAGGCAGCGAGAGTCACCTCTTGGGGACCCACCTTGGTCTCGGCGAACCAGCCCGGGTAGTGGTGAAGCGACAGCTCCATCGTCGTGGCTTCGTGCGCCATCAACTCCAAGTCGTGGAGCACGTGTTTCGAGCGAACGCTCACCACTCGTACGGCCGGAGTGCTCGTGGCGAGCGTCGAAGCCATTTTCTTTGGCGGGTTCGAAACCGCGCGCGGGAGGTACTCGTCGAGCCCGGTCGTTGCCGTCATCATCTCTCGAATGCGCTCCCCTCTTTGCACGACCTGGCTCGGCGCGATGGCCTCGACTGAAATGTGCGGAAGGGCCACGGCGAAGTACGCGGCAGAGGCGAGCGCCAATGCAGAAAGGTCGGTCCACCAACGCCGTGGAAGCGACCGCGCCCAAGCGAGACCGAGCGCCATGGCTGCGCACAAGGCAGCCGGGCCCAACAAACGCCAAGGGAACTGAATCAAGCGCCCGAAGGGCAAGAGATCCTTTTCCCAAACCATCGAGGCGTGCGGCAAAACCAGCACGACCAGCGCCGACGCCCCAGCGAGCCAGAGCCACTCGGAGCCAAGGCGCTTACGGCGCGCGACGGAGACGGCCGCCAAGAGGCCAGCTAGCCCGAAGAGCGGCGCAATCTGAAACTGCCCAGGTGCCAGCAGCTTGACCGGGATCAGCCAGTTGTGCTCCGGCGCATAGTAGCCGAGACCCATGCTGTCGGTGCGCACCAGAGAGCGCTCGGCCAACGCCGGGAGCCAATAAACGCAGGAAAGAGCAAGCGCGCCGACGAACACACCCGGGAGTAAAATCAGCCTCGTCACGGCTCGACGTCGCCAAAGTTGCCAAGCGGATCCCAGCGCGACCAAAACCGCGATCCCCGTGCCCCAGAGACCGATCAGCGTGTGGGAAACGACGAGCGCGGCGTGCAGCCCCATCGCGACGCAAGCTCGAAACGGAAGCTTCCGCGGGTCGGTTTCGTGAACCAACGCTCGGTAGCCGTAGAGCGTCCAAGGCAGAACCGCCAACGCGAAGAACTCGGACAAGTCGCCGCGAACGGTGAGGTTGGTCACGCGATAGGGCGTTGAAAGATACGCGAACGCCCCCAAGAGCGCGGCGTCGCTGCGCCGGGTCTCGCCTTGCACGAGGTGGTAGGCGCCGAGCCCCGCAGCCACCGAACCGAGAGCACAGACGAGCTTCAATCCCAGGGCTGCCGTGCCCGTGGCGAGGGCGAGGAGCGCGCCCAGGAAGTAAACCAGTGGAGCGTAGAACACGAAGAAGGGCGAGCCGTATCCGCCGTAAAAATCCGGGCACCAACGCGGGTACGGGTATCCCTGCCGAAGCCCGTCGGCGAACTGAGCCGTACGCAAGACGTACGCGCTCCATTCGTGCGAGTGGAACCAGGCTGCGTCGAACAACGGGACCAACAAAAAGAGCGACGCCGACGCAACGAGGGCCTGCGGCAACCAGGAACGTACTTCGGAGGGCGCGCGCATGGCTCGACGGCCCAATGCAATGGACGAGCCAACATCGAGAGCTCGCTGGGTCGCTACGAGCCCACGAAAAAAAGCGGCCCACAGCCCGCGAACTTGAGCTCAACGGGAACGATTACTGAACCCGGGTTGAGCCAATGTGTGCCACAGCTTGCCAGTCTGCCACGTGCGAGATCCCACGCTCCCACGCAGCGCGACTGCTCTCCGCTCGACGCGGAACGTGTCAGAAACTAGGCCGAAGGGCACCTTCCGTGGCAGGCCCCTGCCATGTCACGCAGGATTCAGAGCTGCCTCCTCGCTGCGGCGGCATTGCCGACCGCGCTGGCTCTGTTCGTCGCCTGCGGCAAGGGGCCGAAGCTCAGCCGCCCGGAAGACACCCAGATCGAGCTGGGCGACGTGGCCGCCGACGCTCCGAAGCTCGGCGCCGTCGCGGACATCACCTACGTCCACGCGGCGCCCAAGGCGTCGTCGAAGAAGCTCGGCTACCTCCACGCGGGCGCGCACGTGGCGCGCAGCGAAGAGCGCATCGAAAACGAGGACTGCAAGGCGGGTTGGTACAAGATCCGTCCGCGCGGCTACGTGTGCACGGACAAGAGCGCCACCATCGACTTGAAGCATCCGACGCTGGCGGCGATGGCGCTCGCGCCCGATCTGAGCAAGCCGCTGCCTTACACGTACGCTCGCACCGTCGCCACGACGTCGCTCTTCGATCGCAAGGGTGAGGACGGCGTCGTCCAAGCGGGCCGCCTCGCCAAACACGCGGGCATGGCCATCGTTGGCTCGTGGACGGCGCCGGACGAATCGAAGGAGCCGCAGCGGCTCGGTCTGCTCATGAACGGACAGTTCGTGCGGGCGGAGGATCTGCGCGCCGCCGAGCCGAGCCAGTTCCAAGGCGTGGCGCTGGAGTCCGGGGTCGAGTTGCCCGTCGGGTTCGTGGTCAAGCGCGGCATCCGCACCTGGAAGCTCGCCGGCGATTCTCCCGCGCCCGACGAGTACCTCGAGTACCACCAGAAGGTCGCGCTCACGGGCCGCTTTCGCACGATCGGCGAGGAGCGCTACTGGGCGCAGGCCGACGGCAGCTGGGTGCGCCACAAAGACGTGACGGTCATCCGAGAGCGCAACGACTTTCCGGACTTCGCAAAAGACGGCCAACGCTGGATCGACGTCAGCATCATCACCGGCACGGCCGTGCTCTACGAAGGAAAAAAGCCGCTCTACGCGACGCTCGTGAGCGTGGGGCGCGACCGCCTCGGCGACCCCACGGAAACTGCTTCGACAGAGCGCGGCACGTTCGAGGTGGTCGCCAAGCACCTGACCTTGCGCGAAAAAAACCCGCTCGAACGCAAGGGCGGCGGCGCCGCCATGTATGACCGTCCTTGGGTGCTCGAGCTCTCCAACGGAGAGCTGGTGGGCGCAGCGTTTTGGCACGATCGCTTCGGCATCGAGGACACCGACGGCGACGTCCAGCTCTCGCCGCTCGACGCAGCGCACGTCTGGACGTGGGCCACGCCCGCGCTACCCGAAGGGTGGCACTCCGTGCGAATTGCCGAAGAGGCCACCGACAAAACTCTGGTCGTCGTCCGCAAGTAACGCGAAAAAGCCGACCGCTCTTACGCGCGCCTCGACCCGGCTCCGCCCACGCGCTCGTGCGATCCTGCCAAGCAAGACCGGGGAGGTTGGATCATGCGAACGAAGCAAACGGCGAGAAGCTTTCCATGGGCTCTTTGCGCGCTCTTGGGCGCCGCCTGTACGACCGAAGGCACGGGTACGGGGCAGCTCGAATCCGGCGGAAGCGTCGGAGCGGAGCAAGGCGAAAACGTCCAGTTCACGTGGAAGTCGGACGGCGGCAGCGTGACGTCCGGCACCATGCAGGCCATCGTGCCGGGTCACGGTACGTTCCAGGGCAAGTACCTGCAGGTGAACTCGCAAACGCAGGGTATGGCAGCACCGTACTTCGAGGACGAGTGGTACTCGGGGTGGGGCGACTGGGAAGGCTGGGGCCCCGAGGGTGGGGACGAGTTCGTGACGCACTACTCGGGCAAGGTCATCACCGTGATGAAGTCCGACCAAGGCGAGCACATGCGTTGTCGCTTTCGGCTGGCCGAGCCAGCCATGGGCCCCGACGGCGGCGGCATGGGGGAGTGCCAACTCTCCAATCAAGAGATCATTCGCGACGTAACGCTCCAAGGCGACTGACGGCCACTCGCGCAAGTCGCCGACGAGACGCGCGAGTGGGCGACGCTGACGCAGCACGAGGGCGGCGCGGTGAGCAAAGTCCGGCTCACCGCGCGGGGCTCGGCTCACGCCCTCGCGCGACGCGGCCGCCCAATGCAGCCGCCCGCGCAGCTCCGCGCGGTGCGGCCGTCGGCTCAGCTCGCCACGCTGTTCGGCGCGGCGCCGACACGACCCGACGACGTAGGCGGCGCCACGCCTTCGAAGCGCAGGTTGTCCAAAATTTCTCGCGTCGCGGTGGAGCGGTTCAGCGTGTAGAAATGAATGCCCGGCGCGCCGCCCGCAAGAAGCCCGGCGCACTGCTGCGTCGCGTGCTCCACACCAATCGCACGCACCGTGGCCTCGTCCGCACCGGCCTCCAGGCGAGCCAGAAGCGCCTCGGGGATACGAGCGCCGCACATCTGCGTGAAGCGCTTGACCTGCTGGACGTTGGTGATGGGCATGATGCCGGCGACGATGGGGCAGTGAATGCCCACGCCGCGCGCGCGCTCGACGAAGCGAAAATAGTCGTCGTTGTCGAAGAAGAGCTGCGTGATGAGGAAGCTCACTCCAGCGTCGACTTTGCGCTTCAAGCACTCGAGATCCACCTCCGGGCTCGGCGACTCCGGGTGCTTTTCGGGGTAGCAAGCGCCCGCCAGGCACAGCTCCGGCCGCGACTCGCGAATGAAGCTCACGAGCTCCGACGCGTAGGCGAAACCGCCCGGTACGCGCACGAAGCTCTCCTGGCCCTTGGGTGGGTCGCCGCGCAGCGGGAGCACGTTTTCGATGCCGCCGTTGTGCAGCTCCGCGAGCACTTCGCCAATTTGCTCCCGCGTCGAGCCGACGCAGGTGAGGTGCGCCATGGCCTCGATGCCCACCTCTTGTTTGATGCGACGCACCAATTCGACGGTCAAACCACGCGTCGAACCCATCGCGCCGTACGTGACGGAAACGTAGGTTGGCTCGTACGCGCGCAGCTCGGAGATGGTTTGAAACAGCCGTTCGACACCATCGGCGTCCTTGGGAGGAAAAAACTCGAACGAGAAGGCGGGAGTTGGACCCTTCAGAGCATCGATGATCTTCACGGCAGCGAAATCGACGCTAGCAGGGTCACACAGGGGCACCAAGCATGAGGCACACGGTTCGGCCCCCGGCCCACAGGCGCGTCCGAGGCTCTCGCGGCGCCACGCGCCGGAGGGTATGGAAGGACGCACCATGCGCATCCACATCGTGGCTGTCTCGGGCACGGCAATGGGCTCGCTGGCTGGCCTCTTGACCGAACTGGGTCACGAAGTCACCGGCAGCGACACAGCGTTTTATCCGCCGATGGGCCCAGCGCTCCAAGACTGGGGCGTGCGTTGCTTCCAAGGGTTCTCTGCCGAGCACATCGACGAGGCGCGTCCCGATTTGGTGATCGTGGGCAACGTCTGCCGCCGGGACAATCCGGAGGTCGTGGGTGCTCAGGCGCGCGGCTACGAGCTGCTCCACGTGGCCGACGCGCTGCAGCGCTTCGCCCTGCCCGGCACGAGCTCGGTGGTGGTGGCAGGGACCCACGGCAAGACCACCACCAGCACGCTCACGGCGCACCTGCTCGACCGCGCGGGGCTAGCACCCGGCTTCTTGATCGGAGGTGTACCTCGGGGGCTCGGTCGTAGCTTTCGTTCGGCCGGTCCGCGCAAGCTCGCTGCTTGGGGACAGCGCACCCCGGGCCACGAGTCACGCCGCACCCCCTTCGTCCTGGAAGGAGACGAATACGACACCGCCTTCTTCGAGAAGACGGCGAAGTTCATTCACTACGGAGCCGAGGTCGCCATCCTCACCTCCATCGAGCACGACCACATCGACATTTACCCCACCTACGAAGCGTACGAAGCAGCGTTTCAGCGCTTCGTCGATCAGCTGCCGCCCGAGGGCCTGCTCGTGGCATGCGCGGCCGATCCGAACGTCGTGCGCGTCGCAGAACGGTCGCGTGCCCCGGTCGCGTGGTACGCGCTTCAAGGCCAAGAGACGCACGGTAGGGCCCCCCATTGGCTGGCCGCGCCCGCGCAATCCGTCGCGAGTGGCACGAGCTTCGACTTGTATGCGGGCGGAGTCGCGGCGGGACGCTTCGTGTGTCCGCTGCCGGGACGCCACAACGTGATGAACGCCACGGCGGCCCTGGCCGTGGCAGCGCAAGGCTTCGGGGTGCCCCTCCGTAGCCTGGTCGAGCCGCTTTCGCGCTTCGAGGGCATCAAGCGTCGGCAAGAGCTCCTGGGAACGCCCGGCGGGGTCTCGGTGTACGACGACTTCGCCCACCACCCCACGGCCGTCACAGAAACGCTGGCAGCGCTGCGCGCGCGTCACCCGGCGGCGCGCCTCTTCGCCGTGTTCGAGCCGCGCAGCGCCACGGCGTGCCGTCGCTTGCACCAAGCGGAATACGAACGCGCCTTCGACGCCGCCGACGACGTGATCCTCGCTCCCGTGGGCCGCTCGGAGCTCGCCGACGACGAAAAGCTCGACGTGGATCTATTGGCGAAAGCGCTGCAAGCGCGAGGCAAACGGGCCTCGGCGCAGGGCGGCGTCGACTCGATCTTGTCGACGCTGGTGGACCAAGCTCGCGCGGGTGATGTCGTGGCGATCTTGTCGAACGGGGCATTCGGTGGCATTCACGGCCGACTCGTGAGCGCCCTCGGGGCGCAGAGCGCCCCGTGAACCCGGAGAGTACCGAAGTGACCTGTCCCTGCGGAAAAGGCGAATCCCTCGAAACCTGCTGTGGCCCCTTTCTTTCAGGAGCCAAGAAGCCGAAGACCGCCGAAGACCTGATGCGTTCGCGCTACAGCGCGTTCGCGACGGGGAACGTCGAGTACATCGTCAAGACGCACGACCCCGACACCGTCGATCAGGTCGATCGCGAGAGCACGGCGGAGTGGTCGAAGCAGTCGGAGTGGCTCGGCTTCGAGCTCCTGTCGAGCGACGCAGGCGGCGAAAACGATCACTATGGCACCATCGAGTTCGTCGCCCGCTACAAGTTGAAGGGCGCACTGCTCGAGCACCGCGAACGCGCCACCTTCCGTCAGCAGGACGGCCGCTGGTTCTTCGTCGACGGTGAGCAACTTGCCGGACCTCCGGTGCGCCGCGAGGGGCCCAAGGTGGGCAGAAACGATCCTTGTCCGTGCGGTAGCGGCAAGAAGTACAAAAAGTGCCACGGCCAAGCCGCCGCCTGATGTGGCGCCGCACCGAAACCAAGGTACGGCGACCACTCACATCAGCACCTCGTCTTCTTCCGTAAGCGCTCGAGCGTTCGCACACTCCAGCCGTTGGACATATTTGGCGATACGGCGATGATGCCGGCATGCCAGCGCAGTCGCCGCCTGGAGGCTCACCGCCGCGCCCTGGGGGCTCGCTGCCTCGCTCGGGCGGCGGCGCGCCCCGCGCTGGCGCGCCCCGGCCGACGTCCGGTGCGAAGGCCCCCTCGGCGAAAGCTCAGCCGACCCCGAGCGCCGCAGCCGCGCGTCCACGACGACGTTCCGTACCGCCCAAAGGCATCGAGCCCGCGGTGTTGTTCGTGGGAGCGGACGAAGGTTTCGGCAAGGCGGTGGCGAACGCGCTCGTGCGCCATGGCATGTTCCTCGAGCTCTCCGTGCCCGAGCAGGCGGTCGAAACCGCCGTCGTCGCTGCGCCAGATCTCATCGTCTTGACCGGCCCCGCCGCTCTGGACGGCGGCTCGAAGCTCCTCGCCGAGCTCGCGGGGCGGCCCGAGACCAGCGCCATCCCGGTCGCGCTGGTGCAAGACGACACCGCGCTCGATCAGCGCTTGCGCGCGTTCCGCAGCGGCGCGGCCGCCATCTTGCCCAGGAAGGCGAGCGTCGACGAGCTCGCGAGCAAGATCGCCGAGCTGGCGCGCGAAATCCCCGGCCGCAGCGACGAAGCGCTCGGCGAGCTCGGCGAAGTCACGCTCGAGGAGTTGGTCAAAACTCTCGGCAGCGAGCTGCGCAGCGGCATTTTGTCCGTCGCCAACAAAGGCGGAGACGACGCCGTGCGGCTCGTCTTGGGCGGAGGTCGCCCGCTCGCGCAGCTCATCGAGGACTTCGTACAGAAGGCGCGCGAGCACGTCGTGAGCGCGGAGCCGCTGCGCTACGAGTTCGACGCGCGCGCCGGCGGCACGGTGCAGCTCTTCGACGCAGAAAGCGCGAAAGCCGCCGCGTCGTCCGAGCTCACGGGGCTGCGCGTGGTGCTCGCCGACGGAAACACGGCGCGGGCAGACGGCGTCGCCGCCGAGCTGCGCAGTCACGGGGCCGAGGTCATCGTCTCCGAGCTCGATCCGAGCGAGGTGCGCTTCTCTCAGATGCGCCAGGCCGATCCAGCCGTGCTGCTGATTGGTGAGGAACACATTCAGGGCGACGGCTACGAGCTCGTGCGTCGCATGCGGCGCGACACGCGCCTGCGCTGGACGTCGCTGCTCGTCGTGCGATGGGACGAGCTTTGGCGGGACGCCGCGAGCGCTCCGGTGGAGCGCTTGGCGCAAGTTCTAGCCAACCTCGGGGAGCCCGAAGCCAACCTGCGCGCTCAAGCGGAAGCATCCAGCGGCTTCGACGCGCGCCTCGAAATGGTGGGCCCCGCGCGCAGCTTGCGCTCGCTCGCCGCGGCCTCGCACGGTCTGCGCGTTACGGTCACCAATCCTCGGCTTTGGGTCGAGCTGGACCTGGCCAACGGTCTCATCGTGGGCGCGCTGGCGCACACCGAGGACGGGGAGCGTGTCTTCGAAGGTGCCGAAGCCCTCGCAGCGCTCTTGCAGCTCAGCTCCGGGCGCGTGCAAGTCGATCGCGCGGCGCACCCGGCGCGCGCGAACGTCATGGCGACGGTGGACATGGCGCTCGGCATCGCAGACGGTGAGCAGCCGCCCATCGTGCCGTCCATGCCGGTCGGCCCGCCCTCGAGCCCCGCACATTTGGCGCCGCTCCCGAGTCCGGAGCCCGTGTTTTCGAATGCGTCGCTCGAAGAGCTCGGCGAGCTCGGCGACGACGCGCTTTTCGCGGAGCTCGGTAACCCAAGTCGTCGCCCTACGCCGCTGCAACCACTCGCGGGCCCCCCCAGCGCGCCCCCCGAGCCAGAAGTCGCGGCTCCGGCTCGAGCCGAAAACCTCGAAGTATCCGGCTTGGCGCCCAGCGCGTCCCTTCCGCCAGAGCCCGCTCCCTTGGCCGAAGACGCGGCTTCCTTGGCTCCGAACGCTGCCAGCGCACACCCGCTTCTCACGGCGGCAAGCATCGACGAGCGACTGCGCCGGTTGCTCGGCGTCAGCATCAAGGGACCCAGCCCGAGTCTCCTTGCAGTCCTCGGCGGGCTGGCGCTCCTCGAGCTGTTCTGGATCTTGGTCCTGGTGCTCGCGGCTGCCCCACCGCGAGGTAGCGGCCTCGAGCCCGCGCCCGACAGCTCCGGCCCACTCGCGGAGAGCTCGACGCCCGCGCCAAGGGCCGCGACACAAGCCGCGGCCCCCTCGCCCACCCCGCGAGCAGAAGCTCCGAAGACGGCGGCGCTCGAGCTTCCTCTCTCCGACGGCTCGGGCACGAGCGCTCCCTCGTGCAGCGAGCTTCTCGCCGGTCACAAGCTCAAGCAGGGGCAGTTTCCAGGCATCGCGTTCGATCTCGCGCGCCAAGGCAAACAGGCGCTCGTCTCCGGGCGTCTAGCCGACTCTCACGGACTCTACTGTCGAGCCGCGCACTACGACGCGTCGAGCCCGTCCATCTGGCTCTCGCTCGCGCAAGTGTACATGTTGAAGCGCGACGGAGCGCGCGCTGCGGAAGCCGCCGAGCGCGGCGTAGCCCTGGCGCCGAGCGACACGACGCTGCAAGCCGTACTCGCCGACGCGCTGGCGCGCGTCGGCGACGCGTCGCGCGCCCGCCCCTTGTGGCTCCGAGCAGCGCGCCTCGATGAAGCGGATCCGAACGCCGCCGAGAAGCTCTCGCGACGCGATGCCCTCGAGGCGGAGCGAGCCGTACGGCGTGGAGATCACGTTTACGCGGAACGCATGTTCCGTCGGGTGGCGCTGCTCGCGCCGAACAAAGCGAGAGGCGCCGTGGGCCTCAGCCGCGAGCTCTTGGCGCTTCAGGACATCGCACCAGCAGAAAAATGGGCGACGTACGCCGCCGCGATCGAGCCGGGCAACGCCGACCCACACATCGCCCTCGGCGACGTAAAAAAGGCGCAGGGTCAGCTCGAGGAGGCTCGTGTGTTTTGGGAAGCCGCCGCGCGACTCGACCCCGCGCACCCCGAGCTGCGAGCGCGACTGCGCCGCTGAGGGTGCCGACCCTCGGGCCACACTTCCGCCGCGCCCAGATCCCGCGCAGCTTCAACGATCGGTAGTCCAAAGCGCGTCCGTCTCGTACTCTCCGGTCGTGCTCCGCTCCTCCCCTTACCTAGCCGCACTGGTCCTCGGGCTGCTCGCCACACCCAGCGCGTATGCGAGCGAAGCCACGAGCGACGCCGCAAACGCTGCGCCAAAAGCCACCGAAGCCGCCGCTCACCCTGAGCTTCACGCTGCGGCGGAGACCGACGCGCAAGACGGGCCCCACGTCGACACGGATGACTC
>JAEYVE010000164.1 GCA_023432025.1 Pseudomonadota bacterium
TCTTGGGCAGCTTGAACGTGGCGCTTGTCGATCGGCAGCAACTTCATGCCCCCTCGAACACCTCTCCCGCCAAGCAAATTCCTCACCTCAGCCGATTCACGCTACGAAACGAGGGGATCGGTCAGGTAACCTCCAGGGGAGAAAGCGGAGTCTCACAATACTGGGCAGGCACCGGATCGCCGGTACACGCAGACTGGTTGTGGGAGAAGATCGGGCTTCCGTTCACGCACAATCCTCGGTTGTCGACCGTTGGTATCTATTCGCACACATTCGTCAAAATCAACGATAGGGCCCACGTAAGACCCGAGACGGGGCCGCTGGGGCCAGAGAGTCCGCCGCCGACCGTTGTTGCCGGCAGTTACCTTCATATGGGAGTAGATTCCAACATCTTTGGCGACGTGGCGGCTCGTGCGCGGGTTAACGCGTGGGGCGGAACGATTATTGGTGACGCGACTAGCTACGGCCCCGTCGGCGGAGCGCTTGGTCACGAGATCACAGGTGCTCGTACGCCGGGAATCTACCAACGAAACGAGCCAATCAGCCTGTCAGTCCCGTGGGGGCTTGGGACTACGAGTATCGCCTCTTATCCAAGAGGGCTTGTTGAGTCCCCACCTCCGGGACAATACTACAACTTGGCTGCATATTCACACTCCACGCTTCGGCTCACTTCTGGCGTCTACGTTGTCAACAATCTGACGTTGGAGTCGTGGTCGGAACTCGAAGTGGATACGACGAATGGCCCGGTTTGGCTCTACGTGCGAGGAAATCTGATTTCACGTGGCGCCATCCGCGCCAATCCCGTCAAGTTCTTCGTGGGCCATGTTCCGAGCCCCAACGCGTCGAGTTGGGTGCACATCGGCAACGAGTGGCGTGGCACATTCGTGGGGCCGCAAAGCGACGTGGTCGTAGACATGGTCGACCAGGCTACCGCTCGGGGTGCCTTCTTCGTTCATTCGTACGAGCAGCACCAAGGCCGTCACTTCTTCTTCAACCGCTTCCAGTACCGGTGGGTGCCGACCTGTATGAACGGCTTCACCAACTGCTCGTGAGGCGTAGCCCCGCAAAGCGAAGCCCTCAGCATCCCCTCCCGGGATCTGGGGGTTCTTCTTTTCAGACGCGCCGCGCCCTCATGGAGCCCTGGAGCCGCCCCTGACACGGCGACTCTGGGCCTGAGCCGGGTGTGCCAGGCAACCACTGCTAGGCCCCTCGACGAAATCCCGGTGTATTGGGGGTCTTGAGACGAGCCGCCATGGCTCTTGGTCAGGCATAGGTTTTGCCAAATGCCTGACGGTGAAACTCATGCCGAAAAAATCCCGACTCCTGTTTCCGCTGTTGGTCGTTGCCCTGCCCACGACCTTGTCCACGTCCTGCGGTGGCCTCGGCACGGACGATCGCGGCGAAAGCGGCGGAATCAGCTCGGGAGGGAGCGGGGGCTCGGGGGGCTCGGGAGGCGGCGGCGCGGGCGGCCAAATCACCTCCTGCTTCGCCGAAGGCACGCTCGTCGACACGCCCTACGGTCGGCGCCCCATCGAGGAGCTGCGTCCGTCGGATCTCGTGCTCACCTACGACACCACCAAGCACGTGGTGCGGGCACGACCGGTGCTGCGCGTGACGAGCCACCCAGACCGCCTGGTAGGACGGCTGCCTCTCGATGGCGGCAGCACCCTGCGCGTCACGCCCGAGCACCCCTTCTACTTGCCGGACACGACGGAGTACGTCCCCGTCTCGAGCTTGCGGCAGGAAGCGCGCCTGACGCGCCTGTTGCCCCTGGAAGACGGCACGTTCACAACGATCAGCGCGCTCACAGAAGGCTACCAAGAGCCCACGCTCGAAGCGGCCACGGTGTACGACCTGACCGTAGCAGACGAGCACAACTTCTTCGCCGAAGGCGTGCTGGTCCACAACAAGTCTGGCGGCTCGCCCGGCGACATCCCTGGCGGCGGCGCCTGCTGCCTCACGGAAGCTCCGGTACCGCGCGGCTGCGTAGGCGAGGTCCAAAACCTCGGCGGGGCAGGCAACTTCAGCGTCGTCACGACGGACGCATCCCTGGGCGGTCAAGGCGGGAGCGCAGGACCGGGAGGTGGCGTGGCGTTGATCGGGTTTTCGGAGCCTTACTGCTTGGAGCTGACGTCACGAATGCGCCTCGAGAGCAACGAGCCCTTCGAAGTTCAGAGCTTTTCGCCGCATAACGGCTGCGAGCCCGGCACGCCCGCCCCATCCAGCTCCGTACTTCCCGGCTCCTCGCTCACCGAGTGGCTCCCGCGTGGAACGACCGCAACGGGCGGGAGCCCCGGCCTTTTTCTCTTCGAGCTTCGTACGGAGAGTCCGGGCACCCCCATTTCCATCACCGTCACCACGGGCTGCGACGACGTACCGGACTGGCTCTGAGCGGCGCCTTGCGCTAGCCGAATGACGTGGCCGCGCGCTGGATCCTGCACGCCGACATGGATGCGTTTTACGCGTCCGTGGAGCAGCGCGACCGCCCGGAGCTGCGCGGCAAGCCCGTCATCGTGGGCGCCAATTCGCCGCGCGGCGTGGTGTCCGCGGCGTCGTACGAAGCGCGAAAGTACGGCGTGCACTCGGCCATGCCCGGCTTCCGCGCTCGCGAGCTGTGTCCGCACGGCGTGTTCTTGGCGGGCGACATGCAAAAGTACGTCGGCGTCAGCCGTGAGGTGCACCGCGTATTCGCCGAGTTCACGGACGCCATCGAGCCGCTCGCGTTGGACGAAGCCTTCTTGGACATTTCCGGCTCCTTGGGGCTCTTCGGTGAGCCGCTCGAAATCGGGCGCCGCATCAAGGCGCGCGTCCGGGAGGTCACGCGCTTGGCCGTATCTGTCGGCATTGGGCCGAACAAGCTCGTCGCGAAAATTGCCTGCGCTTTGGGCAAGCCCGATGGGCTCCTCCTCGTGCGGCCCGAAGACGTGGAGCGGACTCTCGCGCCGCTCCCCATTCGCAAGTTGTGGGGCATCGGACCGCAAGCGGAGAAGGCTCTCATCGCCGTGGGTATTCGTACCTTTCGCGATCTCGCATGCGCGCATCCGCACCGCGCCGAAGAAGCGCTGGGCGCTCACTTCGAGGAGTTCCAGCTGCGCGCGCGCGGCCTGGACGACCGCCCCGTCGAAAGCGAGCGCGCCCCCAAGTCCATCGGGGAAGAAGCGACCTTCGAGAGCGACGTCACCGACCCCGAGCGCATCGCGGCGGCGCTCACCGCCCACGCCGAGGCCGTCGCCAGCCGCGCGCGGCGCGCGGGCTACGTCGGCCGCACGGTGACGCTCAAAATCAAGCTCGCCCGCGCCTCCGGGCGCCGAACGTCACGCACCGCCGAGGAGAACGAGCCCGTTTATCCGCTGCTGTCCCGCAGCGTCACGCTCGCATCGCCGACCAGCGACGGCGCCGTCATCCGCCGCGCGGCGCTGGATTCGTGGCAGCGCGCCGGTGTGACGGAGCCCGTGCGTTTGCTCGGCGTGAGCTTGTCGAATCTGAGTGAGCCTTCCGGCGTGCAGCTCGAGCTCTTCACCCCGCGCGTAGAGGCCGTTCCGAAAGCCCTGGCCAAACTCGCCGACGTGGCGCCACGCACGACGCGCGGCGACGCGCTCGGCCAAACTCTCGACGCCATCGCCGACCGCTTCGGGAGCGGCGCGGTGCGCCGAGCCGTGGAGGCGCCGAAGAAGGTGACGCAAGGCGACCGCTTCAAGGCCGGAGACACCGAGCGCGACCTCGAAAAAAAGCGCGATGACGAGTGACGGCGCCCGGACCCTGATTCAAGGCCCGAGACACCGAGCGCGACCTCGAGAAAAAGCGCGATGACGAGTGACGGCGGAGGCCCCTGACGAGGACGACCTCCGCCCGCGCTCTTCCGGAGTGCGGGAGCAACGCGCTTTAGGGGACCTTGCCGCCCGAAACAGCGCCCGCCAGGCGCTTTTGTTCGACCAAAGACAAGAGCTCTTCGCGGGTTACTCCCAAACGCGCAGCCGTCTTGCGGGCGAGCGAGGTGCGCGCCACGCCGGGTACGAACTGGTACGTCGGCAGATCACGCTCGTCGAGCTCCACTTGGAGGAAGTGCAACTTGTCCTTGGCGTCCTGCTGCAGGCGGCTCGCGAAATCGAGAAAGTGCGTGCTGATGAACACCTGCGCGTCGAGCTCGTCCAAGAGCGACAGCACGAGCTGGAAAATTTCTTCTCCCTCCGACGGGTTCGTCCCGGAGCACAGCTCGTCCAAAATGATGACGGCGCCGAGCGGCGAGCTTTCGAACACGCTGCGAATACGCAGCAGCTCGGTGCCCAAGCGACCTTCCGCCTGATCGGCGCTGACGCGCTCGAGCAACGACAGGAACATGCCCTCGGACCACGCCAAACGCGCGCGCGAAGCCGGCACGAAAAACCCCGCCTGCCCCAGCAGCTGACTCACCGCCAGAGCCTGCAGAACGCGCGTTTTTCCGCCGGAGTTGGGCCCCGTGAGAATGACCGTGGCGTGAGCGGGCTCCTGCGCCAACGTGCACGGAATGGGCGTGGTTTCGCGTCGCGCGAGCAGCCACGGATTGAAGAGGCCCTCGAGGCGGCGCACGGCGACGCCGGGCGCCCTCACGTCGAACTCGGGCAGGCACACCTCGAGCCCACTTCGTTTGCAGACGTCGCGAAACGTGAGCGCGGCGAGATAGAACTCGAGCTCGGACGTGAGCGGCAAGAGCGCGACCATGGCCTCCTCCAGCTGCCCGAACACCTCGTCCAAGAGGCGGCTCAAGACGTCGTCTTCGCTGAAGCGATACCCCTTGGCGAGCGACACGAGACGGCGCCAGAACCGCCCGACGGCGCCGGTCGCGAATGCGGCGTGCTCGGCCTCCGAAACGCGCACGATTTCGAAGCGACGCAGCGTGCCGTCGTAGCCGACCTGGAGCCTGCTATCGAGCGTGGCGCGGCCGTTTTCGAAGTCGAGCAGCTGCGTGAGGCGCTGGTACGCCGGTGAATCCCAGAGAGCTCGCCCAAACGCGCGCACGCGCGCAAGCCCGGAGGTCGCTCCCAAGAACGAGGACGCCAGCGCGTCGATGGCCCGCCGAATGGACTGCAAGATTTCGATGCGGCGCTGCGCGCTGTCGCTGCGGCCGCGCACCAGCTCCGTTCCGCCCAGGGTGGTCCGCATGGCGCGGAGCGCGGCGTACGCGCCCTCGAGGCTCTCACGCTGCGCAGAATCGCTGACGAGCTCGTTCAGGATCCCCTGACGAAACGCAACATGGCTCGGATCCGCGGGCGGGTGCGACAGCACGCGCAAGAGATGCTTGCGATCGATCTCGAAGAGCTGCCCCTCTGCGGACACCTTGAGACACGTCTCGAGCAGCTCGACCAGGAAGAGATCTTGCGCGAAGCACGCCGGCTGCCAGCGACTGTCCGCGAGCTCCCCTACCCCACACGCGTCGAGCAGGAGATCTTCGTTGCCCGGCCTCGCGAAGGCGAACACGAGCGCGCGCCGCAAGGGCCGAGTATCGCCGCGTGGAGTGGGCTCCGCGTGGAGCACGTCGGGCCGACGCATCACCTGCCTTCTATCACGGAAGAACGAGCGACCCGAGCCACGCGAAAAGGCCCGAGTGACTTTCGTCTCTCGGGCCAACACCAGGCCGAATCACGTGCGGCCTTACCGACGGAGCGCGAGACGGCCCCGAACGCCTCACATGTCCAAGAGGTCGATGTCGACGGCGCGCTCCATCGCGTCCTCGGGCTCCGCCTCGACGTCCGCATCCGCCCTCGCGTCCAGGTCCAATTCTTCGTCGTCACCGGAGCCGAGGGCACGCACTTCGCTGTGACGGGTTCGACGCGCCTTCGGATCGAGATCGGCTTCGGTCAGCTGCGGCAGTCTGCGCTTGCCCACGGGACCCTCGTCGACGTAGTCGCGCAGGGACTCCATGTCGCTCAGCGCCTCGAGCTTGGCCAGCGCCTTGACCTCGACCTGACGAATGCGCTCACGCGTCAGGTTCATGATGGCGCCGACGTCCTCCAGCGTGGTGCCGCCACGATCCGCCACGTCGAGCGCGCACGACTCGTTGAGCTCCCACACCTCGAGATCGGGGAAATTCAGCTTGATGGCGCCCGTGCGCGGCGACACGTCGATGTAAAGGTGGTGCTTGCACGAAACGAAGGGGCAAGGGCGCGGCCCGTCGGCGCACTCGGAGCGCGTGCGTGGCTTCCAGTAGTCGTTCTCGGGGAACAGGAGTCGACCGATTTCCAGCTCGCGCTTGGTCATGCGCTTGACGCTGATGGTGCGCGCGCGCACGTCCCGCTTGCGCCGCGAACGCCGCTGCTCACGCGTGATGGGCGTCTCGTCGCCGGGCTCGAGGTCCATCTCAGTGTCCAAACTGTGTGCCAAAGCGGTCGCTTCCATCGTCATTCTCCGAAAAACCCGATCACCACCGAAAAAAGACCGTACCAACCCCGCCGCGGTCGGCGCCCTGGCCAACCTCGTGGAAAAAAACGTCGCTCGAGGGAGCTCTTGGCCCCCGCGCCGTGCTTACCCCGTCGAATCCGCTCCGCTCACGTCGCAGAGCCGTGCGCGAGACGTGAGACGCGTCTCTATCCCGCGCAACCGAAGCAAAAGATCCTTACTCAAGAGACGCGCCTCGCCGACTTCGCGAGCGACGACGCGCGCCGTAGCTTCTTGCTTGCGGCGCTTCACGGCGCCGTCCAGCTTTTCGAAAATTTGCGAAACCGTATCCTCGAGCTGCTCCAGCTCGCTGCGCACGAACAGAAACTCGCTCTGGATCTGCTCGATGGTGTACTGCTCGGCCATCATCCGCTTGATTTGCAGGATTTGGCGCACCACACGCACCGGATAGACGCCCTTCGAGCCCTGGTGCTTGCCCTTGGTCCCGACGCGCACGCTGCGCGGCAGGAGACCCAGTTGGACGTACTTGCGTAGCGTCGCTTCGCTCAGCGTCACGCCGTGAGTCGCGAACACGTCGAGGATCTCGGCGGAGGTCACGCCGGCGGCATGCTGCTTTTCGAGGCGCGCCAGGATGGTTTCGTCGATTCCGCTCATCGCAATTGCCCGTTCGCCCGACCCGACCTCGAATGGACGACTCACCCTTGGGGTCGCCCCGCCTTCGGCCGCCGATGTCCCCCGCTTCGGCGTCGCCACCCCCACGGGGTGTCGAAGTGGGGGCGAATATATTCCACTGAGTGGAGCACCCCAAACACTTTCCCAGCGAAAATTTGAGCATGGAAGACGGCAGCTCCATGGACGCGGGAAGGGATCTCCGGTCGGACATTTTTTGTCCGTAATGATGGAATGTCCATGGAGACGATCTTCCGTCCATGGAGAGGCGCCGGCGGCATTGCCAACGCGCGGCGCGCGGGTACGGCTACGCAGCGGAGGAGCACGCGCCGACCGGAGACACTTGCCCGAGTGGCCGAGAGTTTGACGAACGTCGCCTACATTTCCTCACGCGGACTTCGATAAGCTCTTCCCGAACGAGCGGCGGTCAAGTAATCGGCAGGTGGGTCGGCGCTCGCGTGAGGGCACCGCTGAGTTGTCCCCGCGTCACCCCGGGTGGTGTACGGTCGAATGCAAATGGGCAGCGAGTTGTCGCGTGACGTCACCGCCAGCGGCGTGCGTCTCCGCGTCGCCGAGTGGCCAGCGCGCGAGGCGTCGCCAACCGCCGACGCGACGCCGCACTCCGAGCGCGCGCCGAGCTCGACGCGCGAAGCGGCGCGCCCTCCCGTGG
>JAEYVE010000249.1 GCA_023432025.1 Pseudomonadota bacterium
CGCGCGGCATCGTCACCCGGGACATGGTGACCGGCAAAATAGAAGCGCACATGGCGGACGTCGTGGTGCTTTGCACCGGCGGGTACGGCAACGTCTTCTTCCTGTCGACGAACGCCAAGGGCTGCAACGTCACGGCCACCTGGCGTGCGCACCGCAAGGGCGCGCTCTTCGCCAACCCCTGCTACACGCAGATCCATCCCACCTGCATCCCGGTCAGCGGCGAGTCGCAGTCCAAGCTCACCTTGATGAGCGAGTCGCTGCGCAACGACGGTCGCGTGTGGGTGCCCAAGAAGGCGGAGGACGTCACCAAGGCACCCGGCGACATTCCCGAGCAAGATCGGGACTACTACTTGGAGCGGCTCTACCCGAGCTTCGGAAACTTGGTGCCGCGCGACATCGCTTCGCGTCGAGCCAAGGACATGTGCGACCAGGGCCTCGGCGTGGGTCCCGAGGTGGGTGGGCAGCGGCGCGGCGTGTACCTCGACTTCGCGGACGCCATTCAACGCCTGGGCCAAAAGGCCGTCGCCGAGCGCTACGGCAACCTCTTCGAAATGTACGAGCGCATCACGGGCGAGGATCCGTACAAGGAGCCCATGCGCATCTACCCGGCCATCCACTACACGATGGGTGGCCTGTGGGTGGACTACAACCTGATGAGCACCATCCCGGGGCTCTTCGTGGGCGGCGAGGCGAACTTCTCGGATCACGGTGCCAATCGCCTGGGCGCCAGCGCGCTCATGCAGGGTCTCGGGGACGGCTACTTCGTGCTGCCGTACACCGTCGCCAACTACTTGGCGTCTACGCCCAAGAGCGCGGCGGACGAAAACCACCCCGAGGCCAAGGCCGCCGTGGCGGACGTCAAAGCGCGGATGGACAAGTTCCTGTCGATCGGCGGCACGCGCAGCCCGGATTCCTTCCACCGCGAGCTCGGCCAAATCGTTTGGGACTACTGCGGCATGGCGCGAAACAAGCAGGGCCTGGAGCTGGCCCTCAAGGAAATTCCACGCATCCGCGAGGAGTTTTGGCAGAACCTGCGCGTGCTCGGCAGCGGTCAGGAGCTGAATCAGAGCCTCGAAAAAGCGGGGCGTGTGGCGGATTTCCTCGAGTTGGGGGAGCTCATGTGTCGGGACGCCCTGCACCGCGAAGAGTCGTGCGGCGGACACTTCCGCGAAGAGCACCAAACCGAGGACGGCGAGGCCAAGCGCGACGACCAAAACTTCCAATACGCTGCCGCTTGGGAGTTCACCGGTGTCGGCAGCGAGCCCAAACTGCACAAGGAAGCCTTGGAGTTCGAGTACGTGAAGCCCAGCCAGAGGAGCTACAAGTAATGTCGCAGATGAACTTGGTTCTCCACGTCTGGCGTCAGAAGAGCGGCCATGCTCCCGGCGAGTTCGTCCGCTACGAAGCGAAAGGCGTCAGCGAGCACTCGTCGTTCCTGGAAATGCTGGACCAGGTGAACGAGGAGCTCAGCGCGCGCGGTGAAGAGCCCATCGCCTTCGATCACGACTGCCGCGAGGGCATTTGTGGTGCGTGCGGCATGGTCATCAACGGCGTGCCGCACGGTCCGCAAAAGGCGACCACTGCGTGCCAGCTCCACATGCGCCAGTTCAAGGACGGCGACGAAATTTGGATCGAGCCCTGGCGCGCGTTGGCCTTTCCTGTCGTGCGCGACCTGGTGGTCGATCGAGGCTCGTTCGACCGTATCGTTCAGGCGGGTGGCTACATTTCCGTGCGCACCGGCTCGGCGCAGGACGCCAACCTGTTGCCCGTCGCCAAGCCGGACGCCGATCGTGCCATGGACGCCGCGGCGTGCATCGGCTGCGGCGCTTGCGTCGCGGCCTGCCCGAACGCATCGGCCATGCTCTTTACCGCGGCCAAAGCTGCCCACCTGAACCTCTTGCCGCAAGGCGAGCCGGAAAAGGACAGGCGCGTGCGCAACATGGTCGCGCAGATGGAAGCCGAGGGCTTCGGTCATTGCACGAACCACTACGAGTGCATGGACGCTTGCCCGAAGAGCATCGACGTGGAGTTCATCGCCAAGCTGAACCGCGACTTCGTGGGCGCCACCGTGCGCGCGCGCGAGGAGCTGCCCGCGCGCAAGTAAGGAACACGCGCCCCGACGAGCCCCGCTGCGAGCCGGTCTATCCAGACGGCTCGCAGCGTCGTTTCGAGGGCACTCTTTCGGCGCTTCAGGCGAGGTCGAACACCAGCACTTCGCCGTCTTGGACGCCCTCGATGTCGAGGCTCGTTTCGTTCGAGAGCGCTGCGCCGTCTCCCGCGCCGAGCTCTTGGCCGTTCACGCGCACCTTGCCGCGAGCCACGTGCACCCACGCGTGTCGGCCCGGCTCGAGCGAATGTTGGGCGGACTCTCCGGTGGTGAAGAGCCCTGCGTAAATCGTCGCGTCCGTGTGGAGCGCGACGCTGCCGTCCCTCGCGTCCGGTGACGCCACGAGCCGAAGGCGGCCGCGCTTTTCGTCTTCGGTGAAGGTCTCTTGTTCGTAGCTCGGCGAAATGCCGCGCTGGCCGGGGATGAGCCAAATTTGCAAGAAGTGAACGGGCTCCGTCTTGGACGCGTTGAACTCGCTGTGCGTCACGCCGGTGCCTGCGCTCATGCGCTGCACGTCGCCGGGACGAATCACCGAGCCGGTGCCCATCGAGTCACGATGCTCGAGCCCGCCTTCGAGGACGTACGAAATGATCTCCATGTCTCGGTGCGGGTGCGTGCCGAAGCCGCGACCCGGCTCCACGAGATCCTCGTTGATGACGCGCAAAGCTCGAAAACCCATGTGAGCGGGCGCGTAGTAGTCCGCGAACGAAAAGGTGTGACGGGAGGTGAGCCAACCGTGGTTGGCGTGGCCGCGCTCGCCGGAGGGTCGAATCGTGATCATGCGCCCCAATCTGCACACGCTGGCCTCGAGGCGCCAGTCGACGGCGCGCCGAGCGCGGGGCGGCGCCCCCTCGCGCTGTGTGCCGTGGGCCCCGCCGCCGCTGCGCGGCCTCTCACGCGAACGCAGCTCGAGCAACGCGCCGCGCGTGGGCGTAGTGCGGGAGCACCGCGCGATGACGAGCTAGGCCGCCCCAAAAAGGACGACGAGGCAACCAACAGAAAAGACTGCTGGCAGACTCGGCTTTGGGACGGCGCCGTTGGAGAACGGCTCTTCGGACGCGTCCGTTCGGTGACGGCTGAGCTTTTGGACGACGCCGTTCGGTGACGGCGCCGTCTTGGGACGGCGCCGTGTGCCGACGGACCAGTTGCGGAGGATCAGTTGCGGAGGATCAGTTGCGGATGGGGAGAATGGGGGCCCACTCGAGGCGGTCCAGCAGGCCGTCGTCGATGATCATGCCGCGATCGCTGAAGTACAGAGCGTTTTCGTTGGACGCGTCCCGCTGCTCTCCGACGAAGATGATGCCCTTGCCTTCGCCGTTGTATCCGAGCTGAACGATGGCGTTTTTCAGCCAGCGACCGCCACCTTCGAAGTCCACCTGCTGCGGCAGCGTGTAGTAACCCTCGGCGCGCAGCTTCTTCAGCGTGCGCGACCACGTGGGGGAGCGCAGCGGCGTGGTGGGGTCGCCCCAAAACCAACGATTGTTGCGGTTCTGGCCGGGCCGCACCACGAACTTTTGGCCGGACTTCTCTCCGACGTACACGAGCACGCCAGCAGGGAACGCGTCTTCGTGGCCGGGCATGGCCGTGGTCGTGCGATAGAGGCCGTTGTCGGGGAGATCGAGGGACATTCTGCGTGTTCTTTCGGTCGGTGGGCTTCCGCTCGAGCGGAAGGTCGCGAGGTTTGCGGCAATGTAGAGGCCGCCCCGGGAGCGCACAAGCGCGGGGACTCATGGCATAACCACCACCATGAAGCGTGCAAGGCTCGGCCGCCAAGCAAGGTCGACCGGTGTGGTCTTTGGGACACGGTCATGGCACGGGGGTCTCGGACGAGCTCTCGTCTTGGGATGCCTCGGTCTGGTCTCTCTCGGCTGTGATGGCGGGCGAGCCCGTATTCCGGAGGGGACGGGGCCGCTGAACGCCGAGGACGCCGCCCGCTACGTTCTGGAGCTGGTCAATCGGGATCGCGCCGAAGAAGGCCTGTCACCGCTCGAATGGGACCCCGTGGCGGCGCGCGCAGCCGAGCGCCACGCACGGGACATGGCGACGCACGGGTTTACGGCGCACTGGGGGACGGACGGCTCCGTGCCGGAGCAGCGTTACACCGAGGCCGGCGGTCGATACTTGGTGCGCGAAAATGCAGCGTGCTTTTTCGACGGCAAGCCGCGCGAGCTGGATCCGAACCCGCTCTTCGAGCGGAGTGAGCTCGAGAAGATCGAGCTCGCGTTCATCTCCGAGGTGCCGCCGCACGATGGTCATCGCAAAAACATTCTGGAGCCGACGCACACCCAAGGAGGTATCGGGCTGGCCAAGCCCGTGGGCATTCGTCAGGCGTGCATGGCGCAGGAGCTGGTGGGAGCGTTCGGTGAGTTCGACGAGCTTCCGGAGAGCGCGCGCCCCAGCTCGAAGGTCCGCGTGTCCGGTGAGGTGCACGAGCCCGTGCGCATCGGAGGCATCGGCGTGAAGCGGCTGCCGCTGCCGACCCCTCGTACCGTGGCGGATTTGAACCAAACTTCGAGCTATCCGGTTCCTGCGCCGGACGTCTTGTACTTTCCACCGGGCTACCAAACCCCGCTGCCGGTGAAGGTGGAGGGGGCTCGCTTCGAGTTGGACGTGCCGCTCGGCAAAGCTGGTCTCTACGAAATCAGCGTGTGGGGTGCGTTTCCTGGGGAGGGCGATCAGTTGAAGATGGTCAGCCTGCGGACGCTGCGCGTCGAGTGAGACGAACGTGTCGTAAGCGAGCCTCTGCGGACGACAATCGCGGTAGAGTGGCTCCGTCGCTTTTCGAGTGAAGGAGCTTTCGATGGCCACCAAGAAGAAGACCGTGAAGAAAGTCACTGCGTCCTCCAAGTCCGCATCCCCCAAGAAGGTCGCGCCGGCCCAGGCGGGCGCCGCCAAGAAAACGGCCAAAAAGCCCGTGGCGAAGAAGGTCGCTGCGCCGAAGGCCAAAACCTCGGACGCATCGGTCGAGGCTCCTGCCAAAGCCAGCTCGAAGAGCGGCGCGAAAAAGAGCGTCGCGAAGGGCACCAGTGAGCCGTCCGCGGGGGCCGCGCTCGAGGGGAAAAAGGCGCCCCCGTTCGAGCTCGCGGATCAGACGGGCGCGGTGGTTTCGTCCGCGAGTCTCCGCGGAACGCCGTACGTGCTGTACTTTTATCCGAAGGACAACACGCCGGGCTGCACCACCGAAGCGTGCGATTTTCGCGACAGCTTCGCGCGTTTCAAGCAGACACGCGTTCGAGTGTTCGGCGTGAGCCCGGACTCGAGCAAGAGCCACGCAGGCTTTGCGCAAAAGTACGAGCTGCCCTTCACGCTGCTCGCCGATACCGACAAGGCGCTCGTGAACGCTTACGGCGTTTGGGTGAAAAAGCTCAACTACGGTCGAGAGTACATGGGGGTGGAGCGCAGCACCTTTCTGGTCGGCGCGGACGGCATCGTCAAAAAGACTTGGCGCAACGTGAAGGTCAAAGGCCACGTCGAGCAGGTGCTGGCCGAGGCCAAGAATCTCTGAGCGCTGCTTGGCGCCGCGCCGGGGTCGCGCTACGCGTCCCTATGCGGTTCGAAAAGGCTCGCCGTTCGTTCGTTTTGCTGCTCGCGCTCGCTGCCTCGAGCGTTTGGCTCGGAGGGTGTGAGAGCCCGACCAAGAAGAGCGTGGCGGCGGCCAAGAGTCACGTCGCGTTCCTCGTCGCGGCGACGGAGCAAGACGTGGCCGAGGTGCGTCAAGGCCTGCCGGAGGGCGCCAAGAAGCTGAGCACTTTGTTCAAAGAAGCCCAACCGGGCGTTCCGGATGCTCAGTCGGCGTCGAAGGCGCTCGAGGCAGCGCGTGACCAGGTGCAGGACCTGCGCGTGGCCAAGTCCACGTTCTTCGCGGTGACCACGACGGACGGGCTCGTCTTGCGCAACGACCGGGAGCAGGACGACATGGCGGGCAAGAACTTGTTCGCCGCCTTCCCAGGCCTGAAGACGGCGCTCACGGCAGGCTACGTGGAGTCGCGCGGCAGCATGAAAGAGGCTGCCGGAGTGAAGAACCGCGAGGACGCACAGTGGGTGGCGGCCACGCCGGTGCTCGTCGGCGACGCTGCAGCGGGCGTCTACGCGACGGGCTGGTCGTGGTCCGCGTACGCGTACCGCCTCGAGAATGCGCTGCGCTCGAAGGTGCTTTCGGACACGGTAGAAGGTGACAAGGTGCCGCTGCTCTACGTCTACGTGGTCGTGGAAAATCAGGTGTACGGCGCTCCCGTGTCACCGCAGGTGAACGCCAAGGCCATTTCGGAGCAAAAGCCTCTCGAGCGGTTGCAAGGGGCCGAGCCCTTCACGACGGAGCTGGAGATCGAAAGGCGAGGCTTTGGCCTCGCGGTGCAAGCTGCGCCCAAGCTCGGCAAGGACGTGGCCGTGGCCGTTTTGCGTAGCGAAACGTGAGGCGCCTCAAGCGTCCGGTCCGAGCCGTCCAACGCGGTGCAAGCCGAACACGAGGAGCGCGATGCCCACTACGGCGAGCGCTCCAGCGAAGCTCGCCGAAGCGTCCAAGCTGAGCGCGATGCCGAGCGTAGTCGCCGTGGCGCCGAGCGCCACGAGTCGCCGGGCGCCCAGAACGCGTGACGGGGGGGAAACCGTCGAGCTCACTCGGCCATCCCTCGTGCAGGCCGTGCGCGGGATGGCCCAGATTTTGGGGTGAGCGGCGCGGCGGCGCGCGCCGTGGCATCGTCGAAGCGAATGCCCGCCGCGGCAAAACCAGGAATGTGCCGGCCGAGCGAAGCTCCCATGTCGCTTGGTGAGGGTAGTCACCCTGAGGCCTTTCGGCTAGAGCGCCGATCAGCTCAACTCAGAGCAGGATCCAACTGGGTCTGCTCGTCGAACCAGCGCTCCGGTACTCTGGGGTGATGGCGGACAGACTTCCGAAGACCCGTTCGTTACCTGAGTCGTGGAAGTATTGAATGGCGCGCCCGAGCGGTCTTGCCAGCGTGGGCTCGAAACCGAGCTCTGAAAAAGGAACGAGCGGCACGTGGAAACGGCGTGTCGAGCGCGTGGCCCTGCTTTCCTCCGGCGTCTCGTTCATGCTCGGATGCGCAGCGAACA
>JAEYVE010000263.1 GCA_023432025.1 Pseudomonadota bacterium
GCTATGTGTGGGACAAGCTGCTCGGCGTGGGCGCCACGGGGCCCGGCGCGATCGGGCACTACCAAGACGGAACCAAGCGCTGGCGCGTGCTCGTCGCTCACCGCGACGACGAGCAAGGAGCCAAGGACCTGCGCGCGACGTTCGCGCGCGCAGGCGTTGCCCGGGTGCGAAAGAAAGAGGAGGCCCTAGAGGTGCGCTTTCCACCCGCTGGTGCTGAGCCGGCCCAACTGTGGGTGTTTCTGCGACGTGGGCCGCGGCTCTTCGGGCTGGGGGACGAGGTTCACGGACAAGTAGAGCCGCCGGACGAGCCCAAGCGTGACGTCGAGCGTAAAATGGAGAAGATCAAACGAATCGCTCTCGGCCAGCGGGCAACTTCACGGTCTCGTGCGGAGCCGTGAAGCACGAGCGACTCCCTCTCCATTCGGAACTTCCACGTGGATTTCGAGCTTCCCGAACAACACCGTTTGCTGCGCAGCATGGTGCGCGACTTTTGCGAGCGCGAGGTGAAGCCGCGCGCTCGCGAGTGGGATCAGCGCGAGGAGTTTCCGCGTGAGCTCGTGCCGAGGCTGGCCGAGCTAGGCCTCTTGGGCATTCGCATTCCGACCGAGTACGGCGGCGCGGGCATGGACATGTTGGCGTACGCCATCGCCGTCGAGGAGTGCGCGCGCGTCGACGGCTCGCTGGCTTTGACCGTGGCGAGCCACAACGGGCTCGGCACGGGGCATATTTTGAGCTTCGGCACCGAGGAGCAGAAGCGTACTTACCTGCCCAAAGCCGCCAGCGGAGAGTGGCTCGCCGCGTGGGCGCTCACCGAGCCGGGCAGCGGCTCGGACAGCGCCGCGCTGCGGTCCACCGCGCGTCGCGAAGGCGACGAGTGGGTGCTGAACGGCACGAAAATGTTCATCACCCAGGGCTCCGTGGGAGGGTTCTGCGTCGTCTTGGCGCGCACGAGCCGGCAAGAGCGCCCGCAAGAGGGCATTTCTGCCTTCATCGTCGACACGAAGGCGCCCGGGTACTCCGCGAGCAAAAAGCTGGAGAAGTTGGGCTGTCGCTCCAGCGATACCGTGGAGGTCACGCTGGAGAACGTGCGCGTTCCGGATTCGGCGCGGCTCGGTCGAGAGGGGCACGCCTTCATCGACACGATGCGCATCTTGGACGGCGGGCGCGTATCCATCGCTGCCATGGCGCTCGGCTTGGGGCGCGGCGCGCTGGATATGGCGCTGCGCTACGCCGAGGAACGACAAGCCTTTGGGCAAGCCATTGCGGAGTTTCAAGCGATTCGCTTCATGCTGGCGGACGCCAAGGTGCGCCTCGACGCCGCCGAGCTCCTCACGTACCGCGCGGCGTGGCTCGCGACCCGGGGAGAAAAGTTCACGATGGAGGCGTCCATCGCAAAGCTCTTTGCGAGCGAGGTCGCAACGGCGGTGTGCAACGACAGCCTGCAAGTCCACGGCGGCTACGGCTACACGCGCGAGTTCGACGTCGAGCGGCACCTTCGAGACGCCAAGCTGTGTGAAATTGGCGAGGGGACGAGCCAAGTGCAGCGCATGGTGATCGCCAAGCACCTCTTTCAGAAGTGACGCGACCATCGAGCGCGGCGCGTGGCGGCGCCGAGCGCCTCTTTCGGACGTGCGGCGTTGTAGAAAGAGAAAAAGCAAAGCGCGGACTCGGCACGCATTTCGTGCGAACGAGCCCGCGCTCCGGTGCCCCCCCCAAAAAAAGAGGGGACGACGAGGGGATTACTTCACGATGATGACCGGGGGCACGGACGGAATCGAGAAGTCTTCCCACGCAGGGGTGAGGTTTGCGGTCTTCAGCTCTTCGTAGCTATCCGGGCCCGTGGCTAGGTAGTTCTGGTTCCAGAGGTAGATGGGGGCGTACGAAGTGAGCGCGCCGGTGGCAATGTCTTGCTCGATGACGCTCATGTAGAGGTGCGACGACTTCGTGGAAATCGGCGGGGTGTACGCCGTGGGCATGAGGTCGAACTGTCCGGCGTAGGCACGCGCCGACGAGAAGATCACGAAGTAGTACTTTTTGCCTTTGGCCTCGTCCACGCGAACGGTGGAGGACCACTTGGGCCAACTGTTCAGAACGCCCGGGCTTGCTTCCCCCGAGCAAGCGACTGGGTCGTTGGCGCGCAAGCGATGAGGCTCTCCGCCAGCGCTCGGAACGACGAAAACTTCGCCCTTGCGGTTGTAGTAGGGCCCGTCCGGGTTTTCGCCGAGCCCCGTCGGTGAGTTGACGCAGGGTGGGGTGCCGGTGCCTTGGCGGCAGCGGCTCTTGTTGGTCGGCGCCGGCGCCCGCGTGAACGCGATGAACTCGTCGTCCGACGAGAACGCGGGGTAGTACTCGAGCTGATTCGGATCGGACGCGCCGGTGAGCGGTGCGGCCGTGGCCGTTCCGCGTGGACCCGTGAGCGTGAGGACTTTGATATCAGCCGTGTTGTTGTGCCAATCCGGGTGCCCGTCGATGGACGACTCGCTGACCGTGTAGGCGACGCGCAATCCCGTGTGGCTCGTGACCGGGTTGGAGATGCTGGCCGTACCTTCGGTGTGCAGCACGCCCCAGCTGGTGCCTTCTGCGGCGAGCAGAGCCGTTTCTCGCGCCACGGCGGCTTGCTGCCGCGGATCCGAGTAGCACATGTCGTCGGCCCAGGGCGGCGTGCAGCCGGCGGGCGCTGCGGGAACCGCCGCTGCCGCAGGCAGCGTGAAGTTCGTTTGCAGATCGATCCAGATGAGATCGTGGAGGAGCGGCTCCGGCTTCTCCGCGTAGTCGACGTAGATGTAGTTGGCGCGGCGTCCCTTGGTGGCGAGCAGCGTGCGATCTCCGGCGGCCCACGGCTCGGGCAACATGGCCGCGGTGCCGAGGAACGGCATCTTCATGAACTCCTGCGCGCCCGGCGTGACGTACGTGGGCAGCGCGCCCGACGTACCCGCCTCCACGGAGGCCATACCCATGTTCCAGGGGTAGTCGTCCGTGAAGGCCATCGCGGTGCCGTCCGGCGAAGACACGTGACATCCGACGCAGCGCGGCGCCCCTGGCGCGAGGCCCGCGATGTAGCTGCTCTGGTTCTCACCGCGCAGATCGCGGCCGTTACCTTGCACCACGCCGCTGATGGCGACTTGCTCGGCGCCGAGCACGTCCGTCACGGCTTCGTCTCCCATCGTGAAGCCGTAGAGGCGGCTGGAGCCCTGGCTCACGACGGAGCTCGAGGTGCCCCAGAACACCATGGAGCCGCCGGCGAGCGCGGGCGTGACACGGAAGGTGCCGCGCATGCCCGTGATGCCGCTGGGGCTGGTGCCGCGGATGGTGACGGTGATGTCGTCGCCGATGCCCGCGCCGATTTTCTCCCAAATGTCCTGAGGCATGAGCCATTCGGTAGCGCGGGTGTAGACGCGCATCGCGTTGACCTGGCTCGCCGCGCTCAGACGGATTTCCCAAAGCGTTTCGCCGCCCGAGCCCGTCCAGCGGAACCGCGGGCGTAGCCAGTTTGCAGGGTAGAGCGCGCCCACACCGCGCTCGTCCGAGAGGTGGGGCTCGAACACGCACACGCCCGACGAGAACTGCTCGGGATCGGAGAAGACCTGCGCTTCGGCGGCGTCGATGCCGGCTTCGAAGATCGGATCCGCTGGCAAAGCTCCGGAGTCCGGGTTGAAGTCTCCGATCCCGGGACCGAGCGTTCCACCACTGCCGAGCTGAGGAGCGCCACCGGTGCCAGCGCCGCCCGTGCCACCAGTGGTGGGGACATCCCCGATTTGGTTGCGTTCAGTGGGCTCGCTGCAGGCGATGGTGGCGAGCGCGGTCAGCGCGAAGGAGGCGTGGCAAAGAAACGAGCGTGAGCGGATCGTTCGCGGTTGCGGCTGGGTCGGCATGGGGTGGGGACCTCTCTGGAAAGCGATGTCCAGAACTGTGTGTCGGCACCCACACGGCCCGCAAGCGTGACCCCGCAGGAAAAGGCGGTTGCCGCACGATCTGTCTGCGAAAGTTACGGTTTGGGAGGATGTTTGCATCGGAGGCGCACTTGGTCCCCCGGCCAAACCACTCCCGGGGCGTCACTCGGTGCGCTGGATCACGTGGAACCCGAAGTCGGACTCGACGACCTCGGAGATGGCTTGGGGCTCGAGCCGGAAGGCCGCATCCGAAAACGCGGGCACCATTTGTCCACGCGTGAAGCGACCCAAGTTGCCACCGTCGGCGGCCGAGCCCGGGTCGTCGGAGTATTCAGTTGCGAGCTCCGCGAAGTCTTCACCTGCGAGGGCGCGTTGTCGCACCTCTTCTGCGCGCGCCTTCGCCTCGGCGGCGGTGCGCGTGATGTGCGCGCCCGCGCGCATGCCGTCGGCGTGAGCGATGAGGATGTGACGAGCGACGATGCTCTCGGGCTCGTTCTCGCGAGCTGCTTCTTCTGCGCGTGCCGCTTCGCTCTTCTGGAGGGGTACCTCGGGCGCGGCGCCCGGGCCGCCGTGCGTGGAAACCACGCAGGCGGGCGCCGCCAACAAGCAGCCCGTCAAAACGAGCGACGCGCGCTTCACTTGCTGGCTCCGATGAGCGCCCACGCGCCGCCCACGACTGCTTCGGGGCGGTCTGCAGCGAACGTTTCGAGCGCTACTTTGCCGTCCACCTCGTAGCCTACGGTGCGCAGCCGCTCGCCGGGCCAGACGGGCTTTTTGAACTGCACGGTGAGCGCGTCGAGGCGCGTGGGGTCACCGCCGCAAGCGCCCGCGATGACGGCTCGCGTCACGTAGCCGAACGTGCAAAGGCCATGGAGGAGAGGGCCCTCCGCGAAGCCCACGGCCGCCGCGAACTCCGGATCGGCGTGGAGTGGGTTGAGATCTCCCGAGAGGCGGTAGAGAAGTGCTTGCTCGGGTGAAGTGTCCTCGCTCTTGTCGAAGAGCGGCGCCTGGCCTTCGGGGATTTTCGGGGCGAACGTCTTGGGCGGACGCGGCCCGTCGAAGCCGCCCGTGTCCCGCACGACGAGCGTCCATTCCGTTTCACAAATGAGCTCGCCGTTTTGCTCGGTGCGTGTGGAGAACACCACCTGAGACAAACGCTTGAGATCGTAGATGCCCTCGATTTTTCCGACGGTGGTGAGGCGAGCGCTCGGCGGGATGGGCCGGTAGAGACGAATGCTCTGTGAGCCGTGCACGACCTTCGTCATGTCGGCGCGAGCGCGACGGACCAGCGGCTCGAGCGCCGGGTAAGCGGGAACCACGGCGAAGGACGGCAGTACACGCGGCCCGCGCTCTTCGTACAGGTAGTCGAGCTCGCTGCGCTTGGCGCCGACACCGAGCGCGTAGAGCACGACGGTCTTCCAGTCGTACTCGAAGGTGAACGGTTCGGTTTCGTGACCAACCGCGGACAGATCGAGGCTCATGTATGCTTCTCCGACCTTGACGTTCGTAGGGGCCAGAGCGTTAGCCTGCCGGGCAGGTCTCCGTCAAACGCGGAGGCAGTTGAGTAGAGAGGGTGACGAAACGTGTCCGCTGAGCTCGCGGAATGGGCGGCGAGCCTGTGTCTTTGGCTGCCAGTGGCCATCGTCGTTCCTGCGATAGGGGCGCGGGGTTTGCCCGTTTCGGTGCGCGTTGCGCTTTCGTTCGGTTTGGCGCTGGCGGGGCCCGCGCCCGTGGAGTTGCCGGCGAGTGACGCAGGCCTCCTGCCGTTCGTGGTTCGGAGGCTCGTGCTGGGCCTCGTGCTCGCGTTGGGCGTGGCGCGTGTCATGTGGGCGGCGCTCCTCGTTGGAAGCGTGGCCGATCGCTTGGGCGCCTGGGGTGCGCTCTCTCACGGAGACGAAGAGGGAGCGGGCCCGTTCGAGATGCTCTTCGGGCTGACCACCATGATCGTGTTCTTTGGAGGCGGCGGGCCCGCGCGCTTGGCGGGGGCCGTCGCAGACGTGGGCGGGGGCGTCGGGCTCGAGAGCGTGGCCGCGACCGTCGCCGGGACGGCGCTGGGAGCCGTCACCTTGGCGGTGACCGTGGCTGCGCCGCTGCTCGTCGCCGCGCTTCTCATCGAGCTTTCGTTGGCGTTGATTGCGCGCGCAGCGTGGCCGATTGCTTGGGGGGCGTTGGTGCCGCCGCTCCGCGCGTTGGCGTTCTTGGTCGTCACGCTCTCGTGCTTCGAGACGATGGTGAGCGCGCTCGCGCGGGCGCTCTTGCGCTGAGCGCTCGGTGAGTGGCGCGCGGCGCAAGCCGCGCGCGTCGAGGGGCTGCGGCGTGAACGGCGCGCTTTTTCGTAGTGCGGGAGCACCGCGCGAACGTCGTGTGGTTCTTCCCCCCAGGCTCAGAGCTTGGCGCGAAATGCGACGTTGATGCCGCCGTAGAGGACGCCGTTGGTGCCCGTGATGGACGCTTCGTCGCCGAGGGGGCTCCGCTCCGGTTCGTCGGGCACGCGCCAGAGTCCGCCGCGAAGCCCGGCGCCCAAATACCAGTGCTCGGTGAGCGAGACCGAGATGCCGAGGCCGGCGAGCAAAGACAAACCTTCGGTGAACAAGGTGACGCCGGGGTTGCCGACGTACGCGTTGTCGCTGATGCCGGCGCGTGACGAATAGTTGTCGCTCACGATGACGAGGCCAGGCCCCATTCCGACCCAGCCTTCGACGGTTTCGCCTTGAAACGGGTAGTAGCGAGCGATGCCTTCGACCGTCATGTAGCCGCGACGGTGCGAGCGATCGACGCCCGGCGGATTGTTGGGCGGAACGTCCGCGGTAGGGAGGAGGCCGAGCGTCAAACCCGCGCCGAAGGCGAAGCCGATGGGCAGGCGCACCAAGTTCCAGATTTCTAACGTGGGCGTGGTGTCGCCCCGCTCGCATTCGGCGTTCGGATCGCCGCACACCGTTGCGCCTGGCAAGAGAAACCAACCGATCCCCACCTCCGCGATGCCGGCGAAGCGCTTGGGCGCTTGCACGGACGGAGGAGGAACTCGGTCCCCGGGGGCCACACGCGCGGTGCGTCGCGTGGCTTTCTGGCGCGACTTTTTTTTCTCGCGCTCGCCAGCGCTGGCGCTCACGTCTTCTGGGGCGACTCGCTCTTCGGACACCCGGGGAGGAGGCTCCGTCGGAGGTTCGTGCCACGAGGCCGGCCCACCTGCGGCGGGGGTCGCGCTCGCGCCGTCCGTCTCCGTGCGCTGCTCGGGCTCGACGCTGCCGGGCGGGCTCTGCGCGCTGACGCGCGCCGCGAGGAGCAAAGAGGAAAGGGCGAGTGTCCAAGTCGAAACGAAACTCGGCGCGATTGTCATTCCGAGAGCCCCATCGTCCTCACAACCATCGTCCCCCAGGTGCGGCCGGTTCGTCGAGGGGCGTCTCTTCGGAGCTGGGAGGCGTGGTGGGAACGTCCGTGACAGGAGCCTCCGACGAGGGCGCCGGCGCGGCGGCACGGGCGGGAGGCAGCGGCTTGGTGGGGAGGGGCTCTTTGTTTTCTGCGGAAGGCGAAGTCACGGGTGCGGCAGCGGCGGTGCTCACGGGCTGCGCGGCCTCTGGTGCGCTGACGCGCTCTGCGAGGGCGGCAAGCGAGCGGGCGGTCGCCGGGGGCGGCGGCGCGGGTTCGGTCGCAGCGTGTGCGGCGACGGTCACCGTGGGCCTCGAGTACAGAGGAGCGACGAGCGCGGCCACACCGGGGTCCGCTGGTGCAAGGTGCCGCGCCAGCTCGGCGAGCTCGACCGCGCGCGTCGGGTTCAGGTCCTCGATGCGGCGCGCTTCGCGCGCCAGGCGCCGCGCGCCGCGCAGACGGAGCTCGGTGAGCTCGTACGAGTCGGGGAAGCGCACGAGGGCGGCGTCCGTCACGTCCACGAAGCCGCGCTTGTCGGTCGTGCGCCAGGTACCCACCGCAAGCGCGGCGTTCGCTCGATCGAGCTCGGCTTGGAGTCCTCCCGCGGCGGTGCTGCGCAGCTCGCGCGCCAGAAAGAGGCCTCCCGCGCCGGCGATGGCCGCTACGGCGACCATCCAACGGGCGCTGCGACTCAGGCGACGAACGCCTGGCGAAGGGGCGACCGTTTCCACCGTGGTTTCCAACGTCAGCCGCGGCAGCGGGGCGGGGAGGGGTTTCGCTGGCTCCGCGAACGAGAGCGGTCCGAGCTCCGTCCAGGGGCGCGCGTTGGTGCGGGGCGCTCCCCCCACGGGGATTTGCGCGAGCTCCGGGTCGATGAGGGTGAGCTCTCGAGGAGGAGCTTTGTTCGTGGCCGCAGTCGCTGGAGGGACGGGGGTAGGGGCGCTCGTCTTGGGGCCGTGGAGGGTGGGGCGGTGCGCCAGGGTCTCCGAGTCCACGCGCGCGGCGCGCGCGGCGGCGAGCAGGGCAGCGCCCAGCTCGCGTGCGGTCGACGCGCGGTCTTCGGGGGATTTGGCTAGGTTTTGGTGGACGACGCCCGCGATGGGCTCGGGGACGTCCGCGTTCAGGGTGCGCAGGTGAGGCGGCGGCTCTGCGCGCTGCTTGACCAGCACGGCAACCGTGTTGTTGCCGTCGAACGGGGTTCGCCCGGTGAGGCACTGGTAGAGCATCGTGGCGATGGAGTAGACGTCGCTGCGCGGCGTCACCTCCTCGCCGTACGCTCCTTCGGGAGAAATGTAGCGGGCCGTGCCGAAGACGCTGCCAACTTGGGTCGCTTGCGCGCCGTCCAGCCAGTCCAGCTTGGCGACCCCGAAGTCCAGCACTTTGACGAAGTCCGGGTCGCCACCTCGACGAACCAGCATCACGTTTTCTGGCTTGAGGTCCCGGTGGACGATGCCCTGGTCGTGAGCTTCGCCTACTGCGTCGCACACTTGTAGGACGATATGCAGCGCCCGCTCGAGCGGCAGCGGCCCCGCCTGTGCTTCGAGCACCGCGGCGAGTGAAGGGCCGTCCAAGTACTCCATGACCAAGTAGGCAGCGGAGGTTGGGGCGTGATGCCCCTCGCCTCCGGTCGGGTCGCTTGCTTCGTCGAGTGTGAGCTCGCCGGTCATCAGCACCTGAACCACGTTGGGGTGATTCAGACGACTGGCGACGCGGGCTTCACGGTGAAAGCGCGCCAGCACGGCCGCGTTGTGCATGAGCTCCGGGTGGAGCACCTTCACGGCGACGGCTCGCTCCACGCCGCGCTGGTGCCCCAAGTACACCCGCCCCATGGCGCCGACCCCGATGAGCGAGCGCACCTCGATTTGTTCCGCCAGCGCCCGACCGGGCCACGGATCCTGCTCCGCGTCGCAAGGACGCAGCTCCCCACCCTCCACCATTCGAGTCAAGCTAGCACGCGTCCGGAGACGCGGCATGGCGCTCGGGGGGCGCTGCGTATGGGAAGAAATCTCTAGAGAATTCGTCTGTTTACAAATCAGGAAGCGCGACGCGTGGTGTGCTGAGGCGGGGCCGACCCCGGCCTCTGGGGCGCTCCGGAACGGGGGGGACAGCCGGGGCGAAAATCTCATGGAACTTCCCCCCGACGCCACTAGGCTCCGCCGGGCGAATGAGCCAAGAGCCTGAGCTTCAGCCGCGCGTTGCGCCGACTTCGGACGACGTGCCGGGCACTTCGGCGGGTCCAAGCGGCGCCTCGGAGGTGCCGGCCAAGCGATCCGAGCGAAAGGCCCGCGCCGTGGCGTCCCAGCGGGCCGAGGCGGCCCCCGAGATGGAGGAGCGCCCGGCGGCGCAGGTCTATCACGTCACGCTTCCGGCCTTCGAGGGACCGCTCGACCTCTTGCTGCACCTGATTCAGCAGCACGAGCTCGACATTTTCGACATCCCGATCGGGTTCATCGGCGAAAAATACGTCGAATACATCCTCCTGATGCAGGAGCTGAACATCGACCTCGCCAGCGAATACCTGGTGATGGCGGCGACGCTCGCTCACATCAAATCGAAGCTGCTTCTCCCGACGCCCCCGGCAGATCAAGAGGAGGACGCGGACGTCGAAGCGGACCCGCGCGCGGAGCTGGTGCGCCGCCTGCTCGAGTACCAGAAGTACCGAAAGGCGGCAGAGGAGCTTGGCGAGCACCCGGTTCTCGGTCGGGATGTCTTTCCGCGAGGGGCGCCAGCGCCCACCGTGGAGGGTCCCGCGCCGCTCGCTCCTGTCAGTGTTTTCAAACTGCTCGACGCCTTCCAAGGC
>JAEYVE010000278.1 GCA_023432025.1 Pseudomonadota bacterium
CGTCTCAGCGTGCTCTGTCTCACCGCGCCGCTCGTGCTCGTCGGTTGTCGCGGCTCGGGTGACGGCGCCGAATCTCGTGAGGCGACGTCCGTCGGGAGCGCGTCGCACGCTGGGCCACCTCTCGGACCGCCTGCCGAGCGCCCCACGCCGCGCGTGGGCATGGCTTGGGTGCCCGCGGGTGCTCTCGTGGCAGGCACGCCGGTCGACCGTCTGCCGCGCGTCGCCGACGAGGAAATGACCGGCGAGCAAATCATTCTGGACGGGTTTTACATCGACCGTTTTCCTTTCCCGAACGAGGAGGGAGCGATTCCACTCACGGGTGTCACACAGTCCGAAGCGCGCGCCCTCTGCGAGGAGCGCGGCAAGCGCCTGTGCTCCGAGCTCGAGTGGGAGAGGGCCTGCAAGGGGCCGGACAACCGTACGTACGAGTACGGCGAGCGCTACCGAGCGTCGGTGTGTGACACGGGCCGCGTCGCCAAGCTCCGCCCCAGCGGGCTCAACCCGGGCTGCGAGAGCGACTTCGGTGTCCGCGACATGCACGGCGGCACGTTCGAATGGACGGACAGCAGCTGGGCTCGAGGAGCCGGGCGCGACGACGCGGTCGCTCTGCGCGGCGGCAACGACATCAACGGCGAGCTGGTCGGCCGCTGCGCGAACGCGCGTCCCGCAGAGCCCGACACGCGCTCGGGGGGAATTGGGTTTCGCTGCTGCGCGGGCCCGCGCAACGCTGCCGAGGTCAACCTTCACGTCGCGTTTCCTGCGGGTTTGCTCCTCCGCGCGCGCTTCGATCCGGACGTCGAAAAGTCGCTCCTTGCCGCGCTGCCGGAGGAAGCTCGGACGTACCTCGGCTCCTCTTTGCCCATCCGTGCGCAGCGCAGCTGGCTTTGGCGGCCGGTCGCCAACGAGGAGCTTCACGCCTTCGCGGTCTGCGCCGTGGGCACGCCGGCCGGCGCGGGTCACGACCGGTGCGGGCTGTTGGTCGCGCGCGTCACTTTGGGCGCCGTCGCGGTGCTCGCGTGGACCTCGAGCGGCCAGTGGGCGCCGACGCTGCACTCGATGTCGGGCGGCGTACGAGACATTTGGGTCGTCGGCGGCGATCGGATTGGCAGCCTCAAGCGCACGCTTCGCTACCGGTCGGGCCAAGTGGAGCTCGGCGAGCAGCAGCGAGGCAAGGTGGACGAAGAGGACGCGACCCGAAAGAAAAAGTCGAAGGGGAAGAGCAAGAAGTAGCCTCGGCCCGCAGGAGGGGCGACGGACGTGTCGCCCCCGATCGGCGAAGGCGAGGACGCTCCCGCGCTTTCCCGGCGAGCGAGCACAAGGAGATCTGCGCGGATCGCGAGGGCGGGCGAGGGGGATTGGCGGCGCCGGGCCGTTCTGTCATTTGGCGAGCATGACGCTATCAATCGTGACGGGAGCCAATCGGGGCATCGGTTTGGGGCTAGTGAAGGCGCTCCGAGCGCGCGGCGACAAGGTGCTGGCCGCGTGCAGAACGACGAGCCCGGAGCTCGAGCGCACGGGAGCCGAGGTGGTGACGGAGGTCGACGTCGCGGTCCCCGAAGGGATCGCTCGGCTGAAGAACGCGGTGGGCGATCGCTCCATCGCGCTGCTCATCAACAACGCTGGCATTTTGCTCGAGAGCGCCCGCCTGGGGGCGCTCGACGCCGCGGAGCTTCAGAAGCAGTTCGAGGTGAACGCGCTCGGGCCGCTCTTGTTGACGAGCGCGCTTTGTGAACGTTTTCGGAAGGGCACGAAGCTCGGCTTCATCACGAGTCGGATGGGGTCCATCGGAGACAACGGCTCGGGCGGCTACTACGGCTACCGCATGAGCAAGGCGGCGTTGAACATCGCGGCGGTCTCGATTGCGCGGGACCTCGCGTCCCGTGGCGTGAGCGTCGCGGTGCTGCATCCCGGCATGGTCTCGACCGACATGATTGGGGGACGCGGTCAGGTGGGTCCCGACGAAGCCGCCGCAGGGTTGCTCGCGCGCCTGGACGAGCTCACCCCCGAGACGAGCGGCACCTTCTGGCACGCCAAGGGCGACGTGCTTCCGTGGTGAGCCCGTCAGAAAGTGGGTCTGACGTCTAGCGGCGTGTCCCCGTCTGGCACTCGTACTCGATGCGAGAGCGCGCGAGATTGAGCGGCTTGTTGAGCTGCAGAACCTCGCGGCGAGCCGCGGCGTGTTCGCTCGCTTGCTTCTGCTCCTTGGCGTCGGCCGCGCGGCGAGCCTCGCGGGCGGCTGCCTTGAGCTGCCGCCCGTAGTCCGTCACGGCTTCCGCTAGCTCTTTCTTGGAGAACTCGAGGGGAGCCAAGTCACGGGCAATCGCGTCGTAGCTCTCCGCGATGGCGCGTAGGGCGCTGGGCGTCTGCTTGGCGCTTGTGTGGCGAGCGATTTCGTCGAACCGAGGGTTGACGGTTTCCGCCAGCCGCTGGCACTGGCGCGCTCGCTCGACGCGCCCACAGCCAGAGCAGAAGGCCACGAGGCACAGCGCGAGAACGAAGAGCAGCTCCGAGGGAGAACGAGCCTTCACGTCCTGGGCATACCACGGCTCGCGCGCGTCGCGGCCGCTCGGACGGGCCGGACGGCGCGAGCGACGAGACTGGGGGCAACGCCGTGCCGAAAACTTGGCCCGGACCCCGAGAAGAGGGCACCGGGACGAAGATGTCGTCGCGCCCCGAGCCCGAGCTGGGTCCCCTTCGCAAGCAGGCCGAAGATCTCGCCGCCCGGCGTCATGAGCCTGCGACGGGGGCGCACCTCTTGGCCGCGCTGGCGGCGACGCCCGGCGCCGTGTCCGACGTACTCATCGAGCGGGGGGCGTCGGCTCGCCAGATCCTGAACGCGCTCGACGCGCTTGCGGACCGGGGCCCCGACGAGAACCTTCAAGCATTCGTGCGACGGGCGCGCGAGCTCGCGCATCGCATGGACTCGCAGCAGCTGAGCCCGGCTCACTTGCTCATGGCTTTGCTCAACGAAACCCGCGGTACTTCGCGCCGTTGTTTGGAGCACTTGGGCGTCGACGCCAGCCGACTTCGCACGGCTGCCGTGCAGCTCGGTATGGGGATCATCGGTCGTCGACGGATCGTCGGCGCGGACGCGCGTGACGTAGAGCCGGCTCTGCCTCCGTCTTTGCCGGCCCCCGCACCCAGCGGTCCGCGCGGCACAGCGGTGCCGCTGGTGCCGCAGCTCGCTTTGCGCTCCGCTCCCTCCGACGCTGCGCGGCAACCGGGCGTGGCGCTGCCCACGGTGCCTCAGGTCGGTCCCGCTCCGCTCGCACGGCTCCGCGCGGCCGGCGCAGAAGCCACGTCGAAAGCCAGCGCGCGAGCAGGTGAAACGCGGGCAGAAGACGCGGATGAGTCGCCGCGTGCGCCTGTGGCGCCGAGCTCGCCGGCTCCTGCCGCGGCGAGCCATTCGGCCGCCGCGACCGACGCCGAGCTTCGCTTCGGCCTCGACGAGCGGCGTTTTCCCATCCTCACACAGATCGGAAAAAACCTCACCCTCGCAGCTGCGCGTGGGGAATTCGATCCAGTCGTCGGTCGCGATGCTGAGATTGAGCAGGCCTTGGACGTGCTCGCGAAGCGGCAGGGGAACAACCCGTGCTTGGTCGGGCCCGCGGGCGTCGGCAAGACCAGCGTCGCGCGTGGCCTTGCCGCATCCATCGCTGCCCGCCGTGACGTTGCTTCCCTGGATGACCGTATTCTGATCGAAATCCCCATCGCGGAGCTGGTGGCGGGTACGGGCGTGCGTGGCGCGCTCGCAGGGCGCCTCGCGGCCCTTCGCAAGGAGGTGCGGGCGGCGGGTCGCGTGGTCCTCTTCTTCGACGAAATCCACCTGCTTTTCGCGGGTGACGGGGTGGAGGAAATCGCGGCCGACTTGAAGCTCGCGCTGTCGCGAGGTGAGCTGCCGTGCGTCGGCGCGACGACGGTGGACGAGTACCGTCGCTTCATCGACTCGGACTCGGCATTGTCTCGGCGCTTCACGGTGGTGGAAGTCGAGGAGCCGACGCGCGAGGACGCGTACCTCGTGCTCGAGAGCGTGGCGCGCAAGCTGGAGCGACACCACCGCGTCGGCTACGACGACGAGGCACTCGCGCTGACCATCAACTGGTCCATGCGCTATTTGCCTGGGCGAGCGTTGCCGGACAAGGCCGTGTCCATCGTGGACTTGGCGGGCGCGCGGGCGCGCCGCCGCGGCGCCGAGCGTGTGACGCCGGAGGCCGTAGCGGAGGTCATCGCCGGTTTGGCCGGGATGCCCGTGGAGCGCCTGCTGGAGTCCGACGGCGATCGGATGCTGCGCCTCGAAGAAATCTTGAGCGAGCGCGTGATCGGCCACGGCGAGCACATGGGGAAGATTGCGCGCATCTTGCGTCGCAACGCCGCAGGACTCGGATCGCGCCGCCCGATTGGGACGTTCCTCCTGCTCGGCCCGACCGGGGTGGGAAAAACGGAGACCGCGAAGGCCATCGCAGAGGTGCTGTTCCACACCGAGAGCGCCATGACGCGCATCGACATGTCCGAGCTCAGCGAGGCGCACGCCGTGGCCAAGCTGATCGGCGCGCCGCCGGGCTACGTGGGGCACGACGCGGGCGGACAACTCACCGAGGCGGTGCGGCGCAGGCCGTACCAAGTGGTCCTCTTGGACGAAATCGAGAAGGCGCACCCCGAGGTGCTCACGGCCTTTCTCGCGGTGTTCGACGAAGGTCGCATGAGCGACGGGCGCGGCCGCACGGTGGACTTCACGAACACGGTGATCGTGCTGACGTCGAACTTGGGCGCCTCCGAGCTCGGCGCGGCTTCGCAGCGGCGCGTCGGATTCTCGCGCGCGGGCGGCGGCACGGGAGCGGTGGACGTGGACGCGCGCGTCGTGGGCGCTGCGCGCGCCGCTCTGCCGCCCGAGCTCTACAATCGGTTGGACGAGGTGTTGGCGTTTTCGCCGCTCGGTCGTGACGACGTACGCCGCATCGCCGAAAAGATGCTGTGCGCCGTGAGCCGTTCCTTGGAGGAAAAGCGCGACGTGCGCCTCGACGTGGACGCGGCCGCCATCGAGCTCTTGCTCGACAGAGGCGGTTTCGACCCGGAGCTCGGCGCGCGCCCGATGCGGCGCACGCTGGCGAGGTTGGTGGAGGCTCCGCTCGCGGAAAAGATCCTGCGCGGCGAGCTGTGCGCGGGGGACGTCGTGCTCTTGGGCGTGGAGGACGACGAGCTCTGCTTCGACGTGCTCGACGAGACCAGCTCGGCGGCGCAGTAGCGTCTACTCAGAACGACGTGTGGATGCGGTAGCTGCCGAGGCGCGGCTCGATGCTCAGGTAGCTGATGCGGCCTTTGCTGCACGAGCCGCTGTTCAAGAACACGCGGTCGCCCCGCTCCACGTTGCAGGCGACGTGTGTGTGCCCGGTGACGACCACGTCGGCCTCGACCCCCGCCGCGCGTTCGAGCGCCCAGCGCTCGACGGCGGACGCCTTTCCTTCGGGCGCGTCGTGGGCGTGTTGTTGATCCAAGCCGTCCAGGAGCTTGTAGGCCGCGTGCATGCCGGCGCGCCGGATCCACCCGCCCAGCCACACGCCCAGCTCGGAGACGGGACGCGCCTTCATCACCAGCGCGTCGCCTTGATGACCATGGGCGAACAGTACACGGACTCCGCCGCGACGAATGCGGAGCTCACTGGGCGCACCGTCGACTCGACCCGTCACGAGATCGTGGTTGCCGTGAACGAAGGTGTACTTCGGGTGGCGCAGGCGCGCGGCAATTTCCGGGTGGCGCTCGCGGGCGAGGCGAAGCTCTTCCGCGGCGCGATGCGGCAAGCCGCCCGTCAGCGTCTCCCAAATGTCGCCGAGCAGTACGACGCGTTCGAAGTTGCGCTCCAAAAAGCGCAGGAAACGCAAAAACTCCCCGTCTTCGTGGCCAAACGAATCCGTCGAGGGACGGGCCCCCAAATGCAGGTCGCTGATGACGGCAATGCTCACGTTCACGCCTTTCGAACACCCGAATACGGTCAGCCGCTCCGCGTGACGAAGAAAGAAAGAACCCCGACAGTCCAATGTGACGCGGAAAGACCCCCTCGGCAACCGCGCAGTTTCTTCGAACGTGGCGGCGAAAGAGGCGACCTCCACGGCGTATGCGGCTTCCCCACGCGAAAAAAAGCGAAGCCCACCGCGCCTTCGGCACGTTGGAGCGGTGGGCCTCGCGCGCCCAGCAGCGCCGGAAGGGAGGAGTCCGTTCTGCTGGCGTCTCGATCTGCGCAGCAGAGACACCTTCGGTTTCAGGCCTCGCTCGAGTTGGTCGAGTTTCGGGCCGGCCCGCCCTCTCGCGCGCTCAGCTACGCTCGCCGCTCGTCTGGGGAGTGGCATCCAGCGCGCGCCGGTACCGTTCCCGTCGTACCGTGTCCGCCAAAATGTCGTGCGCTTCGTCCACGATGGCGAGCACCAGCGCGAGGTCTTCCCGCAGATCCGCCGTACGCAGGGTCAACCGACTCGGGTCCAGTTGGCGACGCAGGGCGTCGTGCGCGCGCGCCACCTCGTAGCTCGTCGCGGTGCGGGAGACGCCCAGAATGCTGAAGTAGTCGCCTTCGTCCACCAGCGCGCGTCGCGCCATGACCCGCGCGCGGAACGCTTCGTCGTCGAACGGATCGTCGAGCACGCCACCTTCGCGGCCCGGTTTGCGCGAGGTGGCTTCCGCGGACTCGGGGCTCGCATCGGCGAAGCGTTCGATGTCCCGTCCTTGTCCACCGTGACTGAGCACGCCGAGCTCGACGAGCGCGTACAAGATGGGCAAGAGCTCGGGTTGGTCCTCGAGGAGCGGAGGTAACGGACGTCCCACCGCGGCGAGCGCATCGGCTTCGAGCGAAGCGTCGAGTGCGCACTCCCCCAGGAGGCCGCGGTACGCGCCCAAGCCGAGGAGCCGCCGGCCCCCGCCGAGCAAGCGGAGGGCGCGCGTGGGCTCGATGGAGCGGCGGACGGACTCGACGAAAACCTCCGAGCCGGCGGCGCCGCCGAACACGGCGGGCTCGTCTTGGAGACGGAGCGGGATGTCTTCTTCCCAGCTCAAGTAGCCTTCGGCCATGCTCACGACGGACGCCAGAATCCATTCGGAGTGCGCCCGCAAGACGGCCCACAGCGCGTCCTGCTGCAAGTGCCCGTTCGCGATGAGCGCCGCGCCGGCGTGGCGACCGAAGGGCGGCAGCACGCGGGCGAGCTGAGCCGCTACCGCGCTGTCCATGTCGCCGGTGGTCTCGAGGAAACGCACGAGGGATTCGCCCTCGATGCCCGATGCCGCCGTCACGATGTCTCCGTCCCGCAGCACCACGCGGCGAATGCCGGCGTCGGTCTGCAACGCGAGCGCGCCGGTCTTTCTTTCGCGGATCGTGGCGCCCAGCGCGCGCGCCGCGCCGCCGAGGCCCACGCGCTCCGGCTCGGCCGTGATGTCCGCGAGGCTCGGTCCTGGTGCGATGCTGAGCGAAGCGTTCGGCAACGCTTCGGCGCCGACGACGCCTGCGTCTGCCGGACGGCTTGGCACCACGATGGGGAGATGAGGGGCGGAATGCGGCTGCGGTTCGGGACGAGGCGCCCGGCGATTCGGCCAATCAGTTTCGCTTCCGGCTTCATCGAGCCGTGAGAGCTCGGGGAGCACCTGGGGGAGCGGGGGCAGCGCCGGGGGGCGCGGGTGAACGACCGGGTCCCCCAGGTGGGTGTTGCCTCGTGAGCGCGGCGCGTTGGGTTCGAGCCTCGTGGGCGACGCCGTGGGATGGGAGCCCGGTTGCGGAACGTCCGTGCCGGAGGGGGGCGAAGACGCGCCGGCAACGCGGCCGCCTGGATTGGTGACCGCCGCTTCCGAAGGCCAGCTCGGCGGACGGGGTTCTTGGGGGGGCTCTGAAATGGGTCCGCGTGGCGTGTGTTCCGCCGGGGCGCGCGCGGGCGCCTGGGTCGGCGACGGGCCGACCGAGCCACCACCTGCGGTACCGGCAGCCGACTCGCCCTCTCCGCTCGGTTCGCCCAGCTCGTCGAGGGGAACGTCGAGAGCGGCCAGGACTTCGTCCGGAACGTAAGCGGGGAGCTCCGCGTCCGGAGACAGTCGCGTGGGACGCGCTGCTTGTGACGGCGCAGCAGCGGCGGCGAGGTACGCTCGCTCCAAGAGCGTGCGTGTTTCTGCGCTGAGCTCCGAGAGTGGGCCCGCGCCGTGCGTTGGGTTTGATGGCATCAGCGACGGGCGCGCGATGCTGTCACCGGGACCGCGTGGAAACTCGACGCCGAGCGGCGCGAAGAGATCGAGGGGGCGCGACGACGCGGGCAGCTCGTCCGACCGGTACGGCTTACGCGCCGAAGGAACGATGGCCGGCGCGCGACGCGGGGGCAGCGAGGGAGGCGCGCTGGCCTTGCGGCTCACCGGCCCCAGCACGTCTTCGACCTTGGCGCAGACCTTCTCGACGTCGATCGGTCGCACGAAGGTTGCAACGCTCACGTTGCCGTATGCGGTGTCGTTTTCGAGCGCGCCGTGCTCACTGCCGAGGAACATCACGCGCACGTTGCGCGTTTCTTCCGCCTGCGTGAGCTCGAGGATACGGGCGAGCGCCTCGTGAGCGTCTGCGTCGCAGAGAACGAGCGCCGGAACTTGGTAACGCACGCGGCTCGTCAGCAAGCCGAGCGGAACGTCGATCGTCGAGTAGCCGCGCGCACGCAACGCTCCCATCAAGCGCTCGGCCTCCGCTGACGCGTCGCAAACGAAGATCAAGCCGCTCGCGCCGTCGGAGTTGCGGCTCGAGGGGGGCGCACCGGTGCTGGGTGTCGAGGCGGCTCTTGGCGTCGTCGCGCCCGGCGCCGTCTTCGCGCTCGGGGATTCTGGTGTTGGCGCGTCAGGCTCCGCCACGTGCCGAGCTTATTCGACCGGAGACGCCCGCCGCCACCCCGTGTCCGGCGGGAG
>JAEYVE010000060.1 GCA_023432025.1 Pseudomonadota bacterium
CGTTCGCCTCGAGATCGCGATCGATGTGCTCGCCCAAGGCGTCCAGGGCGCGCCACTCTGCCTCCGTGAACGGAAGCGTCACGCGCGGTGATTCGTACACCCGGCTGACGCCCATTTCGTGGCCGAAGGTGACCTCGCACTCGTCGAGCCCCCCGGAAATCGGCGCGGCGCTGCTGGGCTCGGGAGTGCAAGCGAGCGGAATGTGACCTTCGCCGGTGAGAAGCCCCGACGTTGCGTCGAGACCCACCCAGCCCGCGCCAGGCAAAAAGGCCTCGGCCCACGCGTGGAGATCGGTGAAATCCTCCTCGGGCCCCGATGGGCCGTCGAGCGATTTTTGGTCGGCCTTGAGCTGAATCAAATAGCCGGACGCGAAGCGAGCCGCGATGCCCAGGCGACGCAGCACCTGCACCAAGAGCCACGCCGAGTCACGACACGAGCCGCTCTTCTTTTCGAGCGTTTCGTCTGGAGTTTGCACGCCAGGCTCGAGACGAATGAGGTACTTGGTGCGCTCGTGAACCAGTCGGTTGAGATCGACGAGGAAATCGATGGTGCCGCGGCCCAGAGGAGTGAGATCGCTCACGAACCGTGAGAGCAGTGGACCGTCCGCGCTGGTGCGAAGATACGGCTGCAGCTCGGTCGCCAACTGCGGCTCGTACTCGAAGGGCAGCTTTTCGGCCTCCTCCTCGAGGAAGAAGTCGAACGGATTGACGATGTCGAGCTCCGCCGTCAGATCGACGTCGATGGTCAGGTGATCCGTACGCTCCGGAAACACGAAGCGGGCAAGCCAGTTTCCGAAAGGATCCTGTTGCCAATTCAAGAAGTGAACGCCCGGCGACACCTTGAGCGAGTAGCTCGTCACGCGAGTGCGCGAGTGCGGGGCGGGACGCAACCGGACCACTTGAGGGCCCAGATTGACGTGCCGGTCGTAGGAGTACTTGGTCCGGTGGCGAAGTGCGACTCGAGTGGACAAGGTTTGTGCTTGTACTCTGGTCGCTTCGGGGCATTCGAGAGGTTATCGCCACGTTTCGACGAGGTATCGTCGTTCAGGACTGCCGGAGCGCTCTCGCTCGCGCGGAGCGGTGGGTGGTCGCCTCTGCCTCTTTGGCGTGCGACCGCGCCCACCGCCCCAGCCTGACGCGTTTCAGCGGGGTCGAGCGCGACGCTGGGCGAGCGTCCAACCGACGAGGCCAAAGAGCGCAAACCAAATGGATCCGCCTGCCGGGGGCTGGGCCGTCCAAGAGCATCCCGAGTCGTCGTCGCCCGAGCCTGACTTGATTTCCGATTCCTCTTCGTCGGGACCCGACGAGCCACCGACAGAAGTGGGTCTGCCGCCGCCGCCGGAGGACGAGCGGCCGCCGGAGCCGCCGCTGGCGCTGCTGCCGCCGTCCCCAGCTCCGCCGCCACCGAATTCGCCGCCGCTGGCCGAGCTCCCGCCATCCCCGTCGTTGCCGGAGTCACCACCGCTGGCCGTGCTGCCCCCGTCCCCGGAGGTGCCGCCATCGCCCGAGTCGCCGCCGCTTCCGCCGTCCCCTGAGGTCCCCCCGTCCCCGGAGTTACCGCCGTCGCCGGACGTGCCCCCTGTGCTCACGCCTCCTGAGCCCCCGTCCGAGGATGCTCCTCCCGAGCCTCCCGAACCCCCCGAGCCCCCGGAGCCTCCCGAGCCTTCTGAGCCTCCACCGACGCAGCCCCAGTCCGCTGGACAGGTCCAATGGTCCGGAGCCTGGAGAGGAGAGCCGGCGCCGACGACGATCATCTCCGCACGCAACCGCGCTCGCGCAGCCCCGGTCGACTTCTTGTCGATGATCATGAAATCGAGGAGCGGCCGAGTCCAATCGATAGCGGAGCGCATCCACAGCGTGGCGTTGCTCTGCTTTCTGTAATAGACGCCGGGTTGGCTGAAGATCCACTCCGGCGCGCAGGCGTGCTTTTCCGTGATGTGCAGATCTTGGAAGTAACAGAGCTGAAGCATTACCGCTTCTTTCATGCTCGTGATTTCGTAGCGGACGTACGTGGTGCCGCGCGAATAGTCGACGGGCGCGGTCCAGTCGTCAGGCTGGGTGGCGAACTTCCAGAAACGGTACCACGTTTCGTGCATGTAGCTGGAGTCCAGCAACGTAAACTGTGTTGGCTCTGCGCTTGCGTTCCCCACGCACAAGCTCGTGGCGAGCGCTCCAGCAATCAACAGGGGGTTCCACTTCATGACCTCGAATCCTCCACGGCAGGGCGCATCCGTCGCACCTCTGGCACGACGAACGGCGCGGAGATTCGCCTTCCACATCGAGCTAGGCGCATTCGAGACAGGCGCATTCCGGTGGCCTGCAGCGATGTGAGCTAGTCGAGCAGCGCGGGGCCGCGGAGACCCGACGAAGGGCGCCCACTACTCCGAGGCAGAGGCCTCTCGAAGCTCCTTCGACAAGCGGTCGAGCAAGCGCCTGTCGAAAGCCTTCGAACGAAGCGTGCGTCCGTCCCAGCGCGCCTCCCCGTGAAACCGCCAACGCCACGAGTCCCCGGGACGGGTGGAAATGCACAGGGCCGTGCCCTGTTTACCTGCGTCCAAACGGTAGAGCACCTCATCCAGCTCCACCTCGACGAGCCCAGATTCGTCGTAGTTCACGGCGCCGTCCGCGGGCTCCGAATCCGCGTGCTCCGCGGCAACGATAGGGTCGGCGTCCGTCTGCACGGCGTCTGCCTGCACGGCGTCCGTTTGCACGGCGTCTGTCTGCACGACGTCCGTTTGCACGACGTCCGTTTGCACGACGTCCGTCTGCACGGATGGCGCCGCCTCGGTCTGCGCGGGATCGACTCGCCCCGGTTCGTCCTGCACGGCGATGCTTTCGGACTTTGCGGCCTCCGCTTTCTCGGCGGCCGGTGCGCCGTCCGTTGGTTTTGCATCGCCGTTTTGCTGGGCCACGGGTTCTGCTTCGTCGACGGGTGCCGTGTCTGCCACCGCCGAGTCTGCCACCGCCGAGTCTGCCACCGCCGTGTCTGCCACCGCCGTCGCGGGCCCGGTTTGCTCGGAGGGGGGGCGTTCCGGGAGGGCGAGCGCCGGAACCGGGGACATGTTCGAAGCCTTTTTCCTGGAAGTTGCTTTCATGGCACTGCGCATGTGTTCAGATGTTACAGGCCGATCGGACCCGCCGCGAGCCTTTTTTCGTGAGCACACTGTCGAATCTGCGAGCAGTCGGGCGCGACCGCAGGGGGCTTCACGTTTTCGTGGGGAGGCGCGGGGACCCACCGCACGGTGCTCCCGCACTCCGTCGACGCTCGGCGCCCGCGCCGCTCGCGGCACACTCAGCGGGCAGCGGAGTCGCCTTCTGCGATCGACTCGAGCGTCTCGAGCAGCGGCTTCTGACTTACGTGAACCAACGTGCCCAGCGGACGATCCAGGTCGATGATGACGAGGATCGCCGAGCAGAACGAGAGCACCAAGGGGATTCCGACCAAGCTGCGCCGTGGGCTTCCTACACCGTTTTCGTAGCCGAGCGAACCGAGGCCGAGCACCGTAATCGCCGCGAGGGTCAGCCAAATCAGGGGCGGAATGCGTCCCAAAGTGATCACGGTGATGCGCTGCGTGTGCAGATCGATGACGGCATTCACGGAGCTCACGAACAGCGCGCGGATCTCGGGGGCAGGCTCGCTCTGACTCGACGCCAGCTCGGTCTCCACCCAAAGTCTCACCAAGAGGCGGTGCGACTCCGAGAGCGCCACCTCCAGGGGGATCCGACCTTCCGGCAGTCGTACCGCGCGCAGCTCGGTGTACTCGGCGAGGAGGCGTTGCACGTTGGAGGCGTAGGGCTCGAGCATCAGCCGGGAGCGAAGCGCGGCGGTCCCGATGGCGTTTGCTTCCGCGATGACGAGCCCCTTGCGCGTGTCGAGACGAGCCGCAGCAAAGCCGAAGGTGAAGGCCAACATCAGCGCCAAGAGGCCCATGTGCGTCGCGACCAAGGAGCCGAGCGCGGACTTCTTCACCCTGTTCCGGCGCACGGCCCTGCGTCCCCAAAAAAAGCCCGCCTCCATCGAGGCAGTCGCGAGCAGAACCAACACGAGAAAAAAGGCCCAGATCGGTAACCGGTCCAATCGATGCCTCCGCTGATGACGACGCCTCGCGCCCATCGAGCCGCCGCGAGAGCGGGACCACACGGGCGCAAACTCGCTCAACGGCCGGGTCCCAGACGTGCGATATGTGGGGCGGATTCGACGGAAGGAAATCACTCCACTCCGGGGCGACGGCACCGACGAACGGGCGCGCCGTGCGGCACGCCCTGATAGGCTCCGGGCCGCCACGGGGCCGAGCGCATGAACGTTTTCGAGAAAATTCACTCCCGCTCGATGCACGTCGTCGTCATGGGCGTCGGCTACGTGGGGCTGCCCCTGGTCGCCGAGTTCGCGCGCGCCGGCTTCCGTGTCACGGGTTTGGACAAGGACGCGCGCAAGGTCGAGTCTCTCATGCGCGGGGTTTCCTACATCGATGACGTTCCGACGTCCGATGTCGCCCCCCACGTTCTCACCGGGCGACTCTCCGCCACGACGGACTTCGGGGTGTTGTCCGAGGCAGACGCGGTCGTGGTGTGCGTGCCTACGCCGCTGAACAAGAGCAAAGACCCCGACATGCAGTACATCGTGGCCGCTGCCGACGACATCGCTCGTCGTCAGCGGGCGGGCATGCTCGTCGTCCTCGAGTCCACCACCTACCCCGGAACGACGAGCGAGGTGTTGGTGCCTCGGCTCACCCAAGGCTTTTCTATCGGCAAGGAGGTGTTCGTCGCGTTTTCGCCGGAGCGCGTCGACCCGGGCAATCGAGTCTACAAGACGAAGAACACGCCCAAGGTCCTGGGGGGCGCCACTCCCGCCTGTTTGGAGGTCGCGCACGCCCTGTACTCGACGATCATCGATCGAGTGGTGCCGGTCTCGTCGACGGAGACGGCGGAAATGGTGAAGCTCCTGGAGAACACCTTTCGCGCGGTGAACATCGGCCTCGTCAACGAGGTGGCCATCATGAGCCGTCGTCTGGGCGTCGATCCGTTCGAGGTCATTTCCGCGGCCGCCACCAAGCCGTTCGGCTTCATGCCGTTTTATCCGGGGCCGGGGCTCGGCGGTCACTGCATCCCCATCGATCCCTTGTACTTGTCGTGGAAGCTTCGTTCGCTCAAGTACGCTGCGCGCTTCATCGAGCTAGCGGACGCCATCAACAGCTCCATGCCGGGCTACGTCGTCGAGCGTGTGGCGCAGGCATTGAACGCCTCGAGAAAAGCGATCAGCGGCTCCCGCATCCTCCTCTACGGCGTGGCGTACAAGGCGAACGTGAGCGATACCCGGGAGTCCCCCGCGCTCGCCATTGCCTATGAGCTCCTGCAGCTGGGCGCTGAAGTTTCCTACATGGACCCGCACGTGCCCGCGGTGAACGAGGAAGGACTTCAGCTCTGTGCGGTGGAACCCAACGCCGCGTTCTCGGAGTACGACGTAGTGGTCATCGTCACCAATCACGCGGCGCTCGATCGGGGACGTCTGCTCCGCGAGGCGCAGCTCATCGTCGACACGCGAGACGCCCTGCGGGGGGTCGCGGGAGATCGCTCCAAGGTGCATGGTCTGTAGGGGGTCCCACGCGTCGCTCGAGCTGCCCCGAGGGGGCGTCTCGAGGAGGGGGCCACATGCTTCGGGAGCTCGCGGACGGATCCGGGCGAGGTTCCCGCGGGCTGCTCGTGTGCTCTTTCGTTGCCAGTTTCGCTTCATTTCCTCGATCAGCTCCGCTATCTGACGCGCGTGAGCGCGGCCGAGCCCCCGGAGAACTCCATCGAGGCATCGAGCGGTCGGCACCATCCGATCCGCGTGGGGGTCATCGGTCTGGGCCGTTGGGGCAGCCGCCTCGCGGATGCGCTGCGAAGGTCTGCGCGGTTTCGTTTGGAGGCCGTCTGCGACGCCGCGACGGAACGCCTTCCGACGGATCCTTCGCTGCTTTCGACGGAGCGCAGCGAGGTTTTGCTCGGCGCCGGGCTCGAAGCGGTCGTCATCGCCACGAACCCTGCGCAGCACGCGGAGCTTGCGGTGGCCGCGTTGCAGGCGGGGCATCACGTCTTCGTCGAGAAGCCTTGCTCCCTCTCGACGGAGGGGGCCGAGCGGATCCAGCGCGCGGCCGAGACCGCCCGTCGGGTTGCGTGTGTGGGCCACCTGCTTCGGTATCACGCAGCTTTCGAACGGCTCGTCGAGCTGGGAACGTCGGGAGAGCTCGGGACACTCCTGGGCGCGGTCGCCGAGCGGGTTGGTTCGAGGCCGCGCACGGACGTGGACTCCTGGTGGATGTTGGCGCCGCACGATCTGAGCGTTTCCTACGCGCTCTTCGGCCGCGGCGCGGACGAGGTCCGCAGGTGGCGCGTTGGAGAGGACGAATTCTTGGCGAGCGCGCGTTTCGGTCTCTCGGGTGTGGCGCTCTGGGTGAGGAGCGGGGGCCAGTCCTCGCGACGTTTCGCGCTCGTGGGTACGCGCAAGGTCGCGCTTTTCGACGACTTGAGCGACCCGGGCTGCATCCGTCTGCTACCCGCCGGCGCGCCGCGCCTGCGGGAGCTCTCTCTGCTTTGTTCGCGCGCACTCGGCCTGGAGCAACCGTCTGCCCTGGAGGCCGCGCTCTCGCGAGCCTTCGAGGAGCCGGCGGAGCTCCTGCGCTTTGTGGCGCCGCCCCCACTCGAGCGCGAGCTCGACGGATTCGCCTCGGCCATCCGCAATGGTACGAGAGTGACGACCGACGCGCGTGAAGGGGCGGCCGTGGTGGCCATGCTCGACGTGCCGCCGCGCGAACGCCTCGTGGTCTCGAGCTCCCAGGCGGAGGCGAGCCTCTGGGGCGTCGAGCCATGAACACCTTCGTTCATCCGACCGCCACCGTCGCGTCCGACGCCGTCGTGGGGGAAAAGACTTCGATTTGGCACTTCTGCCACGTCATGTCGCACGCTCGCATCGGCTCGGGGTGCGTGCTCGGCCACGCAGTGTTCGTGGGGCCTCACGTCATCGTCGGCGATGGCTGCCGGATTCAGAACCACGTCAGTCTGTTCGACGGCGTCGAGCTCGAGCGCGACGTGTTCGTCGGTCCGAGCGTGGCATTCACCAACGTCAAGAACCCGCGCGCCGCCGTTTCGCGCAAACACGAGTTCAAGCGCACGCTGGTGCGAGAAGGGGCCAGCATCGGCGCGAACGCAACGATCCTCCCAGGCGTCACGCTGGGGAGGTACTGCTTCGTGGCGGCTGGAGCGGTGGTCACGCGAGACGTCTCGGACTTCGCGTTGGTGCAGGGAACGCCTGCTCGTCACGCGGGGTGGATGAGTCGTCACGGCGAGCGTCTGGAGCTGAACGAGCGCGGTGAGGCTCGCTGCGATGTGACGGGCGAGCTCTACCGTCTCGAGCACGATCGCCTCGTGCTCGCTTGAGTCCTCACACAGACTTCTCTCGAGTCTCCGCAGAGCGTGCGGCGCGGAACCCGCACGAAAGTGATGGCGCGCGGATAGGCCCCCAGAGCCCCGAGAAACGACACTCCCCTCGAGAGTGCGTGTCGGGAAACACGTGGGGAAACCTTCTCGCAATCCAGCGCGGGCAGCCTTGAGATCAGCGCGGGTGAGGGCAGTTGCGGTCGATGTGGCCGCTGCCTGCTTGCGGTGTGCAGTGGCCCGCCAAGAAGGAGCGCGCGGAGAGACAATGAAAGTTTGGGTTCGCCTCTGGGCCGTGCTGTTCATGCTCCCGCTGTTTGTCTTGGGCTGCGGTAAGAAGCCGTCTCCCGAGAAGGCAGGCGCGGCGAGCGCAGCGCCGTCGATCACCGGAGCGCCCGCCCCCGTGAAGCGAGGCCCCGCCCTGAGAATCGCTTACAGCGATTGGCCGGGATGGGTCGCGTGGGACATTGGCGTGCAGAAGGGCTTTTTCGAACAAGAGGGCGTCGACGTCGACTTCAGCTGGTTCGAGTACGTTCCGTCGATGGACGCGTACTCCGCAGGCAAAGTCGACGCGGTCTGCATGACCAACGGGGACGCGCTCGTCACGGGCGCGAGCGGTAGCCCCAGCGTCGCCGTCGTCATCAACGACTACTCCAACGGCAACGACATGCTCGTCGCGCGGAGTGGAATCGATAGCGTGGCGGCCCTCAAAGGAAAAAAGGTCGGCGTAGAGGTAGGCTTCGTGAGCCATCTCTTGCTGACCAACGCCCTCGCAAGCGCCAACTTGAGCGAGAAGGACATCGAAATCGTCAACGTTCCCACGGACCAAACGCCGCAGGCGCTCGGGAGCGGCAGAGTGGACGCCATCGTTGCCTGGCAACCGAACAGCGGGCAGGCGCTCAAGGAGGCACCCGGCTCCAAGGCGATCTTCACCAGCGCGGACGTCCCCGGACTCATCTACGACGTGCTCGCCGTCAACCCCAAGAGCCTGGCTGAACGCCGCGCCGATTGGACCAAGGTCGTCAAGGTTTGGGGACGCATCGCGGACTTCGTGAACGACCCGAAGAACGCCGACGAGGCCGCCAAGATCATGGGCGCGCGCGTCGGGCTGGCCGCCGACGAGTACAAGAAGCTGATGGCGGGCACGAGGTTCCTGGGCGTTCGAGACGGGTTCGCCGCCTACCAGCGCGGCGACGCGCTCACGTCCATCTTCCACTCGAGCAAGCTGGTCGATGAGTTTCAGGTAAAAAACGCGGTCTACAAGGCGCCGGTCAAATACGACGCGTACTTCGACTCGAGCTTGGTTTCGACTCTCTTGAACTGACCTCTTCGACGCTTTCGAGCTGCCAATCGCTCGAACGGGGCCTTCCGGATACGAGGTGGAGTCATGCCGCACAAACGTTCCCGACTGTTTCTGGTTCGTGAGCCCTTGCCGGCTCGCGCCAAGTTGGTGACGACCTGCCTGGCTTTCCTCTTGCCGCTCCTTGCTTGGTGCGTGGTCAGCTACGTGCCCTTCGTGTGGCACCCGCAGGTGCTGGTCACGGACGCGGGAGACGTGAGCGTTCCTGGAGCGTACTCGTACGTGACGGTCGACCAACGAGTGGAGCGTGAGGCGTTCGAAGCTCGCAATCTGGAGCTGGCGAACGCAGGCGCGCGACTCGCCGAAGGCGAACGAGTGAACCCCATTTACCTGCCTGCTCCCCACGAGGTTGCGCGGTCTTTTTACACTGCCTTCACGACTCCACCGGAGCGGCAGGGGGACTACTGGCTCCACGAGAGCCTGTGGCACTCGTGTCGGGTCATTTTCTGGGGCTTCGCGTATGCGTCGCTGCTCGCGATACCGTTGGGCGTTCTCTGCGGGACGTTCAGCTTGTTTTCACGGCTGTTCGAGCCATTCGTGGACTTCGTTCGCTACATGCCCGCGCCTGTCTTCGGCGCGCTCGCGGTGGCGGTGTTCGGCCTGGCGGACGCGCCCAAGGTCACCATCATTTTCATCGGCACTTTCTTTCAGATGGTGCTGGTGGTCGCCAATACGACGCGCCAGGTGGACACCGCTCTCTTGCAGGCCGCGCAAACTCTCGGCGCGGACAACCGTCGGCTCCTCACCCACGTGGTCGTTCCGGGGGCCCTGCCGAGCTTGTACCGCGACATGCGAGTGCTGATTGGCTGGGCGTGGACGTACTTGGTAGTGGCCGAGCTCATCGGGGAAAAGTCCGGGATAAGCGCGTTCATCTATCAACAGCAACGGTACCGTCACTTCGACAACGTCTACGCTTCCATCGTCATGATTGGCCTCATCGGCCTCGCTTGTGACCAGCTGCTCGCTCGGGTCGGCAAATACCTGTTCCCCTGGGAAAGCGGGAGCAGCGCGCTCCCCGGTCTGGTGCGACGGGCCAAGTCGGCTTTCTTGCCGCCCGCACGCGGTCCCAAGCCCATCGGAGAGGCGGCGTGACTCGGTGCTTCGGTCCTCGTCGCGTCTTCTTTCGAACGGAGGGTTGTCATGAGCATCGGCACGAGCCTCGCCAATGACCGGTTGGATCTGCCCAGCTACCTTCATCACACGCCCGCCGTGAAGGCGCGCGTGGAGGAGCTCCGCTTACGGCCTCCCGTGCTGGAGATAGAAGAGCTCGGCAAGACGTTCGACGGCCCACGTGGCCCCATCAAAGCGCTCGAAAACGTCGACTTTACCGTGCGTCGGCGTGAGTTCGTGAGCGTGATTGGGCCTTCGGGATGCGGTAAATCGACCTTGGTCCGGATCCTGGCGGGCCTGGAGCAGCCAACGTTCGGCGAAGTGCGCGTCAAGGGGCACCCCGTCGTGGAGCCTGGCGCCGACCGGGGCATGGTGTTTCAGGGCTACACGCTGTTTCCATGGCTCAGCGTGAAGCGAAACGTGATGTTCGGCTTGAAAATGAAGGGCATGAAGTCCCGGGACGCGGAGACGAAAGCGCTGGAGTGGCTGTCTTTGGTGGGGCTCGAGGAGTTCGCCGACCACTACCCCGCTCAGCTCTCTGGCGGAATGAAGCAGCGTGTCGCCATCGCGCGGGCGCTGGCGAACGAGCCCCGTGTTCTGCTCATGGACGAGCCCTTCGGTGCGCTGGACGCACAAACACGCTGCAAGATGCAAGCGCACCTTCTCGACATTTGGGCGCGCGTGGACGTGACGATTCTGTTCATCACGCACGACCTGGACGAGGCCATCTACCTGTCGGACCGGATCGTGGTTTTGGGCGCGCACCCGGGTCGCATGCTCGAAGTCATCGACGTGCCGGTGGAGCGACCGCGCACGACGGACCACTTCCTGTCGGGGCACTTTCTGGCAACCAAACGTCGCTTGGAAGACTTGATTCACGGTCGAGAAACCGAGCCGAAAAGAGCGGCGGATACGCTTCGAACACACGCAGCCTAGTGCTGTACATGCCCGAGCCGGGACGACCCGGTTCGTGACGGGCTTTCTGCCGGGACGACTCGGCATCGAGATGAGACCGCACGATGGCACAGTGGGGAGTCGTTGCTCGGAGCGTGGGAGCCCACCCTGGCTTCGGCGCGCTGAGGACGACGTACCGTAGCTTCAGGGGCTCTTGGGGCGCGGCGCGTGGGTCATCGTGCGTCCATCGAAGGACGTTCGATCAATGGTTCAGGAAATCGCGCCCGACCGCGTCGTCTGCAGCGAGACGCTACGCGGCGGGCAAATG
>JAEYVE010000272.1 GCA_023432025.1 Pseudomonadota bacterium
GCGCAAGGCCGCGCTGGAGCTCTCGGTGCAGGAGGCCGCCGAGGGCAAGCAAATGACGGCGACCGAGAGGGACGCCATCGAAGCGGAGCTGAAGGAGCTCCGTCGCGGCTTGCTCGACAGCGAGCGCGGCGTGGATTCGACCAAGAACGACCTGGGCATGAAGCGCAACCGCTTGCGCGTGCTCGAGGATCTGCACCGGCGCCTGGAAGGCGTCGGCTCCGGCGCGCGCGCGCTGCTCGGCAAGGGCGACGCTTCCGTGCTCGGTTTGGTCGCCGATCGCATCGAGGCGCCCGAGGACATCACCGCGGCGTTTGCGTCGCTGCTCGGAGATCGCCTGCAGTACGTGGTGGTGCGGGACCCCGAGCGCGGCCTCGAGCTCTTGGACGAGCTGAAGGCTTCGGGGCGCGGTCGCGGCCACATCATCGCCGCGCGTCCGCCGTATGTGGCGGGACCGCGCGCCGTCACGAGCGCGGAAGGCGTCCTCGGCCGCCTCGCGGACCGGCTCATTTACGCGCCGGAGGACGGGCCGCTGGTCGCGGCGCTGGTGGGCGATGCCGTGCTCGTGGACAGCGCGCGCGACGCCGTCGACTACGTGGCGCGACACCCGGGCGTGACCGCCGTCGCCCTGGACGGCACCGTAGCGCGCCCGGAGGGCGTCATCAGCGGCGGCAGCGGGGACGACGTGGCCTCGGCCATGGTCGAGCAGAAGCGCGAAATGCACGTTCTGCGCGACGAAACCGCGCGCCTCGGCGCCGAGTACGACCAGAAGCTCGAGGCGCACAACCGGCTGCGCGCGCGCATCACCGAGCTGGAAACGGCCCTCGAGCGCGCGCGAAAGCAAGCCCACGAGGGCGAGCTCATGCACGTGACCGTCGCCAAAGACTTGGCGCGCACGGCGAGCGACATCGAGCGCGTGCAGCAGCGCAGCTCCTCCATCGAAAACGAGCTCGATCACCTGCGGCAGTCCGTGGAGGACGCCGCCGTGGCCGAGGCCGAGAGCCGCGTTCAGCTCGAAGATTTGGCCGCTCGACTGGAGCAAGCTCAGAGCAGCCTCGCAGACGCAGAGGAGCGCGCCTTCGAGTGGCGTGAACGGGTGCAGGTGCAAGCTTCCCTCGTCACCGAGCGCAAGGTGCGTTTGGCGCAGGTCAAGGAGCAGACGGAGGCCGCCCGCAACGCGCAAAGCCGCGTTCAGAGCCAGTTGGTCGACGTTACGGCCCGAAGCGAGCGCCTGGAGGCAGAGGCTCAGGAAGCCGCTCGCAACATCGGAGCAACGGCGGCTCGCATCGTGCAGTGCCGCGAAGCGCGCATTCGGGCCGCCGCGGCAGCCGAGGCCGCCCACGCGGAGCTCGAGACGGCTCGCTTCGAGTTGGAGGCGGTGCGCACGTCGCTTTCGGAGAGGGAAAACATGCTGCGCGGCCTACGCACGGCGCGCACCGAGTTGGACGAGGGGGCGCGGAACCACGAAATGGCTCTGCAGCGCATCGACATCGGGATGGAGCACCTGCTCACGACCATCCGCGAGAAGTTCCGCGGGCTCGACCTTCGACGCGTGGTGGGCGACTACCACCTCCGCATGCCGCCGGACGAGGACCACAAGAAGCGCATCGACGAGCTACAGAAGTCCATCGACCGCATGGGCCCGGTGAACCTGGACGCGCAGCGCGAGTACGAAGAGGCCGAAAAGCGCTTCAACGACCTGAACGGTCAGAAGGTCGACATCGAAAAGGCGCTGGAAGAGCTCGAGCGCGCCATCAAGCACATGGACAAGGAGAGCCGCAAACGCTTCAAGGAGACGTTCGACTCCGTGAACGAGCTCTTCAAGAAGACGTTCGTGAAGAACTTCCGCGGCGGCCGCGCCGAGCTGCAGCTCACCAATCCGGAAGACTTGCTGGCCACGGGCGTCGACATCATGGCTCAGCCCCCGGGCAAGAAGCTCGGCAACATCGAGCTGATGAGCGGTGGTGAAAAGGCGCTCACGGCCGTGAGCCTCATCTTCGCCATCTTCCAGCATCGTCCGTCGCCGTTCTGCGTGCTGGACGAGGTCGACGCGCCGCTCGATGAGGCGAACGTGTCTCGCTACAACGAGGCTATCCGCTCGATGACGTCGAAGTCGCAGTTCATCCTCATCACGCACATTCGCAAGACGATGCAGAGCGTGGACGTGCTGTACGGCGTGACGATGGGCGAGCCGGGCGTGTCGCGTTTGGTCAGCGTCAAGGTCAACGACGAGGCCAAGGGCCGCAGCGACAGCCTCCAAGCTGCGCGTGGCGAGACCATCGGGGCCAGCTCCGCTCAAACGCAGGTCGCCTGAAGGTTTCTTCGAGCGGCCTCAGGAAAGGCGCCGGGCAGCGAAGCTGCTCGGCGCTTTTTTCTTTTTCGAGCGCTTCCACCACCCGCGAGTCACGGGCGTGTTCGAACGGCCAATAGGCCCGTCGGGGAAACAGTTTTCGGGGAACCCGGGGAATCAAGTGAGCATTTGTTCCATCCCACAACCCGACGACCACGCCTTCAACGCTGGGGAAATCAGCAGGTACGACTGAAAGTCTCTTCACAAAAACTCATGCTGTAATGCATTTGCAGGATGACGGAGACCCACACTGTCCCGCATTAGTGCACCTACAGCGGGACTTGGCGCGCGAATCACACTGCGGTGTTGCGTGTGTCCGGCTCTAGAGCTTCCAGAACCAAGGCGAAAAGGGATCATCGGGATGAAACTGACGAGCGTGCTGGGTGGGGTTTTCGTTCTCCTGGCGTCCGTGGGCTTGAGCGGGACCGCAAGTGCCCAGAATCTCATCCAAAACGGCAGCTTCGACGAAGGCGCGGACGGCTGGTCCGTGCCCGGTTGGTGGGCCGGCGGTGCCGGAGAAACCACGGTCGAGGACGGCCGTCTGTGCGTCCGCGTGGATACGCTGGACGAGCACTCCTGGGGCGCTCAGCTCCGTCAGGCGGGCCTCCGCTTCGAGGCCGGTCAGCCCTACACGCTGTCGTTCAAGGCGTGGGCTTCGACGCCCCTCGAGCTGCCGATTGAGGTGCACGACGACCTGAACGAGTACTGGTTCATGTACACCACCAACCAGTACATCGACGCGCCCCTGGACGGTGAGCCGAACCTGCTGTCGTACACGGCGACCGTCGCAGAAGACACGGATACGGCGTGGATCACGTTCGTGCTCGGCGCCGGCATCATCCCCGTGGGCGAAACGCTGTGCATCGACGACGTGGTGTTCACCGGCCCCGAGGCAGAAGAAGAGTCCGCTAGCTTCCTCAGCTTCGAGGACGACAGCCGCCTCTGGACGGGCAGCCCGGCGCAGCCCGTCGTTTCTCGGGTGGCGGGCGGCACGGACGGCGACTTCGCGCTGTCGGTGAAGGGTCGCGGTTACGTCGAGGTGTCGAGCCCCGTGTTCGAAACCGTCGAGCTCGAAAGCTTGGGCGACAAGCTGGCCGTGGATGTTCTTCTGAGCCAGGCCCAGAGCAACCCCTGGTGGCTCGGCGATATCCAGCTGCTCGTCTCCGTTCCCTCCGCTGGCATTCACCACCAGTGGGTCGGTTGGACGTCGTTCGCGGGGGTGACTCTCGGCAGCTGGAGCACGCTCGAGTTCGCCTTGCCTCCGGGCGTCGTCGCGGCGCTGGCTGGCAACTACGCAGACGCGCAGTTCCACTTGGCCGTCAACACGGACAACGGCGCCGGCTCCACGTTGCTCGACAACGTGCGCTTGGCGGACTGATTCCGGCTCGCGGCTTCGCCGCACGCATGCAGTCGCGGCTTCGCGCGCACGCGGGTCCACAGCACGGCGATTCCCCCGGGGATCGCCGTACGTCCCTCGAGCGACCTGCGCACGAGAACCCAAGAATCCGCCGTAACCCCTCGCCTTGCGCGAAGTTACGGCGGATTTTCTCGTTCGGTGTCTTGCTTTTGTCGAGGTGCTTCGAGAAAGAGGCTAAATGGCCGAACCGAGCGAACGGGGGCGCATGGAGCTCGCTCTGCTGCGCTCGAGTTGGGTCCCCCTCCTGCTGGACGGGTTGACGGAGCAGCACGGCTTTGCGCCGTTCGTCGAGGCTCTGTCGGCGGACATCGGCTGCGCCGCGGGGCTCACGACGCAGGTCGTGCCGCCTGCGGAAAGCCGGCAGTTTTGGGCTGGGCTTCCGCAGGAGCTGGGCCCCGAGCACGCCGTAAGTCCCCTGTGGGAAGACCCCTGGGAGCTTGGCGCCATCGCACTCCAGAGCCCCCTCGTGCCGCACGAGCACCTCGAAAAGACCGCGTTTTGTCGAGCTATTTGCCGCCCACGAAAGCTTCATCCCCGCGTGGTGCGAGTGGGCGAGCCGTCGGCGTTCGTTGCGTTGGCGCTTCTCGAGCCCGATGAGCGGGAGAGCGACGCGAGGCCCGTGCTCGATGCGCTGGTGCCACACTTGTCACGCGTAGCCCGCCTGATGGGCCTTCTCCGAAAGGCGACCCCCACGCCGTCCGTGCAGCCCGCCACACAGGTTGACCCGCTTCTTCTCTCTCACCCCGTGTTTTGGGTGGACGACGACCGGAACGTTCTCGCTCACAACCCCGCGGCAAAGCGCCTACTTCGGGAGGACGGCGCGCTGGAAACGCATGACGGCCAGCTCTGGGCGGGGCGCACTCACACGGCGCAATTGGCGCGACTGGTGGCGAGCACGGAGCCGAACATGCCTCGGGCTCTGCGTCTCATGGATGCCGAGGGAGCCGAGCAACTCGTGGTGATGACGGCGCACCCGAACGGCGTGGGTTCTCTCGTTCACGTGCTGGACCGCGGGCTCAAATGGCTTCCTCCCGCCGAGCTCTTGGAGCAGCTCTTTCAACTGACTCCCGCTGAATCGCGCGTAGCGCTCGGCGTAGCCTCTGGGAAAGCCCCGCGAGCGCTCGCCGAAGAGCTCGACATCAGCGTGAATACGGCGCGCGTGCACGTGCAACGCGTGCTTTCCAAGACCAGCTCGCCGCGCCAAGCCGATCTCGCTTCCCTGCTCGTGCAGCTGGGTGCCCTCACCGAGCTCAGCCGGGCGCGCCCCCCGCTCCAAGCGCCGGGCAGCTCCGCTGATTCCACCGAGTGAGGTCGTCGAGGGCCGTGGCGTACCAGTCCGGCTCGGGCACGAAGGCGTCGTCGAACGTGGTGTCCCCCACGAGCACGTCACACGAGCGAACCAAATGGACGTCCTGCGTGGACAGCTCCGCGCCCCACCCCTTGCCCGGGTCCTCCCCCACGCGACCCAAGCTGTCCATGACTTGGTCGCCGCAACGCAAAACGAGCGCGTCGTTTCCATTGTGCACGATGCCCGTAGAAACGAGATCGCACGTTGCAGCGAGCGGCGGAGACGCCTTGGGACCACAGACGACCAACGACTGACCCGGAGCGAGCGCCCCCGAGAGCGCCACACGGCGGTAAGGAGAAACGCCGCCGTTCACGTAGGTCCACACCTCGCAAGCGCCGATTTCTGCGCCCTCGTCGCCGACGAGCGTGATTTCCAAGGCTTTGTCCGAAGCTTTGCCCTCCAAGTAGCGCGTGATGAGGAGCTGTGGAGGTGCGGGCGGCGGCGCGTTCGGCCCCGCACTGGAACCGCCGCCCCCGGTCGCTTGCCCGGCGGCACCTGGAGTGGACGCGCCGCCCGGTCCGCTCGCGGGCTCCTCGGACGCACCGCCACCGCCAGAAGCAGAAGGGCTATGAAGCCACGGGTTGTCGGTGGGCGGCGCGCCGCCGCCGCTCGGCTCCGTCGGCAGTGGAGCGACCGGAGCACGCGCGCCGGGCGGGGCGGTGGGCTCGTTCTCCCTGGAGGGCTCGCTGGTGTTCTGCGGAGGTTCGGAGGCACAGGCGCCGCTCAGGAAACTGGACCACACGAGGACCCACGAGCACTTCGTTCGAAAACGCATGCGCCGTGTTCGGCCTGCGGGGGGCCGCGTTGCGTGCTGTTTTCGAGCGGCTGGCGACACTGCTCGCGCGGAGTCGCGCGCGGCTCCTGGGACGTGCGTCTGGGCGGGCGCCGCCTGGACTAGTGAAAATTGCGCGATTGTTTGCGCAGCGCGCCGCCGCGGTCGAGCCGTTCGAGGTGCCGGACCACGACGTGAATGACGGGAACGCGCTCGCTCGAGCCCTCTACGTCGCGTTCGATGTGCCCGGCCGCCACGAGCAAGCTGGCGTGCCGCGCGACGTGGTGAAACTGCTCGTACACGCTCGAATACACGATGAGGTTCGAAAAGCCCGTTTCGTCTTCGATCGTGAAAAACACGACTCCGCTCGCCGTGGCCGGTTGCTGGCGGCTCAGCACCAACCCCGCCACGCGTACGGGGGCGCCCTTCGGTAAGTACGCGAGATCAGCGGCGCGCACGACGCCCTGCTTGCTCAAGCGCTTTCGGAGGTAGCGCATCGGGTGGTCGGAAACGCTGAGTCCCTTGCGTCCATAGTCGAGCAGGAGCTGCTCGGCCGAGCGCAACTCGGGCAGCGCTGCGTCTGGCTCGTTCAACGAGCTTTCGTAAAAGAGCCCGGGCGCGCGCGGTGCGCGCGCCTGCCAGAGCGCTTGCCGTCTTCCTGGCACCAATTCTTCGAGGGCGCCGGCCTCCGCGAGCGCCTCCACCTCGTCTTTTTTCAGCGCCGCTCGCCGCGTCAGCTCGCTGAGCGACTCGAACGTGCCCGAGAGCTCGGCGCGCGCCGTTTCGATGCGCCGAGCGGCGGTTTCCCCGAGACCCTTCACGAGCCGCAGGCCCAACCGAAGCGCGCGCCGCGCCCCCACGGCCGTGCTTTCGATGCGGCACTCGTCCCCCGGGGGCTCCAGCGTGCAATCCCAGTTGCTTCGAAGCACGCTGACGTCCCGCACCTCCACGCCGTGGCGCTGCGCGTCTCGCACCAGGGTGGACGGCTGATAGAAGCCCATGGGCTGCGAGTTGATGACGGCGCAGGCGAAATGCGCTGGATAGTGCGCTTTTTGCCACGCCGACACGTAAACGAGCAGCGCGAAGGACGAGGCGTGGCTCTCCGGAAACCCGTAGTCGCCGAAGCCTTTGATTTGCTCGAAGAGCGCCGCTCCGAACGACTGCTCGATGCCTTTTCGAGCAAAACCGCGGAGCAGGCGATCCCTGTGACGCATGAGCTTCCCCGTTTTTTTCCAGGCGGCCATGTCACGGCGCAGCTGGTCGGCTTCTCCGCCGGTGTAGCCGGCGCCCAAAATGGCGATTTGCATCACCTGCTCCTGAAAGAGCGGGACGCCTTTGGTGCGCTCGAGAACGGGGACCAAGTCTTCGTGCGGAAAGGTGATGTCCTCTTCGCCGTTTCTGCGCCGCAAATAGGGGTGCACCATGCCGCCCTGAATGGGCCCGGGGCGCACCAGCGCCACCTCGATCACCAAGTCGTAGTAACTGCGTGGCCGAAGCCGCGGCAGCATGGCCATTTGTGCGCGGCTTTCGATTTGAAAAACGCCCACCGTGTCCGCACGGCCCATCATGTCGTACACGGCCGGATCTTCGGCGGGGATGCGCGTAATCACCTCCAGCGGGTCGTCTTCCGGGTGCGAGGCGTGAAGGGACGGACTCTGCTGGCCCGCGGGAGCGGACGGATCCGGGGAGCCCGAAGCCGAGGCCCTCGGATCCGGGAAGCCCGATGTCGAGGCCCCCGAAGCTGACGCCGACGTGGAGCTGGAAAGCCGCAAACCGCCGTCCGCGTGGATGAGCGTGAGCGCTTTGCGAATGGCCGTCAGCATGCCGAGCCCGAGCACGTCCACCTTGAAGAACCCGAGCGCGTCGATGTCGTCCTTGTCCCACGGGATGACGGTGCGCCCCTCCATGCGCGCCGGCTCGATGGGAGCCACTTCATAAAGCGGTCGCGACGACAGCACGAAGCCGCCCACGTGAATCGATAAGTGCCTCGGGAAGCCCTGCAGCTGTCCGGCCAAGGCCACCACTTGGCGCACGCGTGCGTCGCGCGCGTCGAAGCCCGCTTCCGTAAGTCGCTTTTCCGCCACCTCGCTCGCGTCCCAGTGCGTCAGGGTGCCGCTCAGTCGGTCCACCTGCTCGAGGCTGAGCCCGAACACCTTGCCCACTTCACGAAGCGCGCTCTTGCCGCGATAGCTGATGACCTCACAGACCATCGCCGCGCGCTCGCGACCGTAGCGTTCGTAGATTTCCTGGATGACCTCCTCACGTCGCTCGTGCTCGAAATCAATGTCGATGTCGGGCGGCTCGGCCCGTTCTTCGCTGAGAAATCGCTCGAAAAGTAACTTGGAACGCTTTGGATCTACTGCGGTAATTCCGAGCACGTAGCAGACCGCGCTGTTGGCGGCGCTTCCCCTCCCCTGACACAGGATGCGACGGCGCCGAGCGATTTCCACGATGTCGCGCGTGCTCAAGAAGTACGGCGCCACACCGATTTTGGCGATGAGGCGGAGCTCCTTGTGGAGCTGCGCTTCGAGCTCCGCGCCGCAGCCTTCGGGGTAACGGCGCGCCGCTCCCTCCCAGGTGAGCTCCGCCAAGCGGTCGTCCGCGCTCTGTCCGGGGGTGAGCTCACACGGAAAGTGATACTCGAGCTCACCGAGATCGAACCGCAGACTTTCTGCGGCTTCCGCGGTTCGGTCCACCCACTCGGGGTGATCGGCGAAGAGGCGGCGCATGTCCGCCTCGGAGCGCAGGTAGGCTTCGTGATTGGGAGCGAGCTCGGTGCCTGCTTGGTCCAGAGTGAGGCCGCGCCGCACGCAGTGCATCACGTCCGCGAGCGGCCCCCGAGACGGAAGGTGGTAGCGAGGACGGCTGGAGGCGACGATGGGCAGGCCGTAGCGCTGGGCGGCCGCGCGCGCCCATCGCGCTCGCGCCGGATCCAGGCCGTCCAGGTGACGGTAAGTGGCCACGTAGGCGCGCTGGGGGAACGCCTCGGTCAAAAGCTCGAGCGTGCGCGTGAGGGTGTCTTTGGACGTGGCAGACGCCCCCGCCAGGCGCGGCGCGGGCACCACGGCGACCAACCCTTCCGCATGCGCGCCCAGCCAGTCGGGATGACAGCCGGATTCTCCTTTGGGGCGGTCCGCGTGGCTCTTGGTCAGCAGGCGGCAGAGGTTCTCGTAGCCGCGGGCGTTTTGAACGAGCAGCGCCACGCTGGGCAGCTCGGCAAGACCCTCTTGCTCGGTTTTTTTTGCGGGGTCGAGCTCGAGGCGAAGCTCCGCGCCGACCAGGAAGCGGACGCCGAGCTCTCGCGCCCGCTTCCAGCCTCGTACGGCGCCGTACAATCCGTCGACATCACAAAGCCCCAACGCCCCCAGGCCAAGCTCGTGGGCGCGCTCCACCAACTCTTCCGGATGAGAGGAAGCGCGCAAAAACGAAAAACACGAGCGACCGAGCAGCTCACAAAACACGGCGAGTCCCGAGGGTCAGCGAACACTGAACATCATATCAGGACAAAATGAAAACGCCGCCCCTTCGCCCGCAAGAACGCCCAAACGCTCGGAAAAATGGACTTTTTCCCAGAGCACTTTCCAGTGGGGAAGGAAACCCTCCAGCGGAACACGGTGCTCCCGCACTACGCCACGCGCGCCTCCGGCGCGCAGGCGGCGCG
>JAEYVE010000172.1 GCA_023432025.1 Pseudomonadota bacterium
ATTCTGCAGACGAAGCGGGCCGAGCTCGGCCCGCTTCGTCTGCAGAATGCGGTTCAAAAGTGACACGGCGGTCACGCGGCCGCCGCGGCGCTCTGCGACGCGGCTCTCCAGCGCTCCAGGGTTTGCTCCGCTTTGCCCGAATCGAGCGCCTCGGTGGCACGCTCGGCGGCTTCGCGCGGCACGAGCCCCTCGGCGACGCAGAGTGCGGCTGCCGCGTTCAAAATGAACGCTTCGCGCGACGGGTGCGGCTCGCCGCGCAAGACGGCCTGCAACACTCGGGCGTTGTCGGGGGCGTCTCCGCCGTCGATGGCTCCTTCGGGGCTCATCGCCATGCCGAAGTCCGCCGGAGTCACCACGAGCTCGCTGAGCACGCCCTGGTCGAGCACCGTGACGCGCGTGGGGGCGAACGGGCTGAGCTCGTCCATGCCATCCTCGCTGCGGACGACCCACGCGCGTTCGACGCCGAGTTGAGCCAGCGTTCGTGCGAGCACCGGGCGCAGCGCGTCATCGTAGGCGCCGAGCAGTTGGTGTGTGGCGCGGGCCGGGTTGGCGAGGGGGCCCAGGCAGTTGAAAACGGTGCGCACGCCGAGCTCCTTGCGCGCGGGGCCGACGTGTCGAAGCGCGGGGTGATGCGCGGGCGCGAACAAGAAGGCGATGTTGGCCGCCTCGAGCACGTGGTGCGCGGCGTCGGGGGGCACGGCCAGCGAAATGCCGAGGGACTCGAGTACGTCGGCGCTGCCGGAGCGGCTCGAAATGGCGCGGTTGCCGTGCTTGGCGACGGGAACGCCGGCGGCCGCAGCGATGATGGCCGCGCCGGTCGACAAATTCAGGCTGCCACGTCCGTCTCCGCCAGTGCCGCAGGTGTCGAGGAGGCGTGGGAAGGCGTGCGTCACCTGCACCATGTGCGCTCGCATGCTGGCGGCTGCAGCGGCGATGACCTCGGAAGTTTCTCCGCGCAGGCGAAGGGCGACCACGAACGCCGCAATTTGCGTGGGGCTCCAGCTGCCCGACAGCATGGCGTCGAACACTTCACGCACGAGCGCCGCGTCCGGTACGGACCCCGCCTCGAGGCGGGGCAAGGCGTCTTTGAATTGAATCGTCACGCAGCTTTCCCCAAGGAGTCGAGCCAGTTTTGCATGATGCGCATGCCGCCGTCCGTGAGGATGGACTCGGGGTGAAACTGGACGCCTTCGATCGGAAAACTGCGGTGGCGCACGCCCATGATTTCTCCGGTGGCCGTGCGAGCGGTCACCTGGAGCGCGTCGGGGAAACCCTTCTCGTCGATGATGAGCGAGTGGTAGCGCGTGGCCTCGAACGGTGAGGGCAGACCCGCAAAAATGCTCTTGCCGTCGTGCTCGATGGGGGAGGTCTTGCCGTGCATCAGCCGCGGCGCACGAATGACCGTGCCGCCGAAGGTTTGCCCAATCGACTGGTGCCCGAGGCAGACCCCGAAAATGGGGACTTTGCCTTGGCTGCGCGCGATGAGGTCCAGAGTGACCCCCGCGTCGTCCGGGGTGCCAGGACCGGGGGAAAGCAACACGCCGTCCGGTGCGTCGGCCAGCACCTCTTCCACCGTCGTCTTGTCGTTGAGACGCACGTCACACGTGGCGCCCAAGGACTCCAGGTACTGCACCAGATTGTAGGTGAAGGAGTCGTAGTTATCGATGACGATGACGCGCTTCGACATGTGGCTCTCGTTCGCGCGGGCGGCGAAGGTGCCGAGAGCCTGTCAAATCGCGGAGATAGGGTCAAACGAGGTGAGCGGGCGGCCCCCCGTTCTCGCCGTTTTTTCGTTCGTTTTTTACCCGGCGGCGCGCACGAAGCCGGCCCGGGTGGAGTCGTGCTCCGCGAGGAACTTGTCGAGCCGAAGGTTGATGAGCTCGGGGTACTCGGCGGCCGCGTAGTGCGTCGCGCCACGGACCACGAGCAGCTCACCCTGTGGGATACGTTCGACCATTTTCTCGGCCAGACGGGGCGGGGTGAACAGGTCGCGCGTTCCGGTGACGACCAGCGTCGGCACGCGAATGGCCGGCAGCACGTGCGCAGCGTCGTGCTGGCCCAGCACGCCGAGCATCGTGAAGTACAATCCGAGGTCGAGGCTGCCGAAGTCCGTCACCAGCTCGTTGAAGAGGTCCTGGTCCAGCGTCTTGGAGATGACGCCGAGCCGCTTCAGCCAAAGCCCGGTTTCCGGCCAGCGGCTGGCGCGTTGCAGAATGGCGTTGCCGACGTAGGGCATGCGCCGCGCGCGCTCGACCGCGAGCGGCAGAAAATGGCGGGCAAACGGTACTCCGACGCCGTGGAGCGGACGACCGAAGCTTCCATTGATGAGCACCAGATGAGTCACCCGATCCGGGTGATCCGCGTAAAGCTCGAGCGCCACCTGAACGCCCATGCTCCAGCCGACGAGCGCAAACTTGTCGACGCCGGTGGCTTCCAGGATGCAGAGCAAGTCTTCGACGTGCGCGTGGATGCTGAGATCCGGGTTGTTTCCCGGCGGCAACGCCGAGCCATAGAGGCCACGGTAGTCCCAGCTCAGCACTCGATAGCGATTCGCGAAATGCCGAATCTGATGCTTCCAAGCGGACAACGGACCGCCGAGTCCATTGGCTAGTACGATTGCGGGTCCTTCACCGCCACTGTCGAAGTATCGCAGGGTTGTGCCATCTCGTGCTTCGAGCGTCTTGTGAGCGATCTCGAGCCTCGGCATGCCGAATTCATTCTTGCCCACGCATTGTCTGGCGGCTAGTGTCCAGGCCCGCCGCCGCCGGAATTCCTCGAATTTCTTCCGTCGAGAGTTCCTCTGCCGGGTCCCCTCAAACGGAGTGGCTCACAACTTAGGCGGTACCAACCCAGGTGCCTCAGGACCCCGATGGCCGACGATAGCAACAAGCCCAAGATTGATCTCAAGGCCCGCCTCGGAAAGAAGACGGTTGGGGCGGTAGGCGGTGCCTCCATCCCGCCGCCCATGGGTGTGAACCCGGGCGCGAGCGTAGCGCCGCCCCCGAACCTGGGCCCGAGGCCCGGCGCAAGCATTCCGGCTCCGCCTTTCGCGGCAGCTCGTCCAGCTGCAGCCGCCCCCGTGGCCCCGCGCATCGACCCCACGGATCCCTACGCGTCGGTCTCGGCGCCTCAGGTGGTTGCCGCGCAGCCGCAGGCGATCCGCATCGAAATGAGCGAGGAGCTCGTCGACGCGCAAAAGAAGGGTCGCGGCAAAATCATGGTGCTCGCAGCCGTCACGGCGCTCGTCGGCGGTGTGATTGGCTACGCGTTCGGCGGTGGCGCGGAGCGTGGCTCGCGTCATCAGGCAGCGCTCGCTGGCGCCGAAATGCTCGCGAACGAAGTGGACAAGGCCAACGGCGAAATCACGAAGCTTGCCGACACGCTCAAGAAGGCCAAGGCCGCGCTCAACGAGGGCAAGTTCCCCGAGGCCGAGCTGACGGCGCTCGGCGGCCTCTCGATCCCGTTCGACGGCAACAACCTCGCCGGCAAGGGCATCGGCCTCATGAGCAACGAGGTCAACCGCTTGCTCGTGAAGTTCGCCGGAGACGCGGACTCGGCCAACGACCAAGCGGACCGCTTGAAGCGTGTGTTGGGGGGCAACCGCAAGAACATCGAGGAGTTCCTCGGTCAGAAGGAAAACCCGAAGTTCAACTGGTCGGTGTTCGTGTCCTCCAGCCCGTCGGGGCCGGTTGCGTCCATGCAGCCGCTGCCGGCGCCGTTCGCTGCAAAGGGTACCTGGCCGAACGAGTTCGAAATCAAGAGCGGCGGCAAGGTTCAAAAGGTCAAGCGCTACACCAAGGGCGATCCCGCTGGGGACAGTCCGCAGCTGATTCCGGTGGATCCGTCGACGCAAGGTTCGGTTTGCTCGAACGACGTGCTCGTCCTCTTGGGTCGCGAAATCACTAACCTCGAAACGCTGCTCCGCGGCGACAAGAGCGACCCGACGAACGAAAAGCTCGGCCTCGTAGACACCGGCAACGCGCTTCTCACCAAGCTCAAGGCCATCGGTCACGGGCCTTCCTGAGGTTGGGCCTTCCTGAGGCTGGGCCTTCCTGAGGCTGGGCCCGCCCAAGTCTCTCTGGGCACCGCGAAGTTCGAGCAAAGGGCGCTCCGCCAGGGGCGCCCTTTCTCGTTTTGTGGCTCGCTCATTCGCTAGCCGCGCCCGTTCGATTCCGCGCGTTCGAACGCGGAGAGCGTCGCGCGTCAGGCGGCGCTGACCTTGCCGTCGTTCGAGGGCATGGAGCCGGGGTTCGGCTCGAGTGGAGCGATTTCCACGCGTGAGATGTGACGCTCGTCCGCGTCACGCACGAGGAACGAGAGACCGTACGCTTCATGGCGCTCGCCGGTGGCGGGCACGTTGCCGAGGCGATCGACGAGGAGTCCGCCCACGGACACGTAGTCTCCGTCGTCCGGAATTTGCGTGCCGAGGCGACGATTCAAGTCGGAAACGGGCACGCTGGCGTCCACGAGGAGCTTGCCGTCACCGAGATCGACGATGGGCGCTTCGTCCTCCAAGTCGTGCTCGTCCTGAATGTCGCCGACGATTTCTTCGAGCAGATCTTCCAGCGTGACGATGCCGGAAAAGCCACCGAACTCGTCGATGACGACGGCCAAGTGATGCCGGCCCACGCGCATGTCCTTGAGCACGGTGGACGCGGGCTGCGACTCGGGCACGAAGGCGACGGGCGTGCGCATCAGCTCACGCAAGTCGATGGGCGCCGAGCGATCTTTGGCGATGGCCGTGAAGAGATCCTTCACGTGCAAGATGCCGCGCACGTTGTCGATGCCGTCCGAGAACACCGGGTAGCGGGAGTGCTGCGTCTTGGCGATTGCGGAGAGCACCTCTTCGGGTGCCATGTTCACGTTGAGCGCGTCCACGTGCGTGCGCGGAACCATGACCTCGCCCGCGCACACGTCCTTGAAGTCGAGGACGTTGCGGATCATCTGGGACTGGTCATGCGCCAGCGAGCCGTTCAGCTCTCCCTCGTTGACGATGTGCTCGACCTCGGTCTCGGTGATCGTTGCTTGGGGGGGCCGCTTGGGGCGTGACGCTCCGCCCAGCCGGCGGGCGAGCGCAGCGATGGGGTCGGCCACGGGGGCCACTAGCCACTCGATGGGGCGGAGGAGTCGGAGCAAGGCCGGCGCAGCTTGCTCGGCGTGGCTCGTCAAAAGCACGCCGATGAGCTCGCTGGGGATGGCGTAGGCAAGCGTTGCCACCCCCACGGCCACGACCCAGGTGGCAGGGCCCTCCTCGGGGAGGCGCGCCATGAGCAGCAAGGCTGCCGCCGCCACACCGGTGACGCGCAGGATGCGCCAGCGGGCCTCGATGGTGTGCTCGTGTTGCGCGTAGCGCTCGAGCGCGGAACGGCTAGCACCCTCCAAGGTGTCTCGAAGCGCGGCGCGCCGCGCCCCCGAGAGTGCACCTAAAACCGTGCTGCTCGCGGCGAATATCGCGGCAACGGCGGCGGGTAGGAGTGCGAGCCCAAAGAGCAGGGCCTGTTTTGGAGGTTCGGAATCCAACGCGTCTTCCCGGCCCCTGGGACGACTTTTTGTCGACCCTTCTCAATCCGCCGTCACATCCTCGAAAGGACGGGGCGGATGCGGAGCCCTGTCGCGGTACTACACCGCCAGACATCCCTGTCTAGCCGACGAGTGATGAGCCTGCAAGGCGAGGCGCCGGACGCTGCCTCGGCGCTCCCCAGGATCAGGCGGAAGGTTCCGCGCCAGGGTCGTGGATCCCTCGAACAACCTTTAGGTTTCCGTCGGGGAGCTGCGTCGCCAAGGCGACGACACGCGCCCCGTAGAGGCAAGCCAGGAGGGCGCCGCTCGGTACGTCGTCCCCGTCATCGCCCTCGCTCTCCGTCTCGGACGACGGTCGCGACGCGGAGTCACTTGGGGGGAACGAATCGTGGGTGACGCCTTCGAGGTGCAGGGCCTCCTGTGGGGGGAACGCATGCTCCGCGAGATCGTCGGGGCGCAGCTGTTTGCCATCTTTGGCGCGCGTCGCTCCCTCTTCCGTCAACGTGCACGTGACGAGAGCCCGCTTGACGACGTCGTAGAGTGGCGTTGGTGCGGCGTTTTCGGCGAGGGGGAAAGGCAGAGCTTCGCCGTCCACGAAAGGACCGCTCGCGGTGCGCCGCAGCGCGGCGAGGTGCGCGGGAACCCCCAGCGCTTCTCCCAGGTCACGAGCGAACGCGCGAACGTAGTAGCCCTTGGAGACCAAGAGCTCGACCTCCAGACCTTGGTCGTCCCAGGCGCGTACCGTGGCTTCGTGCAGCTCCACCTCCCGCGGCGCGAGATGGATCTCTTCGCCACGCCGAGCCCGCTCATGCGCGCTTCTGCCGGCTACTTTGATGGCGCTGACCACGGGAGGGATTTGGAGCGTTCGTTCGAGCTCGTAGTGGAGCGCGGCCTCCAAGGCGTCCTTCGTGAGCCAGCCCGGTTCGAGCGTTTTGACGCGCACGATGCGCCCTTCGGCGTCCAGCGTGTCGGTGGCGGCGCCGAAGGAAACGCGCGCGACGTAACGTTTCACGTCCCGCGTCAAATGCGCCGAGAGCTTCGTGGCTTCGCCCAAAAGAACGACCAGGACGCCCGTCGCCATGGGGTCGAGCGTGCCGGCGTGCCCCACGCGGCGCGTCCCGAAGTGTCGACGCACGGCCGCCACGACGTCATGGCTCGTTGGCCCGCGCGGTTTGTCCACGACGAGCACGCCGTGGATGGCTCGGCTGGAACGCTTGTGGCTCACAACCAAATGCTGCGACGAGCGCGCAGCGAGCCGTCGAGCATGGAGCTGATGGCCGTGCGTACGCGCTCCGAGAGGCGCCCGATGAGCACGTGGTCGTCCGCGGCCTCGGGCCCGTACCCATCCAGCTCGATGGGCTCACCGAAAGTGATGCGCCACTTGGTCGGCGCGGGAACCAAGCCGAGCGGCCCCAGCCACGGAAAGGTGGGCGTGATGGGCACGTAGTCCAGCCCGAAGAGCCGCGAGGCGTTCTCCAGGCGGTAGAGCATCGGGTTGGTTTCCTCGGCGCCCACGATGGCGCACGGAATGAGGGGGCTCTTCGTGCGCAAGCACAAGCGAATGTAGCCGCCGCGCCCGAAGCGCTGCAGCTGGTAGCGCTGGGTGAAGAGCTTTTTGATGCCCTTTTCGCCCTCGGGGAAGACTGCGATGAGGTGATCCGTGGCCAAGAGACGCTGAGCGTTCTCTTGGCAAGCACGCACCGCGCCGATGCGGTTCATGGCGACGCCGATGAACGGCAGGTAGAAAATGAAGTCTTCGGCGAGCCAGCGCAGATCCCGCGAGGCGGGGTGATGCTCGCGCAAGGCCTCGCGCAACATGACTCCGTCGAGCGGCAGCGTGCCGGAGTGATTGGCGACGATGACCGCGCGGCCATGCGCGGGAATGTTGTCGATGCCGCGCGTTTCCACGCGGAAGTAGCGCTTGAAGAGGAACTCCAGGAGCGGGCGGAGGCGCTGCTCGAAATCCGGATCGAGGCCGAAGTCGTCGACTTCTTCCGCGTGAGCGCGGAGCCCGGCGCGTCCCCACGTGCGCCGGTAGTAGTCGCTCTCCAAGAGCTCGCGCGCCGCCTCGACGGCGGTCGTGTCGTTCAGGTCGGCAGCGTCTGCTTCCACGCTTTCCGTGCCGGGCGGAGGTTCGGGAGTTGGCTCCGGCGGCGCACCGATGGCGGCGCGCATCATGCCGTCCAAACGCGCCTCGAGCTCGCGAATGCGGGTGGCCACCGTCGCCGGATCCGGGGAGGGCTCGGGCGTATCGGCGGGCCTCGGTGTTTCGACCGGGTCCTCTTCGAAGAGCTCGTCGAGATCCGTGTCGGGCGGGAGAATGCGCGAGCCGATACCGAGCATCGCGTAGTCGTTCGAGTCGAACCCATCCGAGTCCGGACCGAAGTCATCCGTGTCCTCAGGCGGCTCTGGAGGGCGCGGTGCGGAGGTTGCGCGCGGGCGCACGGCGCGTGGCGCGGGCGGGTCTTGGTGAGCACGGCGCTTGGGTGGCAGCGTGGCCGTGGGCGCGTGACCCGGGCGCGAGTCCCCTCGACGGCGCCGTTCCGCTGGGGCTTCTCCGTGAGCGGAGCGTGGAGCGGAGGGGCCGGGGCCCTTTCTGCCGGTTCCGGCTTCCGGCGTTCCGGCGCTGCGCGGAGGACCCCCTGCACCGGTTCGGCGTGGGCCCCCTCCGCGAGAGGCGGGTTCGAGACCCGGGCGACCGCCGCGGCCTGGTGCGGTGCCGCCGTGGCGCTTCGGAGGGCCTTTCTTGGTCGTCTTGTTCGTCACGCGGGGTTCTCCGAAAGCAGCTTCACGTCGCGTAGGGTCTGCGCAGAAGCGAAATCCAGGACGGCTTCACGGCTCGTGTACATCGGCACGAAGCCAAGCTCGCGACGGGCGCGCGCCGTGTCCGCCACGCACACGTACTGCAAATAGTCCAGGAAAGCCCCCGGAATCGCCGAGGCGCGCGCGACCCACAGCGCTCCGAGCGCGAGATTCGCGAGCGGACGCGGCAACGGCACCGCACGTCTGCCGACCACTCGCACCACCTTGCTGAGTGGCAACACTCCTTCTCCGGAAATGTTGAAAATGCCCGGTGCGTCACGGTCGATGGCTCGCTTGAGCGCGGCGACCGCGTCCGATTCGTGAAGGAACTGCCAGAGCGGATCGAAGCCCATGACGGTGGGCACCGCACGCTGCCCGAGGTAACGCGTGAAGTAATTGTCGATGGACGGCCCCACGATCGGCGCCGTGCGCAGGATGGTCACGATACGTCCCCGCCCGCGCTTGCCGAAATCCAGTGCGTCGGCTTCTGCCTCGAGCTTGTCGCCAAAGAAGGCGTCTCCACGGCCGGCGCGCAGCGGGTGGCTCTCCGAGAGAAAATTGGGGTTCGTGGGGTGGGCGCCGTACAGGAACGTTTGGCTCCAGAGAACTACCTTGTGGACCTGCGTGCGGCGACACGCGTTCAGCGTGTGCATCGTTCCAACGCTCTCCAGCTCGTGAACGCTGCTGGGCCGATGACTGGGCGTGCTGCGAAAGGCCAGATGAACGAGGGTGTCTACGCCTTCTGCGCCAAGAATTTCCGCAATGCGCTCCTCGGGGTTGCCCCGCGTCAGGTCGATGTCGAAGTGCCGCGTCTTACGGCCTGCGGTCGAGGGCGCCACCTGATCGAGGCTGATGACGCGCTCGACGCGGTCACTGTCCTCGAGGAGCCCGATCAGGTTTTTTCCAAGAAAACCGGAGGCTCCCGTCACCGCCACGACCCGGCCCGGGGGATGATCCGGCCTTTGGCCGTCGGCCTCGTGGTCCTCGGCCACGACGTCCGGCGGGGTGGGCGCTGTGGGCTCCTTCGAATCGTCCGACATCTCCGCATCGAATACCTCCGACTTCGGCTGAACCCAAGGGGTAGGACCAATTTTACAGGCCGCCTGGGGGCCCTCGGCGCCTCCCGCTCGCGTTCCTGCTCCCTGGGTGCAGGGGTACCGGCGCCGGGCTCACCCTGACCCACAGCGGCCCCCCTCCGCGGGCTCACCCGACCGCGCAACGTGGAGCGCGGGTCGGACTACTGAGTGAATTGTGATGAGCGCGCGCACCTTGAGCGCGGCATGCGCCGAAACACCGCAGGCGTCGCTACGCGCAAGGGCTCGAGCGCGGGACCACTCGCGTAAGTTCCGCTAACATCCCGTAGAATGGTCGCCGTGAGATCCAATCCGAATCAGCTCGGGGAGTATTCACTCCTCGAACGGGTTGGAGTGGGCGGCATGGCGGAGGTGTTCGTGGCCGAGCGCGCCGGCCCGCACGGGTTTGCCAAGCGCGTCGCACTCAAGCGCATTTTGCCCGGATTGGCGGCGGACGCGCGCTTTTCGGAAATGTTCTGCGACGAGGCGCGCATTTGCGCGGCGCTCAGTCATCCCAACATCGTTCAGGTCTTGGACTTCGGCGAAGTCGGCGGCGAGCTCTTCATGGCGATGGAGTTCGTGGAGGGACTGACGGTCGCGCGGCTCTTGCGTATCGCCGCCGCAGCCAAGAAGCCCGTGCCCACGGCGGTCGCGGTGCACATTGCGCACGAGGTGCTGCGCGGCCTCGAGTACGCGCACGACGCGCGCGACGAGGCGGGGCGGCCGCTCCGCCTCGTTCACCGCGACGTCTCGCCGGGCAACGTGCTGCTCGGGGTTTCGGGTGAGGTCAAGTTGAGCGACTTCGGCATCGTGCGCAGCGAAATCGTCGCGCGCCGCACGCAGCCCGGAGAGCTCAAAGGAAAAATGGGCTACATGTCGCCCGAGCAGGTGGCGGGCGTCGAGGTGGACCGACGCAGCGATTTGTTCACGGTGGGCATCGTATTGACGGAGCTGTTGCTGCTTCGTCCGCTCTTTTCTGGCAAGAACGAGCTGGAAATTCTGACGCGCATCAGCCGCGTGGATCTCGCCAACCTGGAGCGCTACGGGCAGGGCGTGCCGAAGTCGCTTCGGCTCGTGATTGACCGGGCGCTGCAGCGGGAGCGAGACAAGCGCTTCGCGACCGCGGGAGAATTCGCGGCCGCGCTCCTCGAGGCGGCGCGCGCCGAGGGCCTGGCGCTCGGCGGCGACCTACTCGCGGCCTGGCTCCGTGACTCGGAGCTGCTCGGAGTGGGCGGCCCTGCGGCGCCGCGCGCCGCCGGGCTCGGCCGCTCCATGACGCCCCCGGTTCGTCGTCCCGAGTCCGGGGCGCGTCGCACGACCGCCGTTCGGGATGCGCGCGTGGCGCTGCGCGCCGTGGAGGGCACGGAGCTCGGCGCCGTCACGCTGACCGAGCTTCTCTCCCGCGTGGCGACGGGCAGGATTCCGCTCGACGCTCTCGCCAGCGTGAACGGGGGGCCCTTCGTGCCGCTCGCCGCGCTCTCCGCTGTGAGCGGTTTGTGTGCCCGTCCGGCCTACGCGTTCGTGACGCCGGAGGGAGGCCCCAGACGGGGCCTGCCCGTTCCGCCGCGGACCGTGCGCTTCGATCGACGCACCTTGGCGGGACATTTGTTCGACGCCGTGCGCAAGGAAGCTGGCGGCGTGTGCGTCGTGCAAAGTGGAGAACGCGCGCGGCGAGTGTTCTTCAAGAGCGGCGCCGTGGAGTTCGTCGCCTCGACGGACACGGCCGAGCTCTTCGGCGAGTTGGCGGTCGCCGAGGGCGCGGTGGCCCCCCGCGAGCTGGACGATTGCCTGCTCGAATCCACCCAGACGAACGCTCGTCTGGGCGAAGTTCTCGTGTCGCGGGGGTTGCTTCGGGCGTCTGCCGTCGCGCGGCTCCTGAGCGAGCAGCGCGAGCGGCGGCTCGCCTCGATGTTCTCGTGGACGGGCGGGGTGCTGTCGTTCGACGCCGGGGTCGAGTCGGGGGAGCGCTTGCCGCTCACCGCGAGCGGCGGCTACCCGTTGATTACGGCTGCGTCGCGACGCGGCTTCGGTGACGAAGAGCTAGCGCACGCTTTGGCGCCGCTCCGCAACGCGCCGCTCGTCCCGACGGATCTCGCGCTGGATCCGTCGCAGCTCGGCCTCACTCACCCCGAGCTGCGCGCGCTTCGTCTCGTCTTGCCGGGCGGCGCCGCGGAAAATGGCACCCTGCGCGGGCTGGTGGACTTGGTGCGCGCCGAGCGCCTGGCGCGAGGGCGAGAGGCGCTGTTCGCGGCGTTCGTGGGCTTGAGCGCCGGGCTCTTGACGACGCCGGGCTGGCACCGCCGCGACGGCGCGCCCTGAGCGCTTCGCGCGCCGGGGGTCGACGCCGTCACAGCGCGAGGCGCACGACGGGGTAGGGCCGGAAATCGCTGACGACCTCGAAGCCGTATTCCGCGTAGAGCCGCGGTGGCCCGAGCCAATGTTCGGCGTCGGAGACGTCCTCGGCGCCCCGGGGAAAAGCTTCGAGAGAGCGAGCGCCGCTCTCGCGAGCGAGCTCGATGGCGCGGCCCAAAAGGGCGCGCGCGACGCCGCTCTTCCGCCGCTCTTCGTCGACCAGAAAACAAGCGACGGCGAGCACGCCGCTCCGGTCGCCCGAGAAGCACGGCAGATTGCGGTACAGCCGGCCTTCGTACTGCTTTTGCATGCGCTCCGGCGTGGCGAGGCGCATCCAGCCGACGACTCGGTCGTCCTCGACGGCGACCAATCCGAAGAGGTCGTCACCTTGGAGCGCATCCAAAAGCTCTGCGCGGCTTTGCGCGCGATCGTTGGCGCAGCGATCTTGCCACGCGCGGCCGTCGCCTTGGAAGTCCCAGTAGCGACAGTAGCAGGGGCAGTCGACGCGCTCGAAGAGCGCGGCGACTGCCTCGGCGTGTTCGGCCCGCGCTCTCGTCACCAGCATGCGCGGCTCAACCTTGGCCCACGAGCGCTTCGATACTGGCGGCCGCAGCGAACATGCGCTCCTCCTCGAAGGCAGGGCAGAGGAGCTGCAGTCCGATGGGGAGCGCCGGCGCAGTGTCGGTCGCCTCGGAGCGGCCACACGGCAAGGAAATGGCGGCGATGCCCGCCAAGCTGGCGGGCAGCGTGTACACGTCCGCCATGTACATTGCGAGAGGGTCGTCGAAGCGCTCGCCGATGCGGAACGCCGTGGTGGGGCTCGTGGGCGTCAAGAGCACGTCCACGTCCTGAAAGACGCGATCGAAGTCCCGGCGGATCAACGTACGCACTCGCTGCGCCTTGCCGTAGTAGGCGTCGTAGTAGCCGGCGCTGAGCACGTAGGTGCCGAGCAGAATGCGGCGCTTGACCTCCGCGCCGAAGCCCGCGTTGCGCGTGGCGCCGTACATGGCGCGAAGATCCGCGCCCGCGTCCTCGACGCGAAGGCCGAAGCGCACGCCGTCGAAGCGCGACAAGTTGCTCGATGCCTCCGCCGTCGCGACGATGTAGTACGTGGCGACGCCGTAGTGCGTGTGGGGGAGGCTCACGGGGCGGACGGTGTTTCCGGCTCGCTCGAGCTTTCGAATGACGGCCTCGATGGCGGCGCGGCTCGCAGCGTCGAGGCCTTCCCCGAAGTACTCCTCGGGCACGCCGAAGCGCAGGCCCGAGAGCCCTCGTTCGCAAGCGGCTTCGTAGGCGCCGACGGCGACGCCGGCGACGGTGCTGTCGCGATCGTCTGGACCCGCCATGACCTCGAGCAAACGCGCCGAGCTGCGCACGTCGCGCGTCATGGGACCGATTTGATCCAAGCTCGACGCGAACGCGACCAAGCCGTAGCGCGAGACGCGCCCGTAGCTGGGCTTGACGCCGACCACGCCGCACAGCGCGGCGGGCTGACGGATGGAGCCGCCGGTGTCACTGCCGAGCGCCGCGGCGCAAAGACCTGCGGCGACCGCGACGGCGCTCCCGCCGCTGGAGCCGCCCGGAGTGCGCTCGGGGTCCCATGGATTGCGAGCGGGGCCGTACGCGGACGTCTCGTTCGACGAGCCCATCGCGAACTCGTCCATGTTGGCTTTGCCGACGAGCAAGGCGCCTTCCGCGCGCAGCCGCTGGACGACCGTGGCGTCGTAGGGGGGCATCCAGCCTTCCACGCGACCGCCGTCGACTTTGCGCTGGAGAATGCGCGAGCCGCACGTCGTGGGTTGGTCGCTCGTGCAAATGGCGTCCTTCACGGCGATGGGGACGCCGGCGAGGCGTCCGAGCGGCGCGCCCGTTGCGCGTTTGGCCTCCAGCGCCTCGGCGCTGGCGAGCGCGGCTTCTTCGGCCACGTGCGTGAAGGCGTTCAGCTCCGAGCGCGCGGCGATGGCGCGCAAGCTTTCTCGGGCGACGTCGAGAGCCGAGAGCGCGCCGCTCTGGACGCGCTTCGAGAGCTCGATGACGGACAGCTCGGCGATGGACTCGGTCATGGCTCCTCCACGAAGCCGGGGACCCGAAAGCCTTCGTCGCTGCCGCGCGGGGCCTGTGCGAGGGCGAGCTCACGTGGCACTCCGGGCAGGACCCGGTCCTCCCGCAGGGGAGCGGCCAACGCCACCTGGGTTGTCGGCTCCACGTTGGACGTGTCCAGCTCGTCGAGCTTTTGGACGTAGCCGACGATCTTGTCGAGGTCTGTGGCGATGTGGTCGAGAGCGCTCTCGTCCAAGTCGAGTCGAGCGAGGGCGGCTACCCGCTTCACGTCGTCGCGTGAGATGGCCATGGGGGCAGGCGGTTATCAGGCGACGTGCAGCGTCGCAAGCCGAAAGCTGGCGCGTGCGCTGCGCCCAAAAGGCGGGCTCGGGCGACTTTGACGGAGTGCGGGAGCACCGCGCGGCGTTTTTCCTCCGCAGACCCCCATCGCGCCCCATCGCGCCCCATCGCGCCCCATCTCGCCCCATCGCGCCCCATCTCGACCGCCCATCCCCATCAAAGCGAGGATTCGGGGCGCCGAGGCGTGCTCGGGAGCGCCCCTGGGGCGCGTGGGAGAATCGCGGGGTTCGGCGCCGGGCATTCGCCTGATCCCCTCAGGCCGCGCGAGAAACCTGGCAACGACGCCGCTCGAGCGTCCGAGGAGGTGCCGGGCCGACGTTGTCCGTCGGACCTCTGCGAGGGTAGGTAGCGAGGTGGGTAGGCGAGGCGGCTGCGGGTGCGTTATGGTGAAAGCTCCGCCTGGTGAGGGTGGGGGCCTTTCTCCGTCCAAGGGTGCTCGCGCGAAGGGGGCGCCCCGGGTTGGGGTGCGGGGGTGATGGGAGCAAGTGTCTGAGCAGTTTGCTATCGGCCGGCTGGTTCCGGGGACCAAGTACCGGACCCGTGCGTTGATCGGCTCGGGGGGCATGGGCTCCGTTTACGAAGTCGAGCACGTGGAGCTCGGCAAGCTGTTCGTGCTCAAGGCGCTCCGCGCGCAGCTCGTCGAGCGAACCGATCTTGCCGCGCGCATGAAAAACGAGTGGCGCGCCCTCGGACGCCTGCAGCATCCCAACATCGTGACGGTCACGGACGCGGGCACGACGGATGACGGCGTGCCTTTCTTCGTGATGGAGCGCTTGGACGGAGAAACGCTTGCCACGCGTCTGCGCCGCGAGGCTCGCCTCAGCGTGCCACTCGCCTTGCGCGTTTCGTCCGGGGTTCTCCAGGCGCTCGCGGCGGCGCACGCCATTGGCGTCGTTCACCGAGACATCAAGCCGCAAAACGTCTTTTTGCCGGCGCCCGGCGGCGTGAAGCTCTTGGACTTCGGTATCGCCAAGCTGCAGGACCGGGATCGCGAAGCTCACGTCGTGACCGCGCGCGGTGTCGCCATCGGTACGCCCAAGTACATGTCGCCGGAACAAGCGGAGGGAAAAACCGTCGACGGCCGGGCGGACATTTACGCGTGTGGTCTCGTGCTGTTCGAAATGATTGCCGGCCGTGGTCCGTTTTCGCATCGGCGGGACGCCAACGAGCTCGTGCTCGCTCACATGACCGAGGCTCCGGCGCGTCTCGATACGGAGTGCGACGCGCCCCTCGAAGTGGCGGATCTGGTGCAGCGCTGGCTCTCGAAGTCGCCGAGTGATCGTCCGGTGGACGCGGCGCATGCCGCGCTCGAGCTTCGGCACCTCTTGGAGCGCTACACCTTCGACGGGAAGAGCGGCGGCTCGACCAGCGCGTTGACGGCCCAAGCCGACTACGAGGGCTCGACCCGCGCAGAAGCCGCGGAGCGTCCGTCGGTTCGCCCGCGTGGCTCCGACGCTCGCCCGGGGGTGGGCGAGGAGCGCGTCGACTGGGCCGAGGATGCCGTTCGAAGTCAGCGCACGCTTGCGCTCGGCACGGCCGCGCAGGTGGACACTTCGGTTCCGTCTCCTCGGAGGGGAGTGGACGAGGAGCGCCCGCATTCTCGAGATGCGCGCTCCGTCACGGACACCGTGAGCTTCAGCGACGCGGCCACGACGCGCACCGTGCTTCCGCCGCCGGTCGAGCCCGAGCGTCCGTTGGCACGCGTTCCCGAGCGCGCTCTCAAGCCGACTCCCGGGGCACGTCGAGCTGCCACCCGTTCCCAAACTCCACCGCCCGTCGAGCCACAGCGGAGGCCGCCGGAACAGCCCTGGCTTCGCTTGCTGGCTGCGGCTGCAGGGGCCGCGCTCTTGAGCTTCTGCGTTGCGTACGTGGTGCGTGGGCCGCGTGGCTTTGGAGGAGCCAGCCTCGGCGCACCATCGGCAGTCGAGCCGTCCCCGCCGAACGCTCTGCCCCCGTCGACGGCCGCCGAGGCAGCTCCGCCCGCCGGCTGGAAGGCGTCGCCCAGCGTTTCGACGCCCGCGGAGCCGTGGGTCGAGGCTGCTCCGCCAAAAGAGCTGCCTGCCTCGGCCGCCGCTGTCGACGTTTCGGAGGAGGGCACCGCTCCGTCCCCATCGGCTGCCGCAAACGAGCCGCGAAAGTCCTCCGGCGCCGCGATAGCGACGGCTGCGGTCCCGTCTACGGCGCGGGTGCCTCAGGGGAGCACACCGAGAGCCCCGGCACCCAAGTCGACCGCCCGAGCTGCAGAAAAACCGAGCGTTTCCGCTGCGTCCCGAAGCAAGACACTCCCTGGAAGTGGCCTCTAGTCGGCTACCTCATCTCTGGAAGGGGCCGAGCATCGCCGGAACCCCAGGGTCGTTGCCGAATGCCGGCCGAGCTTTGCCGCTCCTCCGGTGCTAACTGACGGAAAAGTACGCTGGGCGTGCGGGGCGTCCCCCATGTCATCCGTGCTTTACGAGGCGGAGCTCCTCACGTAAGTTCCGCGCCCCCGCACCCCCTGGGTGTGGGGGAAACCGAAAACACACGCTCCGAGCGCAAGGCCGTGCCCGGTGCCCTTCCGAGGGTTGGCACGGCTACGGAGCGGAGGCTCAACCGAACAGGAGAGCGCCATGAGTGAAGAGACCGTTCAGGAAAAGAAGGCAGATTTCGAGGTTCCGCAGCAGGGCACGGCCAGCGCCCTTTCCGACACCGCCGTCCGCGCAGGTGAGCGCGCCAAGGCCGAGGCCTCGGGCGAAATGAAGCAGGAGCTCCGCAACGCGGAGAATCCGCTCACGGTGCGTGACCTCTTCGAGGCCGGCGTGCACTTCGGTCACCAGACGAAGCGCTGGAACCCGAAGATGCGCCAGTACATCTACGGCGCGCGTCAGGGCGTGCACATCATCGATCTCGATCAGTCCGCGGTGCTGGCCAAGAAGGCCTTCGATTTCGTGGCGGACATCGTCGCGCGCGGCGGCAGCATCCTGTTCGTCGGCACCAAGCGCCAGGCGCAGGAAATCGTGCGCGCCGAGGCGGCTCGCTCTGGCATGTACTACGTCACCAACCGCTGGCTCGGTGGCACGCTCACGAACTTCCGCACCATGAAGGGCGGTCTGGATCGTCTGCGCACGTTGAAGCGCATGAAGGACGACGGCACGTACGAACAGTTCGTCAAAAAAGAGACGGTCCAGATGGACAAGGAGCGCGCCCGCCTCGAGAAGTACATCGGCGGCATGGAGGGCATGGGCTCCATTCCGCAGGCGATGTTCGTCATCGATCCGCAGCTCGAGTTCATCGCGGTCAAGGAAGCGCGCAAGCTCGGTATTCCGGTCATCGCCATCACGGACACCAACTGCGATCCGGATCTCGTCGACTACGTGATCCCGGGCAACGACGACGCCATCCGCTCCATCCGCCTGCTCACCTCGGCCATCGCCGATGCGTGCATTCATGGCGCTTCGCGTCGCCGCGACACCGGTCGCGATCGTGACGCCGGCCGTCCCGGCCCCGACGTGCAATACTCGGGTCGCCAGCCGCGCGGCTGATCACGACGCGCGGACGTTCAACGCCTTCTGCCCCTCGTCTTCTTCTCGAAGGCGAGGGGCAAGGTCTGCGTGAGCGAGCGCGCCACACGACGACAGGGCCGGGCGCCGAGGCGCCCGGCCGAACGTCATTCTTCGAAGTTTCGTGAATTTCCGGACAAGAGCGCGCGCGCTGCGCGCCTCTTTGCAAGCGGGCATGGCTCCCGCACATGCGAGGCAAAAATGGCTCAAGTTGACATGAAGTCGGTCAAGGACCTCCGTGACCGCACCCAGGCCGGTTTGAACGACTGTCGCTCGGCGCTCGTCGAAGCCGAAGGCGACATGGACAAGGCCGTCGAAATCATCCTCAAGAAGGGGCTCGCCAAGAGCGCCAAGCGTGCTGGCGCGGTCGCCGCCGAGGGTATCGTCGCGACGAGCGTCTCGGCCGATCAGAAGAGCGCCGTCATCGTCGAGGTGAACATTCAGACGGACTTTGCGGCGCGCAACGACGACTTCAACGCGTTCGTGGGCAAGGTCGTCGAGGCTGCCACGACCGCGCCCGACGGCGCCGATCTCGGCTCGCTCCCGTATCCGGGCGGCGAAGGCACCATCGAAGACAACCGCGCTGCGCTCGTTGGTCGCCTGGGTGAGAACATCACCGTGCGCCGCTGGGGCCGCGTCCAGGTGGAGGGCTCGGGCCGCGTCACCAGCTACGTCCACATGGGCGGCAAGATCGCCGTAATCCTCGGCGTCAAGACGTCGACCGACGCCGTCGCTTCGAGCGAGGGCGTGGCGAAGTTCCTCGACGACACGGCCATGCAGGTCGCGGCCATGGCGCCGCCGTACCTCCACGCTTCGGAAATTCCGGAGGCCGACAAGAAGCAGCAGGCGACGATTTACGCCGCGCAGCTCGCCGAGGAGGGCAAGATCCCCGAGGAGCGTCGCGCGCAGGTCGTCGAAGGCAAGATCCAGAAGTGGGCGAAGGAAGTGTGCCTGCTGGAGCAGCCCAGCGTTCTCGAGCCGAAGCAGACGGTGGACCAGATCCGCGCGGACGTGGCCAAGGCCGCCGGCGGTACGGTCGAAATCGTGCGTTTCGTGCGCTTCGAGCGCGGCGAGGGCATCGAGCAGCCGCAGGGCGCGGATTTCGCGAGCGAAGTGGCCGCCATGGCCAAGGGCTGAGCCTTCGCTTTGCCCCGAAAGCGCGAAAACGCCGCCCGCGAGGGCGGCGTTTTCGTTTTGGCGCTCGAAGAGCGCCGCAGCGCCCGCGCCGCTCCGTAGTGCGGGAGCACCGCGCTGTGTCGTTCGTTGCCCCCGAAAGCAGGTGTGAGCGATTGCGTAGTGCGGGAGCACGGAGCGGTCGCGCATCGCCCTCGCGAAGGCGGGTGTGAGCCGCTCCGCAGTGCGGGAGCACCGTGCTGTGTCGCGCGTCGCCGCCCCCCCCCCCGAAAAGCTGATTAAAGCGGGCCGATGGTTTCGACGTACCAGTCGTAGAAACGGCGAACGCCTTCTTGCACGGAGAAGCGCGGCGTGTAGTCGAGGAGGCGGCGCGCCTTGTCGATGCTCGCGAAGGTGTACGACACGTCCGCAGCCATCATGGGCGCGTCCACCAGGTGACCGCGCTTGCCGGACAGCTTCGCGAGCTCGTCCACGAAATCCTTGAGGAGCACCGGCTCACCGCGGCCCAGGTTGATGATTTCGTAACCGAGCCGGCGATCCGCGGCGGCGACCACGCCCTGGACGATGTCCGCGATGAACGTCCAATCCCGGTACATGAGGCCGCCGTTGTAAAGGGGCAGTGGCGTGCCGCGTCTCATGCTTTCGAGGACGAGGTACGCCATCATGTCCGGGCGGCCTTGGGGGCCGTACACGGTGAAGAAGCGGAGCGCCGTGAAGTCCGTGCCGTGAATGTGGTGATAGGAGTGTCCGAGGAGCTCCGCGGCGCGTTTGCTGGCGGGGTACGGCGCGAGCGGGCGATCGGACGCGTCGCGCTCGTCGAAGGGGCGACGCTCGGTGCGGCCGTAGGCAGAAGACGTCGAGGCGAAGACGAAGTTCGGGTTGCCGTGCTCGCGCGCCGCTTCGAGGAGGTTCAGCGTGCCGGTGACGTTCACGTCGTAGTAGAGCCACGGGTCGCTGACGGACGCGCGCACGCCGGCCATGGCGGCGAGGTGCACGACGGCGTGCAGCGGGTGCGTGGAGAAGACGCGCGACACGAGCGCCCGGTCGCGAATGTCTCCGGTCACGAGCTCGAAGTCTCCGCCGAGGGCGCGGATGGCCTCCACGTTGGCGTGCTTTCTCGCGGGATCGTAGTAGTCGTTGAAGTTGTCCAGGCCGATGACGCGGTCCCCGCGTTGAACGAGCGCCCTCGCAGTGTGGCTGCCGATGAAGCCCGCGGCGCCCGTGACCAGAATCGTCCGACTCACGGCGTCCTTGTAACTTGGGAAGCCCAAGGACGCGAGGCAGCGCGCGGGAGCGGGACCTAGCGACGCTCCGCCACCAGGCGCTCCGCGTCGATGCCGCTCGAGTCGAGGAACTGGCGCGCGAGCTCGTGGTCGCCCGAGACGAGCTCTTTTGGTGAGCCAGAGCTGACGACGCGCCCCTGAGCCATCAGGTGAATTCCGTCCGCGATGCGCAACGCGCCCGCCATGTCGTGGGAGATGACGACGCTGGTGACGCCGAAACGGTCGCGGGTTTCGAGGATCATTTCGTCGACCAAACGTGCGGTCAGAGGATCGAGGCCGCTCGTGGGCTCGTCGTAGAAAATGGCCTCGGGCTCGAGCATGAGCGCGCGCGCCAGGCCCACGCGTTTGCGCATACCGCCGGAGAGCTGGCTCGGAAAGCGCTTCTCGATGCCGTGGAGGCCGAGGGCGTTCAGCTTGTCGAGCACTCGCTCGCGGACCTCCTGGGCCTTCATGTTCTTGCGGTGCTCCCGCAGTGGAAACGCGACGTTGTCGAAGACGTTCATGGAGTCGAGCAGGGCCGAGTACTGAAACACCATGCCGAGCTTTTGTCGGACGGTGTTCATGCGGTGCTCGTTCAGGGGGACGATGTCTTGGCCGTTCAGAAAAATGGCCCCCGCGGTCGGCTTGTCCAGACCGATGAGGAGCTTGAGGAGCGTCGTCTTGCCGGTGCCCGAGCCGCCGATGATGACCTCCACGTGACCTCGTCCAATGCTGAGATTCACGCCTTTGAGGACGCTCACGTCGCCGAAGCGTTTTTCGACCTCTTGCACGACGATGTGCGGCTCCCCGCTCGCGTGGTGCTGGGGCGCTGCCCGCTCTTCCTTTGCCGCGGCTCCTGGTTCCACGCTTCGACGATAGCCTCTTTTTCCAGGCTTGACTGGCCCACTCGGGGGAGCGACCTTCGCCCCATGACGAACGAGCACTTGTCGGCCATTTTGGCGGAGGCCGACGCGAAGGTGGGCTCCGGCGGCTGGTCCGCCATGGACGGAGATCGAACGCTGACGCTCTACGTCGCTTCGGGCAACGCCAGCCTGAACGTCTCGCGGGTCGAGGCGGTGCGCCGCGAAGGAGACCTGCTCTTTGCGCGCTCGCAACGCGGCGAGGTGTTCGTGCTGGCGCTCGAGGACGTGTACGCGGGCTCCGTCGAGGCGTCGAAGGCAACCGCGCGCACCGCGGGCTTCGGTTCTCGCTGAGCGCGGTGGGGCGTGACGGCGGCGGGCAGAGCTCGCTTCGAGAACGCCCCACGCCGTCGCGTCCATCTGCATCTCCGGTACCGTTTTTTCGTGGCGTCGGCTCGCGGAGGCGCGCCTGATGAGCGACCTTGCCCCAGCCGTCACCGCCGACTAAGCGAAGCCCATGGCCACTTCAGCCGTCTCGCCGAACAGCTCTCCTGCGGAAAACCTTTCGGACGATGGGGACGTTCTCCGTATCGGAGGCTTTTCGTTTCGCTCGCGCTTGTTCGTCGGAACGGGGAAGTACGCGAGCGTCGAGGAAACCGAAGCGGCGCTGGTCGCCTCGGGCGCCGAGGTCGTGACGGTTGCTCTCCGACGCGTCGATCTCGCGGATCGCAGCTCGGGGTCTTTGATGTCGCTCATCACGAGCGGCCGCTGGACGCTGCTGCCGAACACGGCGGGCTGTTACACGGCGGACGAGGCCGTGCGCACGCTGCGCCTGGCGCGCGAGCTCGGTATCGCGGACATCGTCAAGCTGGAGGTCATTGGGGATCCCAAGACGCTCTATCCCGACAACGAGCAAACGCTCGAGGCCGCGAAAATTTTGGTGAAGGAGGGGTTCACGGTGCTGCCCTACTGCATCGATGACCCCATCGTGTGCCGCAAGCTCGAGGACATCGGCTGCGCCGCGGTCATGCCGCTCGCGGCGCCCATCGGCTCCGGCCTGGGCATTCGGAACCCGTACAACCTGCGCATCATCTTGGAGCAGGCCAAAGTGCCCGTCATCGTCGACGCGGGCGTGGGTACGGCGAGTGACGCGGCCATTGCCATGGAGCTCGGCTGCGATGGCCTGCTCATGAACACCGCCATTGCTCACGCCAAAAAACCGGTGCTCATGGCAAAGGCGATGCGAGACGCGACCGTTGCCGGGCGCGCCGCCTACTTGGCGGGCCGCATGCCAAAAACGCTCTACGCGAACGCGTCTAGCCCCACTGCGGGGCTCATCGAGTGAGAGGGCTCATCGAGTGAGCACGTATCGAGCGGGTGCCTTCCTGCACGTCGCGCCGGCACTCTTGTACATTGGGGTCGTGTTCTACCTTGGCTCGATCGCCGTCGATCCGCTGGTGGGCGTCGACTTCGACTTCAAGGACAAGGTGATGCACGCGCTTGCCTTCGGCGGCATGCAGCTCACCCACGCGCGCGCCTTTTCGTTCCTTTGGCCGGAGTGGCCGCGCCGTCGCGTGGCTTTGTGGTCGGGGCTGTCGGCCGCCTCTTTCGGGGGGCTTTTGGAGCTGTGGCAGGCGGCTCTTCCGCACCGCTCGGCGGATTTTTGGGACTTCATAGCCGACGCCGTGGGCGCGTTCGTGGCGGCTTTCGTGTGGGAGCGCGTGCTCGCGCCGCGCGTCGAAGCGTCGTGAAGCATCCGCGTCTCATGGCCATCACCACCGCTCGACCGGGCGCCGAGGGAGAGGCCATCGAGCGCCTGGTCGCGCGTGCGGTCCCGGGGAGCGTCGTAGTTCAGCTGCGGGATCGAGACTGCGCGGCGGGGGGGGGGGGGGGCGGCGCGCGGCCCCGGCCG
>JAEYVE010000194.1 GCA_023432025.1 Pseudomonadota bacterium
GCACTGAGCAGACGACCGAGGCAGACGACCGAGACGGAAATCGACCAAGCCGCACCAAGACCGCCAGACGAGAAGGAAGGACCATGACCGAAGCACGCGACAACGACAGCCCCATCAAGTTTGCCTACTGGGTACCGAACGTGAGCGGAGGGCTCGTCGTCAGCAAGATCGAGCAGCGAACGCACTGGGGCTTCGAATACAACAAGAAGCTCGCGCAAATCGCCGAGAGCTCCGGGTTCGACTACGCGCTCAGTCAGGTGCGCTACATGGCCAGCTACGGCGCCGAGTACCAGCACGAGTCGACGAGCTTCAGTTTGGCGCTCTTGCTCGCCACCGAGCGCCTCAAGGTGATCGCTGCCGTGCATCCGGGGCTCTGGCATCCAGGCGTGTTGGCGAAGCTCGGCACTACGGCGGACCACCTCTCGAACGGTCGCTTTGCGGTGAACGTCGTCAGCGGTTGGTTCAAGGGCGAGTTTACGGCGCTCGGTGAGCCTTGGCTCGAGCACGACGAGCGTTACGCGCGCTCGGAGGAGTTCATCCGCGCGCTGCGCGGCATCTGGACCGAAGACGACTACTCACAGCGCGGCAACTTCTACCGCATCAATCACTTCAGCTTGAAGCCGAAGCCCTTGTCGGCGCCGCACCCCGAGATTTTCCAAGGGGGCAACTCCACCGCAGCTCGTCAAATGGCCGCTCGCGTCGCCGACTGGTACTTCATGAACGGCAACACGCACGAGGGTCTCCGAGAGCAGATCGAGTTCGTCGACGCCGAGGCGGCGAAGAACGGTCGAAAGGTCCGCTTCGGCGTGAACGCCTTCATCTTGGCGCGCGACACGGAGGCCGAAGCCAAGGCCACGCTCCGCGAAATCATCGAGAAGGCGGACGTCGAAGCGGTGAACGGGTTCGGCTCGGCCGTGAAGCAGGCGGGCAAGGCGGCGCCGGACGGCAAGGGCATGTGGCAGAGCTCGAGCTTCGAGGACCTCGTGCAGTACAACGACGGCTTCCGCACGAACCTCATCGGCACTCCAGAGCAGGTCGCCGAGCGCATCGTGAATTTGAAGCGCCTCGGCGTGAACCTCGTCTTGGGAGGGTTCCTCCACTACCACGAGGAGGTCGAGTACTTCGGCAAACGAGTGCTCCCCTTGGTGCGCGAGCTCGAAAAGGCCAACCAGCGCGCGGCGTGAGGTCGCGGTCGGAAGTGCGCGCATGACAAGCACCGAGACATTGCTCGAGCTCGAGCACATTTCGCTCTCGTTCCAGGGCGTCAAGGCCATCACGGACATCGGCTTCTCCGTGAAGGCCGGCGAAATTTGCTCGCTCATCGGTCCGAACGGAGCGGGCAAGAGCTCCCTTCTGAACGTGGTGAGCGGAGTCTACAAGCCGGATCAGGGCACCATCAGGTTCGCTGGCGAGTCGCGGAGCTCGATGGATCCCGGTTGGGCGGCGCGGCGAGGCATCGCCCGCACGTTCCAGAACATCGCGCTCTTCGCGAAAATGAGCGTGCGAGAGAACCTCTTGACCGGTCGTACGTTGGCGACGCGCGCGACCGTGCTCGAGCACGCATTCGGAATCGGACGCGCCCGCAAAGAGGCAGCGGAACACCTCCGGGACGTCCAAGAGGTCGCGCGGTTGCTCGAAATCGAGGAGTACCAAGGCGTCCCGGTTGGACGACTCCCCTACGGCTTGCAGAAGAGAGTCGAGCTGGGACGCGCGCTCGCGGCGCGTCCTCGGCTGCTCCTTTTGGACGAGCCCATGGCGGGCATGACGTCGCAGGAGAAGCAGGAAATGAGCCGCTTCGTCGTGGACGCCAACCAAACCTTCGGCACCACGGTCGTCCTCATCGAGCACGACATGGGCGTCGTCATGGACCTTTCGCACCACGTCGTGGTGCTGGACTACGGCAGCAAAATAGCCGACGGCGCCCCAGAAGAGGTCAGGAGCGATCCACGCGTCATCGAGGCGTACCTCGGCGCGTCGCACGAGGAGGAGGCGGCCGCCCGATGAGGCGTCCTCTCTAGATCCATGCAGTTTTTTACGGAAGTTCTGGTGGGCGGCCTCTTGGCGGGGGTCATGTACTCCCTGGTCGCCATTGGCTTCGTGCTCATTTACAAGGCGTCCGGCGTCTTCAACTTCTCTCAGGGCGCGATGGTGCTGTTTGCTGCGCTCACTTACGTGGGCGTTCTCGAGAGGGGCGCGTCGCCGTGGGTGGCTTTGCTGATCGCCGTGCTCGCCATGGGGGCAGTCGCGCTCACGGTGGAGCGGTTCGTTCTGCGCAAATTGGTGAACCGTTCGCCCATGACGCTGTTCATGGCGACGCTCGGCGTGAGCTTCATTCTGGAGGGCGTGGCGCAGGCGGTGTGGGGCGCACAGGTGCACGGCCTGGAGCTCGGCATCTCCGACGAACCGCTGGAGCTCCGCGGCGTGTTCATCAGCAAGTTCGACTTGTTCGCGGCGGCCGTGGCCGGGCTGCTCGTCGTCACGCTGGGCGTTCTATTCAACCGCACGCGGCTGGGCATTGCGCTCCGCGCAGTCGCGGACGATCCGTTGGCGGCGCTTTCCGTGGGCGTCAGCTTGCCGCGCATTTGGGCGGTGGTGTGGTCCGTCGCGGGCGTGGTCGGGCTCGTGGCGGGGCTGCTCTGGGGTGCGCGTTTGGGCGTGCAGTTTTCGTTGTCGCTCATCGTGCTGAAGGCGCTCCCGGTGCTCATCATCGGAGGCTTCTCCTCCATTTCGGGGACGATCGTTGCGGGGTTGATCGTGGGAGCGAGTGAAAAGCTGGCCGAGGTGTACCTGGGCTCGTACGTGAACGGCGGCATCGAGGTCTGGTTTCCGTACGTGTTGGCGCTGGGGTTCTTGCTGGTGAGGCCGACGGGGTTGTTCGGCGAGCCCAGCGTGGAGAGGGTGTGAACATGCCGACGATCTCGACGCTCGATGCGGCTCCGGGGAGTGATTTGGTGCGCCGCTCACGGTTCGTGCGGCTCGGTGCTCGTTTCGGGGGGGCGCGCTTCAGGGCTCCGAGCCAGCGCAGCGTGGCTCTGGCAGCGCTCTTGGCGGTGGCTTACCTGGTGCTGCCCTTCGCGGCGGACGATTACTGGTTCAGCGCCATCCTGATTCCGCTCTTGGTGCTGTCTTTGGCGGGACTCGGCCTCAACTTGCTCACGGGATACGCGGGGCAGCTCTCTCTGGGGTCCGCGGCCTTCATGGCGGTGGGAGCGTTTGCTGCCTACAACTTTCAGCTGCGTGTGCCGGGGTTGCCGCTGCTCGTGAGCCTGCTTCTGGGTGGCGCGACGGCTGCGCTCGTGGGCGTGTGCTTCGGGCTGCCGAGCCTGCGCATCAAGGGTTTTTACCTGATCGTGTCGACGCTGGCGGCGCAGTTTTTCGTGCAGTGGACGCTCACCAAGTTCGGCTGGTTCTCGAACTACAGCGCGTCCGGAGTCATCACCGCGCCTCCACTCGTCGTGGCGGGCCAGGACTTCGGGTCCCCCGTGGGGCGGTACTTGCTCACGCTCTCGATCGTGTCGGTGCTCACGCTCGCGGCGTTCAACCTGGTGCGGAGCCCCACGGGGCGCAGCTGGATGGCGGTGCGAGACATGGATACCGCGGCCGCAGTCATCGGCATTCCCATCTTCCGAAGCAAGGTGCTCGCGTTCGCCGTGAGCTCATTTTACTGCGGCATCGCCGGCGCGCTGTGGGCCTTTGCCTATCTCGGCACGGTGGAGCCGCACGGCCTGGACCTGAACCGCTCGTTTCAAATCCTGTTCATCGTCATCATTGGAGGTCTCGGCAGCATCTCGGGCGCGTTCTTGGGCGCTGCATTCGTGGTGCTCTTGCCCATCGTCTTGGACAACGTGGTGGCGACGTACCTTTCGAGCGTGGTGGACGCCGGCAACACGGAGAACCTGCAGAAGGTGGTTCTCGGTAGCTTGATCTTGTTCTTCCTCATCAAGGAGCCGGAGGGTCTATCGCGTCTGGTCGCGGTTCTGTGGACGAAGCTGCGTGCTTACGCCGCGCGCCTCGGAGCGGTCTCTTCGTGACGGCGCTGCCCTAGCGCGCTCTGGCCTCCTTCGTCTTCGACTCCGGGGTTTCCCTGAGGTCCGTCGTGCGCGCCGTGGAGCGTGCAGCGGCCGAGGTCCGTCTTTCGTTCGGAGCTTTCATGACACGATTCGAACCCGAAACCGTTCTGCGATTGTCGGACGTCGAGGTCGTCTACGCCGGCATCATCCGCGCGCTCTCCGGCGTAACGCTCGAGGTGCGTCGCGGTGAAGTCGTCGCTTTGCTCGGCGCCAACGGCGCAGGCAAGAGCTCCACCCTGAAGGCCGCGTCCGGGCTCTTGTCCGCGGAACGAGGCACCGTCACGGCGGGAAGCATCGAGTACCTCGGGGTCCCGCAGAAAGCCCGCGACGCGCGCGAGCTGGTGCGGAGCGGTCTCGTCCAAGTGTTGGAGGGGCGCCGTTGCTTTGCGCACCTCACCGTCACCGAGAACCTGGTGAGCGGAACGTTGGCGGGCGGTCGAGGAACCTCTCGCCGCGAGATCGGAGAGGGCATCGAGCGCGTCTTCGCGCGCTTTCCTCGGCTGGAGCAGCGGCACAAGGCACGCGCCGGCTACCTTTCCGGGGGCGAGCAACAAATGCTCGCCATCGGCCGTGCCCTCATGGCGCGGCCTCGTCTGATTCTCTTGGACGAGCCATCGATGGGTCTCGCGCCGCTCGTGGTCGCCGAAATCTTCGACATTTTGGCCGAGCTGAATCGTGAAGAGAACGTCTCCATCCTGCTCGCAGAACAGAACGCACGTTTGGCGCTTCGTTACGCGCACTCGGCGTACGTCGTCGAGAACGGGCGCGTGGTGCTCGGCGGAAGCGCCCAAGAGCTGCGTGAACGCGATGACGTGAAGGAATTTTACCTGGGTCTGAACCGAGCCGACCGAGAGCCGCGCCGCTCGCTGGCGATCACCTCGGGTGCACGATGAAGACCTTTGATGCCGCCGTCGGGTCGCGCGCGCGACAGAGGCGCCAAGCGCGGAACGGGGGCCACTCGACGGCGCTCGGGTCGGCCGCTTCTTGGCCGGGGAGCTGTCCTTCGGCCCGGCGCTCCGCACGGCGAGGTCGCCGCTCGGAGACGTGTCTGGGCGTTATCGGGGAGTCGAAATGAGTGTCTCTTTCGCCTTGTGCATTGCTTCTACGGGGCTCGTGCTCGCGCTTTTTGCGCTGCCCTCTGCGGCCCAAGACGCGCCCGCGTCCACTGCGTCCACTGCGTCCAGCGCGCCTGCGCCCGAAGAGGGCCCCCCACGAGAGCCCACGCCTGGCGTCGACAGCGAGCCCAGCGCTTTGAGCCAAGATGGCGTTGGCGCGAAACCCGCGCCCGAGCCTGCGCAGCCGGAAACACTGGCTTTGGCCGCCGGAGCAGGAGGCGAGGAGCCAGCGTTGGCGGAGCCGACAGCGCCGCAGAATGAGCCTTCTGAGAGCGAGGCGCCTCTCGCTGGCGCCGAAACGGAAGCCGAGCCCGAAGCCGTTCCCGAGTGGACGCAGAACGTCCGCATCGGTGGTGGGGCCATCATCTACTACTACCAGCCGCTCGAGGGTGACGCGAAGAACAACGTCAGCGTGTTCTTCGCAAACCTGCTGCTCGATGGTCGTTGGGGCGCGTTCGGACTTCACATCGAGCCGCGTTTTCGGGACTCCAAGCTCCGGCCGTTCTTCGATGGCCCCGCGTGGCTCCAGGAGGCGTACGGCTCGTTCACGTACCAGCCCGTGACCTTGAAGGTGGGCAAGGTCTACAAGCAGCTCGGCCTGTTCTGGGACAGCTCCTTCTACGGCAACGTGCAGGTCTACGATGGCCTGAAGCTCGACCCGAACTACGGCGTGAGCCTCGAAGGCTCCGCGGGAGACAAGCTGGGCGCGGACTTTTCCGCGCAGTACTTCGTGGTGGACGGCGGCACCAACGTGTCCCTCCAGGGCCGCGACACCATTTCAATTGCAGGCGCTCGCCGCAGAAACGGCTTCACCGGGCGCATCGAGCCGTTCTTCGTGTTTGGACCCAGTGACGCGGGCCAGGTGCGTGCGGGCGTGTCGGCCGAGCTTCTGACGGCCGACCTTCCCGGCGAGGAATCTCGAGTGCGGCGCGTCGCCGGGCACGGCAAGCTGACGTACGACACCAAGACGCACGGCGTCGTGGGCGTTTGGGGGGAGTACCTGCACCAGGACGGCAATCACGTGACGGGTTTTCCGGTGGTCGGGGATCCCGACGCGACGCCGCCGCTCCCCGGCCAAGCGTCGGGGAACAACGACTACCTGCTCGCGGGCGGCGAGTACTCGTTTTGGCGACTGAGCGCGCGCTACAACGTGAGCCGTGTTAGGTACGAGGACGTGGACGTCGAGGAAACCTTGCACGTGCCCGCCTTGGGTGTTCGCCTCGACGACCACCTGAGGGTGCTCGCCGAGTACGTGCTGTGGACGCGTGACACGTCGAGCGGCACCGTGGACGTCGATCGCAGCCTGAACGTCACGTTCCACGGCAGCTTCTGATTCGCGTTTTCGGGCGGGCGCGCGCGAGTGTGGAGCCCCGCGCAGAGTCTCGTTCGATTGAGGAGAAGTTCGATGACAGACGGTCGTTTGGTGTTCGTCACAGGAAGTCCCGCGGAGGCTTCGCGCTCGTCACGGCTTTCGAAGGAGCTGGAGCGTTTGGTGCGTCAGCGAGGCAGCGTCGACGCGCAAGCGTTCTCCGTGCACGAGTTCGACGCACAGAGCGTTTGGTCGGCGGACACGGCGTCGCGTGACGTGCAGCGTTTCATTCGCGCCGTCGAGGAGTCCGACGGCATCGTGCTGTCGACGCCCGTGTACAAGGCCACCTACGCGGGCGCACTGAAAAGCGTCGTGGACTTGATTCCGCAGGACGCCCTGGTGGACAAGGTGGCGCTCGCCATCGCGACGGGGCGTCGGGCGGAGCACCTCGAGAGCATCCGCACGGCGTTCGATGCGCTGTTCGGGTTCTTTCGCGTGGGCCACGTGGTGCCCGGAATTTTTGCTTCGGACGAGAGCATCTTCGCCGACGCCGAAAAGACCGCGTTCAGCGCCTCGTCGAACGCCGAGCTCGCGCGCGCTGCGGGCGAGCTTTCGGCGTGGCTCGGCGAAACGAAGGCTCGTCGAGCCAAGGTGGAAGGTGACGCGCTCGGCGCTCGCGGGTAACTCATGACGAGCTGCGCGTGCGTCGAACGGCCCGCGTCCTTGCGCCTCGAATCTTCGCTCGGCAAAGAGCGCGACGAGGGGTTCTCTCGCCTCGCGCTCGCCGTTGCGCGCAGCGGGGCTCCTGCGCCGAATCCTCACGTGGGCGCCGTCGTCGTGCGGGACGGGCAAGTCGTTGCTCTGGGGCACCACGAGCGCGCCGGTGGGGCCCACGCGGAGGTCGTGGCGCTCGGGCGCGCAGGCGCCGCCGCGCGCGGCGCGACGCTCTACGTCACGCTCGAGC
>JAEYVE010000282.1 GCA_023432025.1 Pseudomonadota bacterium
CGGAACGCTCGGGCATGGACCGCTATCTGAAGGTGAATACCGTCAAGACGCGGACGATGTCACTCATCAATCAAGGCACGCGCTGGTGGAGAAAACTCCACACCTTGCGCGATGAGCGGCGCATTCCCCTGCTCACGGCCTACGACCAGATCTTGCGCGAGAATAACTTCTTCGCTCAGGTTCTTGGTCTCACGAGCGAGTTTCAGGCCGCGAAATGAGGGGGTCGCTCAGGGAGGTTACCCCAACAATCACAGGGGAGTGTGAAGGACGGTTTACGTTTACAAGGAGAGGACCGCCAGAGTCCCCGATGGTCGTTTCACAGTACATCCCTCGCGGGATCCCGAGCGTCCACCAAACTCGACCACCATAATAAAAATTCGCAGGAAGAGGGACTCCGATGCCGTAGACGCCACCATTCGCAAAGGGGCCCACATGGCAGGCGCCGCGCTTATCACAGTTCGGGCAAATGGTGGGAGAGTTCCAACCATCTGGAACGTTGTTGCCGAAACCTACCGTCCAAACCTCATCATGAAAATGACCACTAACGACTCGCTCAGGATCATCAAGCGACACCTGAGCAGCATCAATTAGTGGCATGTCTGTCGGCCACTGAGCGCCCGTAGCTTTTGGACCGAGTGTCACGACCGCAAGGTCATTGTTGGACTCCTCGATCTGTTCGCGTCTGGGAGAAGTTCCCGATTAGGTCCGACCCCGTCGTGGAGACGTTCTCGCCCCCGTCCTGTTCGATATCTCCTCCACAGGCCGTAAGACCGGTGAATATAGCCAACGCAGTAATGCCCCATCTTGCCCTCCGCATGATCGTCCCGCTTAACATTTTCACTTGGGGGCATCAGCCGATTTTGCCCGACTTGCGCCGTCACGCTGGAGGCGGATAGGCTGTTGTGATGCGTTTCCTCGTTCTCCTCGCGTTGGCGATCATTAGTACAGTCTCGTGTGACGGCAGCGACAGTTGCCAAGGGCGAAAGCAGTGTAACCCTGCCCCTTCTTTGCCGTCGTACTGTGAACTCGGGTCGCGCAGAGTCTGCACGGGCAGCGATGCTGAGGGCGAATGTGCTGGCTGGAGCTACTGCAACGAAGAGGGGCTCTACGCAGGCTGCACCTGTGACAGGCAGCCCGGTGCCGCCGGTGCAGCCGGTAGTGACGGCTCCGACAACTAACCCGCCACACGCCCGAGTAGCGCTTCGCGGGGCGCCTTTTCCCTTTTCACATCAACTCAGGCGGCAACTTCCCTGACACAGGAGAGAGACGAAATGTGCTCGGAAGTACGCAGTTGCGGTGGAGAGCGCAGCGTTCGCGATGTGTCGTTCTGTGCCGGACGCTGTGCCAAGCCGGGCGACGGCGCAGTGCGGGAGCACCGTGAGGCGACGTGACGAAGCCGCCCCGGGCCAGAGGCTGCTCCGGGGGCTAGCCGCGCAGGTCGCGCACCACGCGCAGAAAGTTCCGTCCCAGAATTTTCTGGATGCGGTCCGGCGCGTGGCCGCGTTGCAAGAGGGCGTCGACGAGCTTCGGGAGCTCGAGGCAGCTCGGCATGTCGCGCGGGGTGTCGATGAGCCCGTCCCAATCGCTGCCGAGCGAAGCGTGATTTTCGCCGACGGTGCGGACGATGTGCTCGATGTGTCGTACTACGCTCTCGAGGCGACCCCTGCGGAGGCGATCTCCGAGAAACTCCGCGTGATAGATGACCCCCACCGTGCCGCCGCTGTCGGCTACGGCGCGAAGCTGCGCGTCGTCGATGTTGCGCCAATGCTCGTGCACGCCGCACACGCCGGTGTGCGTCACGAAGAGCGGTTGGCTCTTGTCGTGGACGGCGACGGCGTCCCAGAAACCGCGTCGGCTGACGTGAGCCAAATCGACGCCGATGCGCTGGGCGTTGAGGGCTCGAACGTAGTCCTTGCCGAAGGCGCTGAGCCCTTCGTCGTGGCGCTGCGTTGGCGGAAAGCGTAGCGGCGAGCTGGTTTGTCCGATGGCTGAGCTGGTCAGGTGGAGCAGCGTGACCCGAAGCACGAGCTCTGCGCAGCGTTCGAGCTCGTCGAGCCCGCCGTCGAACGCATTGCCGCCTTGAATGCCGATGAATGCGCCGTGTTTTCCGGCGCGGCGCGCGGCTTCGTACTCGGCGGCCGTGCGCACGAGCGCGAAGTGAGCGCTCACGTCCTCGAACAGGGCGCACAGCTCCCGCAGGTTGTCCGAGAAAATCTCGCCGCGGTTCGGGACCGGCTGGAGGGGATTGGTAGTGATGCTCCAGGTGGCGCCGGTCACGCCGGCCTCCACGATGCGAGGAAAGTCCGCGTGACCCAGGCAGTAGCCGCGCTGAATGCCGAGGCCGTGGCGGCGCCTGAGGTCGTAGCCAATGGCGCGGTGGAAGCTGAACGACTCGACGTGCAAGTCCAGCACGTCGCTTTCCAGGTAAAGCTCGGCGGCTTCGCGCGAAATGCCCAAGCGCTCGGTGAAGAGCTCCACGCTGGGAGGGAGATGAGGACCGAGCATCGTCACGGGGTGCTCACGGTTTGTCGCACCCCCGCGGAGGCGTCAAATGGCGAAAGGCTCCAAGCTCTCGCGCGATGTGCATCCCGCGGGAGAGCCAGAGCCGTCTTGGTTGGCGCCTAGAACGAAGCTCGTCAGAGCCCTTGGGGCACGTTGTCGAGGTCGACCTCGTTCAGGGCGTAGCGGATGAGGGCGCTGCGATTGGCCTTGGTCATGCCGCGAGCTTTGAGCGTGTCGACCATGGCGTCGAGGCGCTTCAGGTCCTTCGTGTACATGGAGATACAGATGACCTTGTAGTGCGTGGGCTTGTCGTCCTTGCCCGTGGTGCGGTGGACGCTCGGCCCTGCCTCCGAGCCCGAGAAGTAGCCCGTATCGAGGACCTGGGCGGTCGCCTGGTAGTCGCTTTGATCGCTCATCTTGGTCTCCTGTGCGCCCCACCCGGGTGACCGTCGCGGTAGCGTCGTCACCCGATGTCATGGCTGGCGGAGGAGGGCCAAGTTTGTGCGTGTCTCAGTGACGGAAATGCCGCACGCCCGTGAGCACCATGGCGAGGCCGAGTCGGTCGGCCGTGGCGATGACCTCGTCGTCCTTCTTGCTACCGCCGGTTTGCGCGATGGCGGCTACGCCAGCGGCGGCGGCGGCCTCCACGCCGTCGGGGAAGGGGAAGAAGGCGTCTGAAGCGAGAACCGCGCCGCGGGCGAGCTCACCGGCCTGCTCGCAAGCGAGCTGCACGGATTTGACGCGCGAGGTTTGCCCGCCGCCGATGCCGACGGTGGCGTACACGCCCGGCTCCACCTCGCGAGCGATGAGAATGGCGTTCGACTTGACGTGCTTGCAGAGGGCCCAGGCGAACTCGAGCGCGCCGAGCTGCGCGTCGGTCGGCTTCTTTTGGCTGACCACGCGACCCTCGCGCACTTCGCCGTCGGCGCTCTTGTCGCGCTCTTGAATCACGTAGCCGCCGCCGATCGCTTTGCCGTAGAGCGCGTCGTGCGAGGCGGGGAGCCACTCGCCGGTGGCCAAGAGCCGGAGCTGCTTTTTGGCGCGGAGAATTTCGAGGGCGCTCGCCGAGTAGCTCGGCGCAATGATGCACTCGAGGAACGTTTCCGCCAGAAGGCGCGCGGTGTCGTCGTCCACCTCGCGGTTGAGCGCTACGATGCCGCCGAAGGCGCTGACCGGATCGGCCTCGCGCGCAGCGTGGTAGGCGCGGCTCAGCGTCGGCGCGGTGGCCGCTCCGCAGGGGCTCGCGTGCTTGATGACGACCGCGCCCGGCTCCACCAGCTCGCGTACGGCGTCGAGCGCGGCTGCCGCGTCGACCAGGTTGTTGAAGCTGAGCTCCTTGGCGCCCGTGCCGAGGCTCTCCGCTCGCGCCAGCGTGCCCGTCGCGGCGTCGCGCTCCACGTAGAAACCCGCTCGCTGGTGCGGATTTTCTCCATAGCGGAGGCCGTAGCCCTTCACGAGCGGCAGGGTGAGGGCACGCGGAAAGCCGTCTTCTTCGCCCTGCGCGGTCAGCCAGCCGCTGATGGCCGCGTCGTACGCAGCGGTATGTGAGAACGCCTTGCCGGCGAGGCGCACGCGCGTTTCCTTGGAAACGTCGCCGTGAGCCTGGATTTCCTCGAGCACGGCGGCGTAGTCGGAGGGATCACACACGATGGTGACGCGCGCGTGATTCTTGGCCGCGGAGCGCACCATGCTGGGGCCGCCGATGTCGATGTTCTCGATGAGCTCCTCGAAGCTCGCGTCCTTCTTCTTCAGCGTCTGCTGGAAGGGGTAGAGGTTGACGACGACGAGATCGATGTAGCCGGCGCCGATGCGCGCCAGATCCGCCTCGTCCGTGCCCTCACGCGCCAAAATGCCACCGTGAATGCGCGGATGGAGCGTTTTGACGCGGCCATCCATCACCTCGGGCGACTCGGTGTAGGCGTCCACGGCGCGCACGGGTACGCCGGCGTCGTCGAGCGCCTTGAATGTGCCGCCGGTGGACAGGAGCTCCACGCCGCGTGCCGCGAGGGCGCGCGCGAAGTCGACGAGGCCAGTTTTGTCGGAGACGGAAAGGAGCGCGCGACGGATGGGCATGGGCCGCCCGGTATCGCCCCAGGCGGCGTTCGTCAACGGCTATTGGCGCCTCGGTCCTGGAGAGCGGCTACTGCCGGCCCGAGGGAGCGCCGTCCACGAAGCGCACTTCGATTTGCTGGTACCCGAGCGAGCGCAGGAGGCTCTCGACGGTGCGGCCCACGCTGTTTTCGGCTTTGTCCAGGATGCCGGCGTCGAGGGCGGCCTGGGTGAGGGTGCGCTCGGCCTCCTTTCGCGCGCGCGTCTCCAGATTTTCGCGGCGCTGCGCCAGCGCGTCGGTCTTGCGCGTATGGACGTAGGTTCGTTCGTTGTCCAGCCGAGCGCTGGAGATGGTGGCGCGTGGTAATGCGATGCTCACGCGCCCGGTTGCTGCATCCGCCCACACAGCGCCCGCGCTGAGTCCCCCGAGATCGACCCCCGCGGTGACGTCACCGCCCGCGACCAAGAGCACGGCGTCCTCGGCCTGGACCAGGTCGAAGAAACGGGACTGCTTTTCCCGGAGATCGACGACCCGCTCGACGTGAAACACGGTGCCTTCCAGGCGCGCCAAGTCGCGCAGCGCCACGACGACGCTCGGCGATGGCTCCACGATCGTTTGCGAAGACTCTTTTTGGTCTTGAGGAGCAGACGCGCGTCCGAGGAAAAGACCCACGACCGCAGCGCCCATGAGCGCAGAGGTCAGCGCGACCACCCTCGCGAAACGCCGCGGCGCAAACTTGGAGGCGCGGACAGGCTCGGCGTCGGGGGAACCCATGGCCGCCAACTTAGCACCCCAATCCGGCGATGGGCGATGGGGGTGGTGCCCCAGTTTCGGCAGGCGAACCGAGTCGTGCCGGGGCGGGTGCGAGCGCCCATACTAGGGGTCGGAGGGCGGAGTTTTCTCGTCTCGTCGTCCGAGGCGAAGAGAGGGCTCGCGCTTTCGAGAAGGAGGGACTCATGAGCCAATCCGTACGACTTTTCGGCGGAGCGATCGTGGGCGTCAGCTTGGCGCTGGCGGCTTGCGCGAGCGAACAGAATCGATCCCAGACGGCTTCCAACGAACGCCAGACCGTCCACGGGGCGCTGGAAGGCACCGCGGAGCACGTCGAAGCTCAGACGAAGGACACCAAGAAGAGCTTGAGCACCGCAGGCGAGGACACTTCTGACACCGTGCGACGCGCCGGCAAAGACGTGAAGAAAAACGTCGGCGGCCCGGACGACACGCAGCGCAATCAGGGCAACCAGGGCAATCAGGGCAATCAGGGCAATCAGGGCAACCAGCGGCAGAACACCGATCAGCCCGTCGACGATGACTGAGGGCGGGGCTCCGAGCGTCGCCTCTGCGCGAGGCGAGCGAGCGAGGGCAGGCTTCGCGAGAAGCTGTGCGTCTTGAGCGGGGCCGTGGCGCGCGTCAGCGCGTCACGGCGTCGCGTGCCCGCAGGTGTCTCGTCTTTCTGCGCGTATTCGCCAGAACTCTGCGAGATCGGCAGCGAGCGGCGAGCGCACAGTCAGTGGCTGGCCCGTGAAAGAGTGCACGAGCCGGTATTCACTCGCATGGAGCGCGTGGCGCGGCAGCTCCAGTAGCTCCAAATCGGCGTCTGTGAGCTCGTTGTCTGCGGCGCGCGCGAGCAAGCGTTCGTCGGGACCGTACAGCTTGTCACCGACGATGGGTGTCCCGAGGTGCGCTAGGTGCACGCGGATTTGATGCTGCCGTCCGGTGTGCAAATCGCAGCGCACGAGCGCGTAGGAGTCGCTTCGCTCGAGCACGGTGAGGGCCGTGCGCGACGGGAGGCCCCCCGTCTCGACCACCCGCATTTTCACGCGGAGCGGGCTCGGGTCGTCTTCGAGCGGCAGGTCCACGATGCCCTCGGGAGGGACGCCGTGTGTGATGGCGAGGTACGTTTTGTCCGCCTGCCCCGGAGGGTCCCCGCGCTCTGCGGCTCGCGCGCTCTGGATCGAGCGCTCTTCCAAGCGGCTCTTGAAGGCGCTCGCCGCCTCGCGCGAGCGAGCCACGAGCAAGACGCCGCTCGTTTCTCGGTCGAGGCGGTGAACGAGCGAGAAATACTCGCCTGGACGCATGCGCTCCAAGCACTTCGTCACCGTGTGGTGAAAGTGGCGCGCCGTGGGGTGAACGGTCATCAGCGCCGGCTTGTCGATGACGAGCAGGTGCTCGTCCTCGTAGAGCACGGTGAGATCGCTCGGCGCCTCCGGCTCCTCGAGGGCGGGGCGCCACAGCGCGAAGTACTCTTCGGCGCGCACGCGCTCACTCGGTCGCAGGCGGCGTCCGTCGAGCGAGTAGGCGCAGTTTTCGATGATGAGTTGGGCGCGAGTGCGGCTCGTCGAGCGGAGCTGCGTCGGAAGAAACCGATCGAGCCGCATGCCTTCGCATTCGTTGGGTACCCGAAAGACGCGGAGCTGCGCCGTTTCCGCGACGCCCGGAGGGCGCTCCGGCACCGGAAGCGGACGCTCGGTGAGGGGCTTGCCGTGGAGGGCGCGCCCCGAGGGCGGAAAGTCACCTTGCTTTTCGGCTCCTCGGGTCGATCGCATGGCTCAGCGATCGTAAATGCGCTGGATTTCCGTGCCGACGCCTTCGTCCGTGAAGATTTCGAGCAGGAGCGCGTGGCGCTTGCGGCCGTCGACGATGTGGACTTTTTCGACGCCGGAGTCGACCGCCTTCAGGGCGCAACGCACCTTGGGGATCATGCCGCCTTGAATGACGCCATCGGAGATCAGGCGTTCGGCTTCGCGCGCGCGGAGCGAGCGGAGCAGGTTGCCCTGGTTGTCCTTCACGCCCTCGACGTCCGTCATGAGCATCAGCTTGGCCGCGCCGAGCGACGCGGCGATTCTGCCGGCCGCGGTGTCGGCGTTGACGTTGAGGGCTTTGCCGTCTGCGTCGACGGCGATGGGCGCCACCACCGGGACGAACTGCTTGTCGATGAGGTCGCGGATGAGGTGAGGGCGAACCTCTTCGATTTCGCCGACGCGTCCGAGATCGACCATGACCTGCTCGCCGCGCTCATTTTTCGCGGGGACGCGCTCGAGCTTGCGACCGCGCATGAACTGGTCGTCCTTGCCGCTGAGGCCGACCGCGCGTCCGCCTTGCTCGCAGATGAGGCCGACGATTTCCGAGTTCACGGCGCCACCCAGCACCATTTCGACGACGTTCATGGTGGCGTCGTCCGTGATGCGCAGCCCTGCGCTGAACGTCGACTGAATGCCCACCTTGTCCAGCATTTCGTTGATCTGCGGGCCGCCGCCGTGCACGACCACCACCTGAATACCGACGTACCGCAGCAAGCACACGTCTCGCGCAAAGCTGCGCTTCAGCTCGTCGTTCTCCATCGCGTGTCCGCCGTACTTCACGACGAAGGTGCGCTGGTGAAAGCGGCGGATGTACGGCAGGGCCTCGTGGAGAATCGCGGCCTTTTCGATGAGCTCGTTCATGGTCGGAGAGCGGAGTTATTGCTTGGAAACGTTCGTGCCGCCCGCGGAGGGCGCGGGATCGGTCCCGGGAGGGGTCTTTCGGGTCGCCGTGGCTGACTCTCGGACCTCGCGGGGGCGCACCCTAGAGCGGCGAACGGTGGGCCCGCAAACCGTTTCGGAAAGCCGGAGTCACCGACGCTCAGTGGCGGCTCTCCGCCGGGAAACGAGCTCCGCCAGAGCCTGGGTCGACCACTTTCCGGCGTAGCCAGGGCTTGGCGGTGCCCGGCGGGGCCTCCCGCGCCCCCTGCGGCAGCTCCCAGCGCGCCGGGGGTCCACGGTCTTGCCCGGCTGTGGCGCCCCGAACGGCGCTCGGCTGGGACGCGGGGGAGGCCGGGTTGTGCTACAGGGCAGCGCTCATGGACCTCTTGTTCGTCACTCCCGAGCTCGCGCCCTTCGTGGTCGAGACCCCCGCCGCCGAGTCCATCGCCGCCCTGGCCAAGTCGCTTCGCCTCCTGGGGCACGACGTGACCATCGCCGCGCCCCGCTATCCGGCGTTCGAACAAGCTGGGCTGCTCGCCGCGCGCCGGTTGACGCCCTTGCGTTTGCAGACCGGGGCGGAGGTGGTCGTGTTGGACGCGCAGCTACCGTCCGGAGTGAAGCTCACGTTGTTCGACGCGCCGCGCTTGTTCGACCGCTCGGGCGTGTACGGAGAAAACGGCGAGGAGTACGCCGACAACCCCAAGCGATTCGGGTTTTTCTCCGATTGCGTGGAAGCGCTCGTTCGTTCGCGCGCCGAGCAAGGCAAGACCTTCGACGTGGTGCACCTGCACGACTACGCGGCGGGGCTCTGCGCCGTGAAGCTTGCCTCGCGTCCTGGACCGAGCGTCCCCACCGTGCTCACCGTTCACGATGGCGCGCTCACCGGTACCTTTTCCGCCAAGGCGCGTGAAGAGCTGGGGATCCCCGAGGAGTTTTGCCACCAAGAGGGCTTTCGCATCGGCACCAAACTGTGTGTGTTGAAGGGCGCGGTCGCCACCGCGGATCGCGTCGTGACCACGTCGCCCACCTATGCTTCGCGTCTGGAGAGCCCCGAGCGCTTCGGCGCGCTCTCGCGCGCGTTTCGCGAGGGCAGCGCGCCGTGCGTCGGTGTGCTCGGCGGGGTGGACTATTCTCTCTACAACCCCGCAACCGATTCCGCGCTGAGCAGCCGCTACGACGCCGAGGACATTTCGAACAAGGCGAGAAACAAGGCCGCCGTGGTGCGTGAGGTGGGCCTGGAGGTGGAGGTGTCGAGGCCGCTGTTCTTCGCCGAGGCCGTTTCCGGGGGACAGTCGGCGCTCGACACGCTGGCCGCTACTTTGCGCACGCTCGCCAAGAACGAATTGCAAATCGTCGTCGTGACGGACGCGGCGCACGAGGAGGCGCTTCGAGCCGCGGCGGAGCCGCTGACGGACTCGGTGCGCATCGTGACGCGCAGCTCGGACCGCTTGGTGCGTCGGCTCGTGGCAGGCGCGGACTTCTACTTGGGTCTGGAGCGCTCGAACCCGTCGGCGCACGCGCTGCTGCGGGCGCAGCGCTACGGCACCGTACCTGTGGCGCTCTCCGTGGACGCGGCGGTGGACGCGGTCGTCGACTGTGACGCCGAGCTCGAGACGGGCACCGGCTTCCTCTTCGACGCAATGACGCAGCGGGCACTCACGGGCGCCGTTGCACGTGCCCTGGCGGCCTACGGCTCGCCGCGCTTTCCGCTACTGGTGCGGCGCATTGCTCGCCAAGATTTGGGTTGGGACCGCGCTGCGCGTCGCTACGCGCAAATCTACCGTCAAACGTTGGCGTCTCACGCCTGAGCGAGCGTGAGACGCGTGGGCGAGCTCACACGTCTCGCGCCGTCCAACGCAGCGTGAGCCAGAGCCAGGCCACGTGCAGGGCGGCCAAGAGCCACGCAGTCGCCTGGTGGAGGCAAAACACAGTCAAGACCCGTACGGAGCCTTCCTGCTCGACGGCGAGCGCGTTCGTGACGACACCGGCAAGCGCCGTCAGCGCGAGCGCTCCCAGGGAGAGCCCCCATCGCGCGCCAAAGACGGCGAAAAAGCGCGCGCCCAGAGCCGAGAAAGCATTTTGCAGCGCGCCCGAGAGCGCGTCGCCCCGAGCTACGATTCGGGACCGCGCCAGGTCATGCACCACGCCAGGCGCGGCGACCAACACGAAAACCAGTACGACGCCGATCAGGAAACCCGCGTCCTGCGCGACCGGCGACCAGCGGCTCAGGGGACCGCTGTAGAGCGCCCCCAACGAAAGAGCGCCCGCCGCCAGAATTGCGCCGGCACACAGTCCCCAGCCCAGCCCCAAGAGGAGGAGCGGTCGAGCGCGGGCGAGCACGAGGCCCACGGCGGCCGCGCCGGCTGAGCGGAGCCGCCCCGGCGGTGATACTTCGTGCGGGGACGCCGTGTTCGGGGCAGGCAAGGACAAGAAGGCGCAGATCCAAGCGGCCAGAGCGGCCAAGGCGAACCAGGCGAGAGCCAAGAGTCCGAGCGTGGTGACGAACGAGTCCCCCAGCTGGTCGAAGCGGAGGCGCAACATTTCCAAGAGCCCGTCCGCTCCGGGCTCGAAGAGGCGGCGATCGTCGTCCACGCCGGACGAAAAGAGTAGCGCGAGCGGGCGGCTGACGACCCACGCCAGCCCGAAGCGGAGCGCCCACACCAGCGTGGTTACCTTCGCGAGGAGCGCCACGTCCGAGCGCCACGAGCGCGGCTCGTACGTGGGCAGCACAGCGGCTTCGTCGCTCACGGTCCTACCCAATGCAAGAGCAGCTCCGCCCAATACATCGCTCGCTCGTTCACGCGGGTCGCGCTTTTGGGGCCGGTCCTGCGTCGCGTATCGTTCAAGCGGTTCTCGTCCAAAAGCACCCGCCGTTCGGGGTCCACGGTGACGGCGCGCAAGGGGACCTCGTGCTCCAGCTCCATGACGTGCGTGGGGTCCTGAGCGCTCCACGAGCGCTCCACGTGCTCGCCATTTTCGAGGGAAAATCGCACGGTCACGGGCAGCGGCAAGGTGCCGCGGCGCACCACCACCGCGCGGCTCTTGTAGCGGTCCTCGCCGATCACGCGCGAATCGAGGTCGCGCACCGCGTAGTCCACCCACGCGCGGTCGAAGAGCATGCTGCGGAGCGTCCGCGCAGCTTCCGCGCCCATTTCTTCGCTCACGACGTCGAGGAGCTCGCGCGGCGTCGGGCTTTGCCAGCGGTAGCGGGCCGCGTAGCGTGAGAGCGCCTTTTGGAGTTTTTCCTCACCGTAGACTTGGCCCAGCGTCGTCAGCGCAGCCGCCGTGCGCGAGTACACCAGGGCGCCGAGCGCACGCATGCCGGTGAACTCCGAGGCGGGCTCGGCGATCGCTTCGTCCTTGCCGTAAGTGAGTGCCGCCCAGCGTCCAATTGCGGGCAAAGAGACGGTGAGGCCGAAACGCTCACCAATGGACCCGGCGCCGAAGCGCTCGTCCATGGCGACCCATTCGGCGTAGCTGTTCAATCCTTCGTCCAAAAAGGGATAACGCGCTTCGTTGGTTCCAATCAAACTCTGGAACCATTGGTGCCCCAGCTCGTGCACCGTCACCTGCTCGAGCGTGCGCGCACCCAACCACGACCAGAGCGGGATGCCGCCGGTCGTGATGAACGTCGGGTATTCCATGCCGCCTGCGGCTGCGGCGAAGGGCGGCGGATGAACCACGGTGAGCGTGGGGTAGGGATAACGACCGTACCTTTCGTTGAAGTGCGGTAGCGCGTGCTCGAGCGTCGCCCACGTCGTGGCTGCGGTCGATCCCGAACCCCGAGGCACCAGCAAGGACACGTCGACGCCCTCGATGGACCGGTGTTCATCGCGGAACCCGTCCCAGGAGGTCCACGCGAAATCGAGCACTCCCTCTGCTTGGTAGCGCTCCACGCGGCGCTCGCCAGCGTCTCGGCGTTCGGTGCGCTTGCCTGTGGCGCCGGCGAGGTGCGTGCGCGGAACGTCCAAGGTTACGTCGTAGTCGCCGAAGTCCGCATAGAACTCGGCGTGCGGGTGAAACGCGAAGTGCGCGAAGTCGCCGTTCGGTTCGAGCTTGGCGAGCTTGGGGTACCACTGCGCCACCAGGTGAAAGGAGCGAGCAAAGCCGGTTCGCTCGACGATTTCCGGCAGCTCCGAGACGAACTCCACGTCGAAGGTCACCGTTTCTCCGGGCGCGATGGGCGCCGGGAGTGGGACGCGGATATCGGTGGCGTCGTCGGCGTCACCGGGGCTGTGACGCTCGGCGCGTTCCCACAGGTTGTCTTCGCCGAAGCGCGGCGACGCGAGGCGCGTCACCGTGACGCCGCCGGGGCGGCCCAAACGCCGCGCGCTGCGGCTACCCGTGAACGGTGAACGCAGGAACTGCGTGCGTTCGTGGGCGAAGGCGTTCAGGTAGAGATGGAAGTAGAGCTCGCTTTTTTCGACGCGCGAGGCGTTCGTCCAGCGAATTTGCCCTCGAGCGTTCACTCGGTGAGCGTCTTCGTCGAGACGCGCGAAGAGCGTGTAGGAGGCCACCCGTGGCGGCGTCGTCGCCGTGAGCGGAAGCGGCTCCGCGGGCTCACGAGGTGCGGACGGCTCTTTCGGTGGAGCTTGTGCGCCCGAGGCGTCTTCGGCGGGGCCGCTTGCGACGGCCGCGTGCGCTCCGAAGACGAGCGCGAGCACGCCGGTCAGACACGCGCCCCAAGCCGTGAGACGCGGCCTCGACTGCCGCCTTGCCCGTACCTGCATGGAAATCAGCGGCCCTGCGTCGAAAGTCAGCGGCGGAGTGACACCACGCGCTGGTCCATGAGATTGCAGATGATGCGGAGCGCGTCGAGACGTTGCATGCCGCAGACGTCCAAGAGCTCATCGACCGTGGACATGCCGTCCACCATCGACAAGAGAAAACCCGCGCGATGGTCGAGAGACAACCAGCGGATCTGCTCCGGGCTCATGATGACGACCAGCGCTTGTTCCAGATCCCCGATGCGTGACGCGTACATGTCGCCGAGCACGTCGCGGCAGCTTTGCGCGCAGCGGGTAGCCTCGCGGTCGTGCGGCGATCCTTCGAGGATTCTTTCCGCCACCGTGAGGGCGCCGCTGAAGTCGCCCATCGCGTAGCGGTCCTTCATGTCGCGCATCGGGTTCGACGAAGGCGGCGGTAGCGAAGAAAAGCGCTGCGCCAGCTCGAGCCCCGACAGCGCTGGGGTGTGCAGGGCGCGCGCCGCGCTCTCCATCGCCGGCTCTTTGAAGGCGAGCCCCGGTCCGTGATCCAGATCGAGCTCGAGCGTGCTCGGCAGGCCGCGCAGCGTGCCGGAAGGCTTCCGGCCGACCGTCGTCGTTTCCAGAGCCGGGGCCTCGGCGTGGGAGTAAGACGTGTGGTGAAGGCCCGCGTGCTTTCCGCTCCCGCGCTCCGTGGACGAGTAGGCGCCGCTGCCGGCGAATCCGTTCGAGGTTTCGTGGGAGAAGTCCAGCGGCGTGGGGCGCCCCGTCAGCGGGTCGAACTCATCGGAGTCCGGCGGTTCGGTGGGGCGCTCGCTCTGCGTCCGGAGCACGGGCGGTAGATCCGAAATTCCTCGCACGCGGTGGGCCTCGACACGCGGAACGGCGGGCCTGATGGCGGGGTGAACCGGGAGCGGCGCTTCCGGCAGCGGGTGCGGCGGCGGCGGCGCGGTGAGCGCTTCCAACGGATCGACCAGCGTGGGGCGCTCGAACAGATCGTCCTCTGCGGCGTCCCACGAGGGCGGTGACGCTGCCATCGTAGACACCGAGGAGGGCTCCGCCGCGGCCTCTTCCATCAACTGACGCGCGAACTGGTCCGGAGGAATTTCCGGGATCTGCGTCACGCGCTCCGACGGATCGCCGTCTTCCAACGTGGGCGATTCATCCTCACTCCACGACGCATCGATCTCGTCCAGCCCCGGTGGCAGGGTGCTGGTGAGAGGATGTCTTCTCGGTGGAGGAAGGGTGCTCGGCATGCCCCAATTCGGCGATGAACCAGCGTTCGGCAACGGTGTGTTCCCGGCTGCTCAGCTAGGACGGGCGACGACGCCCCTGAACATGCGCTCGGTTCGTTCGAGATGCTCAATCTGCTCCCGGACGGTGGCCGTGTGCCTCGTATCGATAGCGCGCCGAGCTCGGTCGAGCACTCCCCGTGCCTTGTCGATGGCGTCCCGGCCGAAGTCCGCTCCGCCCACGGTGCGCTCCACCTCGGAAAAGAGCCTTTCGACGCTGGCGATGAGAGTTTCCGCGCGCTGCTTGGCTCCTTCGAACTCTTCGTCGGAGCGACGCTCGACCATGTAGTCCTGAGCGTTTTTGGCCATCTGCTTGACCTCGTCCGCCGTCAAGCCGCTCGATGCGGTGACCTGAATGGACTGGGCCTGACCCGTTTCGAGGTCCTTGGCGTGCACGCTGACGATGCCGTCCGTGTTGATTTCGAACGTCACCTCGATTTCGACGTGGCCCTTGGGGGCGCGCCGGAGGCCCGTGAGGATGAACTCTCCCAAGAGCTCGTTGTCCTCGGCCTTCTCGCTGTCGCCCTGCATGACGATGATCTTCACCGCGGTTTGGTTGTCCCGGCTGGTGGTGAAGGTCTTGGCCTGACTCGTCGGAACGGTGGTGTTTTGAGGAATCAGCTCCTCGAAGTGGCTGCCGAACGTCATGATGCCGAGCGCGTGCGGCGTGACGTCCAAGAGGAGCATTTCCTGACGGTCCTCGACCAAAGCCGCGCCCTGAATGGCCGCACCCATGGCGACGACCTCGTCCGGGTGAACACCCTTGTTCGGAGCGCGTTGGAAGTACGCCGCCACGGCGCTTTGAATCGCCGGCATACGCGTCATGCCGCCCACCAAAATGACGTCCTCGATTTCGTCGAGGTCCAGGTGCGCGTCCTCCATGGCCTGCCGACAAATGTCGATGGTGCGGGTGACCAAGTCCGCCGTCAGAGACTCGAGCAGCGAGCGCGAGATGGACCGCTGCAGGTGGAGCGCCTCGTTGTTCGAGGTGGAAATGATGAAGGGCAGGTTGATTTCCGTCTCTGCGACGGAGGAAAGCTCGCACTTGGCCTTTTCAGCAGCGTCGCGCAGCCGCTGCAGCGCCATGCGGTCTTCACGCAAATCCAAGCCGTAGTCTTGCTTGAAGCCTTCGACCAACCACTCGATCACGCGAGCGTCGAAGTCTTCGCCGCCGAGGAACGTGTCGCCCGTCGTGCTGATGACCTTGAACACGCCGTGCGCGCCGATTTCCAAGATGGAAATGTCGAAGGTGCCGCCGCCCAAATCGTATACGGCGACGGTGCGATCCAAATCTTTGCCGAAGCCGTAGGCGAGGGACGCCGCGGTCGGCTCGTTGATGATGCGAATGACGTCCAGGCCCGCGATGGCGCCCGCGTCCTTCGTGGCTTGTCGCTGGTTGTCGTTGAAGTAGGCAGGCACCGTGACGACGGCCTTTTCTACTTTTTCACCGAGGTATTCCTCGGCAACGAGCTTCATTTCCTGCAAAATCATCGAGCTGATCTCCGGCACGGAGTAGCTCTTGCCGCGCAGCTCGATGCGTACGTCGTCGTGGGGGCCTTCCACGATGTGGTAGCTCGACGTCATCAGGGCGTTCTTCACCTGCGGCGAGTCCCATTTGCGACCGATGAGTCGCTTGGCCGCGTACACCGTGTTTTCGGCGTTGGTGATGGCCTGTCGTTTGGCGATGTGCCCCACCAGCCGCTTTCCGGCCTCCGTGACGGCGACGATGCTCGGCGTCGTCTTGTACCCACCACGGTTGGGGATCACGGTGGCCGAATCCCCTTCGAGGACGGATACACACGAGTTCGTGGTTCCGAGGTCGATGCCGATGACGCGCTCCATGACTTCTTTGTGTCTACTTTCGATAGAGGTGCGGTTCGTGACGGGTGCGGCGGCGGTTCATCGAGGGCCGCGACCGAATCACCTCAGCCGCTTTGCCCAGGCCCGGATCTCGTCGTGGTCGGGGGCAAGTTCCAACGCGCGCTTCATTTCCGCGCTGGCACTCGTTGGCATGTTACTCAGATAGTAGGCGCGGGCGAGGGTGAGGCGGTAGACTGCCCGTTTTGGGTCAATCGCGGAGGCCTTGCGGGCATACTCGACGGCTTGGCGTGCTTCGATACCTGCCTCGACCAGGCACAAGGCTGCTCGATCGTAGAGCTGAGCGCTTTTTTTGCCTCGCGCGGCGCGCCCATAGGAGCGAGCGGCCTCCGCGGGGCGGCCTTCTTGCTCCTCGTAGCGGGCTTGTTCGAGGAACTGGTCGGCCAGGACGGCGTCGTTCTGCTCCTCCGTCTGCTCGAGGAGCTGACGCAGCGACTTGTCCTCGGGGGCGAGGGAAAGGGCCACCTTCAACGCGTTGATGGCCGAGGGCAGATTCCCCTCGGAAATGGCCTGTTCGGCGAGCGCACGGTAGCGGTCCGGCGCTCCGTCCTGCCCCTCGGCGACGCGTTTTTCGTAGAGGTTCTTGAGCTCGTCACTGACCGAACGGCGAGCCGCGTCCAGCGGTCCAGGCGACGGGAGCGAGCTGCGAGCCCCCACCAGCTTGCGTGCCAAAGAGCGCTTGGCTGCTTCCGGATCTTGCGGAGGCAAGGACGAGAAGCGCGCTCCGGTCGCCGGAACCGAGTCCCCGACTCTGGGCTGACCGGCGGGCGGCAGCGATTCGCGAACCGTTCCGGCCGGAGCTGCTCCGAGGGCGGACGAGGTGTGGGAAGCTGGTGAGAGCGGAGCGGGCTCGGGCGGGAGGATTGGGCGAGCTTGCGCTTGGAAAGGGTGTGCGTGCGTGGGAGGGCGCGGAGGTCCTGGAATGTAAGGGTGAGTAGGGCCTTCTTCTCCGGCGGAAACGGGAGGAATGGTTCCGACCGGGACCGCTGCTTCGACGTTTCGAACGGGAGGCGCAGACGGGGTGGCTCCCGACGCGGCGGGGGTCGGCGTCATGCGACGCGGAGGCACGGAGTCCAGCGGGGGAGCGTGCCGGCTCGCAGCAAGCGACCGATCGTACTCTTGGCGGCTCTTGTTGCGCGTCAGCGTGTCGTAGGCCTTGGTGAGAGCGCCAAAGACCTTTTCCAAACGCGGCTTGAAGATGCCGAGGGATTTTCCATAGTACCGATCGGTGTGAAAGATCGCGACGCGCTCGTAGTAGGCGAGCTTGATGGCCTTCTTGTCGGCGTCTTCGGGCACGCCCAGGAGCTGATAGTGGCTCACCCGTCCCAGGGCGGCGTACGCCTCCAAAATGATGCGCTTTCGCTCGACGTCGAGGTCCGCGGGTTCGTCCAAGAGCGAAACGTCGTAGTCCCGTGCGCCGGAATGCCGAGGTGGGACGAACGCGTTTTCCTCGATCGCCGCTCGAGGGTGCCCTGCTGGCGTCGGTCGCCGCGCGGCTCGTGCGGCTTCCGCGACGGTGGGGCGAACGCCGGAAGTGGTGCGCTGCGGGTCCGACCCGGCGCCCGATACGGGAGAAGGCGAGTGCTGCGTGGGGGCGACTGGGCTGCGAGGTGTGTCCTGCTCCGGCCCAAAGCTGATCGCGCCGAGTGCTCGGAGGCGCTCCAGGCACGCGTTGACGCGTTCGTCTGGCAGGCCGGTGGATGCAGCAATGTCTTTGGGCGGCGAAGAGCCATCGACGCGCGACAGCACGAAGGCTTCCTCCGGACTCAACGGCAGGGTGCGCACGTCGAGTCCGCGTGTGATGCGAGGAGAAGCCTGATCCGCCAACTTCACGCCAAAATTGCCAAATGCCACGGTCACCGTCACGAGTCGCTCGCGGGGCTCGGCCAATGAACCCCTCGACGTACAGAGACGGTCCCGGCGCCAACGTACCGAGCAAAGGGACCGCCACTATCGAGCGGCGAGTCTACCGAGTCGTCTGGGTACGCGGCAACCATGTCGCCCCACGAATTTTGCTTAAAGTCCGCCTAATTCCCCGCTCCATGATGCTCCTTCGGTACCTCCCTTGGGGAGGTGACGGCGAGGGCTATCGCCGTGTGTGCGCCCACCCGCCCACACATCGCTACCGGTCGTGCTCTCGCTTCGGTATCCGCGGTAGGTCGTGTCCGGGCCAGGTTGCATCGAGGGGCGCACTTGGCGTAGGCGCCTCGTCATGAGCCAAGGGTCACGGGTTTGCCCCGGGTGTGGTGCTCTGAACGGAATTGCCGAACCAGAGTGCTACCGATGTGGGCGGCCGCTCGCCAGCGCGCGTGGCGCGCTGGCTCAGCTGATGGACACGCCGTTTCTCGCGACCCGCATCCTGCTCGGGTTGTGTTTGGTGGATTTTGCCCTCCTCGTGCTCGACCATGGCGGTTTGCCTTGGACCATGTTTTCTCGTTTCGGTAGCCCGCCTTCGGGCTCGGAGCTGTTGCGCTGGGGAGGGCTGGTCGGCGACGTCGCCGCCAAAGAACCTTGGCGGTACCTGTCGGCAGTTTTCGTCCACTTGGATGCGCTGCACCTCTTGTTCAACAGCATGGCGCTCCTCGCGCTCGGCCGACGCACGGAGCAGCGCGTGGGGGGCTCGCGGATGGTCGTGGCTTTTACGGTGACGGGGATCGCCGGGTTCGTCGCTAGCGCCCTTTGGTACGGGGGCATGCCTTACGGAACGGCGGGCGCCAGCGGCGCCTTGTTCGGTCTCATGGGGCACGAAATTGGTCAATTGCACGCGCGGCGTGACCCGCGCTTGAAGGACATCCTGTTTCAGTTTGGCGCGTACACCCTGGCCTTCGCTCTCATGTTCAACGTGAACAACGCCGCGCACCTCGGCGGCTTCGTTGCCGGCTACCCCTTGGGGCGCCTGTTCGCGCTGGAGCGGCGTCCTTGGCGGCGCGCCAACCTGTACCGCGCCCTGGCGGTGCTGTGCCTCGCCGCGAGCGTGGCGTCGCTCGTCTTGAGCGCTACGTCGCCGTCGTGGCAGAAGCTGCGCGCAAGTGAGGTCTTGTATGCGGAACGCTGAGCGCCGGGCCGAAGGCGGGCTACGGCGGTGCGCCCGTTCCCGCCGTCCGTGAGATCTTGATAAGCTCCGCCGCACATGCCCGTCGTCAACCCACTGGCGCGCGAGCTGGTCTTCAAAATCGTCTACTACGGGCCGGGCCTGGGCGGGAAGACTACGACGCTCCAGCACATTCACGGCGCCACGCGCGCCGAGCACCGCGGCAAGATGGTGAGCCTCGCGACTCCCGTCGATCGCACGTTGTACTTCGACTTCTTGCCGATTCGCGTGCCGAACGTCCGCGGCATGGGCGTTCGCCTGCAGCTGTTCACGGTGCCCGGGCAGGTCTACTACAACGCTACACGCAAGCTCGTGCTGACCGGCGCGGACGCGGTCGTGTTCGTCGCGGACTCCCAGCGCGCTCGTTTGGACGCGGATCTCGAGAGCATGGAGAACCTGCGAGACAACCTGCGCGAGCACGGGCGCAGCTTGGACGAGCTGCCGTTCACGATCGCCTACAACAAACGGGATCTGGACGACATCGTTCCCATCGCGGAGCTCGAGCAGCGCCTCAATCCGGGAGGCGCCGTCTCGTTCGCGACCTGCGCCACACGCGGCGACGGGGTCTTCGAAACGCTGGATCGCATCGCACGCATGGTGCTGGACGACTTCGAGCAGCGCATGCCCGAGAGCCGCACCGCGCTCTCGATGGAAGGGTTTGGGCTCACGGAGGGAGGCCTCATCGAGGCGCTGCGCGTTGCGCGAGAACCATCGACGGGACCCGCGCCTGCGGAGCCGCGCGCTGCTCATTTCGTCGGCAACGGCGCTCCTGCAGAGGACGGCCCGCGCCGAAGCTCACTGTCCCCGGCAGCTGCCGCGCTCCAAGAAGAAACGCTGCTCGCGACCGTCTCCGGCAGGGTCATGGATCATGACGGCGAAGCCGCGCCGGTGCGTGCGGCTTCGGACGCAGCGCTCGCGCGCACGTCCGCGCGGCTCGGCAGCGGAGGAGGTTTGCGCAGCGTTCGCCCACCGGCTTTGCAGGACCCTGCCTCGCGTCCGCTCGCGCCGAGCTCCGAGCCGAGCTCCGCCGTCGCTCCGCAATCGGCGCCGGCCTCGAGTGAGGGTTTCGTGCGTCCGGTCAACGGACACAGTCTCAGCTTTTTGCCGGTGTGGCCCGAGGAAGATCGTGCCTTGGCGCGCGAAGTGGAGGGGAGCCTGGCGCGCGGCGACGCTGCCGCAGCAGTTCTTGGCGCGGGCTCGCTCGTTCGTCGCTCCATCGAGCGCACGGCGCCGCTCGAAGAAGGGGAGGGCGTGGCGCTCGCGGTCCTGGCGCTCGGCATCGACGGAGCGCGCTACCTGTGGCTTCGCCGCTGCATCGCGGAAGCGCGCTCCGGTACGGCTCTCACGCGGGAAGAGGCGCTCTTGGCTTACGTGTTTGCGTTGGACGTTTCTCGGAGCTGCCGCGGTCGCGCTTGAGCTCTCGGAGCGGCACGTCCGCTCGCTCCGAGAGGGTCGCATTTTCGAGGCTCTCCGTTTCGGCGCGGGCCAGACGCCGGTTCAAATCCGTCCGACGAGGCCGGAGAGCGGGCTCTTTTTGGAGAAGAGCGCGGAAAGCAAACGCCGCGCGACGCCTTCACTCTTTTCCGTGTACGGAAACCAGGGGCGCGTCGGCGGGGTGAAGCGCTCTTCACTGACGTGCTTCGGGGCGCACATGGCGCGCAGCGCCTCCTCGCCGTGCGTGCGCCCGTAGCCGCTGTTTTTGACGCCACCGAACGGCGCTTCGGGCGCGCCGTAGTCGGAGAGGACGTCGTTGATTACCACGCTGCCCACCTCGAGGCGCCTCGCCAACTCTCGAGCGCGAGAAGTGCTCTTACTGAAGACGTACGCGTTCAGCCCCAGCGGGACGGAGTTGGCAATCTCCAGCGCCTGCTCTTCGTCCCGCACCTTCATGATGGGGACCACGGGGCCGAAGATTTCCTCACGCATCACGCGCATTTCGTTGGTGCACGCGGCGAGCACGGTGGGCTCGAAAAAGTCGCCGCGTCGTTCGGCGCGCTTTCCTCCGGTGCGGAGCTCTGCGCCGCGCTCGAGCGCGTCTTTGATCAGGGTCTCGGCGATGTTGCCTTGCTTGGGAAAAATGAGCGGCCCCACGTCCCACGACCCGTCGGGCCCGCCGACGCGGAGCGCGCGAGTTTGCTCGACCACGCGCTCCACCAACGCGTCGTAAACCGACTCGTGGGCAAGCACCCGCTCGACCGAAATGCACGCCTGGCCCGCGTTGAAGAAGCCGCCGAACGTGATGGCGCGCGCGGCTAGTTCGACGTCCGCGTCCCCGCACACCACGGCGGGCGCCTTGCCTCCGAGCTCGAGCACGCACTCCACGAGCGCTTGGCCGCAGGCGGCCGCCACGCGGCGCCCCGTTTCCA
>JAEYVE010000295.1 GCA_023432025.1 Pseudomonadota bacterium
CCCCACCACTCGCGCCGCCGCCGCTTGCGGCGCCGCCACTCGAGCTACCGCCGCTCGGCGCGCCTCCCGTGCTCGCGCCGCCGCTCGCGCTGCCGCCGCTTGCCGCTCCTCCCGAGCTCGGCGAGCCGCCGTCGCCCGAGGTGCTGCCGGCGGCGCCCGTCGGCTGTTCTTCGGGCCCGGTCACGTCCCCGCCAATTTCGTTCAGCGACGAAGAGCAGCGCCCCGCGATGCAAACCAAACCTTCTTTGCAGTCAGCGGCACGAAAACACGTTTCGCCCGCCCCGCCGAGCGGCTGAGGGCCTCCGCACGCCTGCCCCGCTCCCACGCCGCCGAGCAGCACCAGCCCCCAAACCACGAAGCGACGCCGCATCCGGGGATGATCGAGCCGAGGCGCCACGTCGGTCAAGCGCGCGGGCGCAAGTTATGAAAGCTCACGAAAGCTCGAACGCGCCCGCGCTCAGCCAAGCGTGACGAGCACGTCCCCTTCGTCGACGGCTTGCCCCTCCGTCACGTGGATTTTCTGGACGGTGCCGTCCTCGGGCGACTCCACCGGCATTTCCATTTTCATGGACTCGAGGATGGCGACCGGTTGCTCTTCTCGAACCGAATCCCCTTCCTTGACGAGGATTTTCCAAACTGTTCCGGTGATGTGCGCGCAAACGTCCGCCGCCATGACGCGCACTATCGCACGGCCCTCGCGCTACCACGAGCCTCACACCGCGTCCCCGCGCTGCCCGCTCGTCGAAGACCTTCCAAGTCGCCTCACCGTCGGGCGGGCGAAGGCGCCGCGACGACGAAACGACGCCCCAGCGCAGCGCGCCAAGACGTCTCCCCGCCCGCCCACGAGCGATGAGCTCCGCACGGAACTTTCCGCTCGTCGTGCGGTCGATGAACTTCATGACGACCGCGGAGTTACTCCTCGCCGTCCCGCTCGAACGCAATCCCTGCCCAGCGCCGAGCTCCCGCGCGGCAAGCTCACACCTTCCCCCACAGAAGCAGCCGCTCACCCACAGCGTAGATGCGTCGCCGTCCACTCGCCCGCTGGCGAACGGCGCAAAGCCTCCCCCGCGGCTCTCGCGCGACGCAGCCAAACCTGCCCGGACCCGCGCCGACTCAGTCGAGTCAGATTGCTTCACGCTCACGAGTCACCGAGTTTGCGTTCACGACTTCTAGCTCTGCGATGGTTCTTCGCTAGAGTACGCGAGCTTCGGGATCGACGCGGTCTCCGCTTGACGTCATTCCGCCGAGACTGATACTCGCCACAGAGTCACTCCTGCTGACTCCACACGCCGTTTCCGACCGCTCCTCCGAACGCCTCTACCCCACCAAGAATCCTCCGATGGCCGAAAAGAACGAAAGCTCGGTTTTGTTCTCTCTCCAAGAGCTCATGAGCTTGGAAGAGGAGCGCATCAACGAAGAAGAAGCCACCAAGGCTGCACGTGAGCGCGCCGAGCGTGAGCGTGTCGAAGCCGAGGCGCGCGCCCGGCGCGAGGCTGAAGAGCGCAATCTGCGCGCCGAGGAGGAGCGTCGCCGCGCCGAGGAGCTCCGCAAGCGCGAGGAGGAAGCGCGTCTCGAGGCCATCCGCCAAGCGGAGCTTCAGAAGGCTGCGCACGAGGCGGAGCACAAGTCGCGCATGGAGGCTCTCACCGCGCAGCAGGCGCACGAGCAGCAGCTCGCGGCCCTCCGCACGGACTCGCAAAAGAAGAAGCTCACCATCGCCGTCGGCGTGGTAGCGGCCCTCTTGGTCTTCGGCGGCATTGGCGGTGTGGTGGCGTTCAACAACGCACAGGAGAAGGCCGAAAGGGAAAAGGCCATTCTCCTCGCGCAGGCCGAACAGCTCAAGGCAGAGGCCGATCAAAACGTGCGGCGCCTGGAGGAGCAGCTCCGCACCAGCGCGTCGCTCAGTGAAGCTCAAAAGGCGGCTCTGGAGCAGCAGATCGCCGACGCCAAGAAGGCCGCCGAATCGGCCGGCAAGGACGTCAGCAACGTCAAGGCAGGCAGCGGCGGATCCGCCCGTCCGAGCCAGCCCCGTCCCTCGACCGGCGGCGGCAAGAAGACCGGCGGTGGGTCAAGCTGCACCCCCGGCGATCCGATGTGCGGCGACCTCTGAGCCGACGGCTCGGAGCTCCGGTCCACGCGCCAGTCAAAAAACGGCCCGAGCCTCGGCTCGGGCCGTTTTCGTTTCCGAGCACCCCGAGGCCACGAAGCCACCTGTTCGCCAGCTCGAAACGCGCCCGCTCCGGCGTCAGCGTAAACGAGACGAAAGTGTGGCCCAGACGCTCGCCTCACGTGCGGGATGCTCAAGCGCCCTCGCCCTTTCGATCGGTGCGCGTCCGGGAGAATCCCTGTATGAACCCGCGCCATGACGAGCCCCGACGACGCCAAACTTCGTGAAGCGAGGTCCCGCCTCGCGTTTGCTCTCGACTACGCCACGTTGGACGAAGCTCGAGCAGGCGCCACGCCGGTGGCGGGCAGCGTCGGTGTGCTCAAGGTGGGTCTCGAGCTCTTCCTGCGTGAAGGTCCGCCGGCCGTTCGCATGGCTCGAGAGCTCGGCTGTGAGGTCTTTCTCGACCTCAAGCTGCACGACATTTCCGCCACCGTGGAGCGCGCCGTGGCCAACGCTTGCCAGCTCGGTGTGCGGTACCTCACGGTGCACGCATCGGGCGGCCCGGGTATGCTCGAAGGCGCGGCGCGTGCGGCCCGTCGTGAAAACACGGGGCTGTGCGTCTTGGGAGTGACCGTTCTCACGTCGCTGGATGCTTCGGATCTCGCGGCCGTGGGGGTTCATGCCTCGACGGCGGACCACGCCGAAAGCCTCGCTCTCTTGGCCCAGCGATCGGGCCTCGGAGGGCTGGTTTGCTCCTCCGCGGAGGTCGCCCGCCTGCGCCGCGCGGTGGGCTCTTCGATGGCGTTGGTGACGCCCGGAATTCGCCCCGCCGGCGCGGCGAGCGGCGACCAAAAGCGAGTGGGAACCCCCGCGGAAGCCATCGGCCAGGGGTCGAGCTTGCTCGTGGTGGGCCGCCCCATCCGCGACGCGGCCGAGCCGCGCGCCGCGGCCGAGGCCATCGTGCAGGAAATTGCGTCGGCGCTGTGAAGCCCTCGGACGCCTGCCCCAAGAAAGAGTTCGATGAAGCATTCCGAGAGTGATCGCCGTCTGGTGTTGGGTCAACAGGCGGTGCGCGAAGCCATTCGCGTTCACGGCCCGCGTCTTCACGAAGTGCTCATCGAAGAGCGCCCGGGGTTACGCGCTGCCGCGCTCGAGCGCTTCGCGTTCGACCAGGGGATCGCGGCGCTGCGCCGTGTTCCGCGTAGCTACCTGGACCAACTGAGCGGCAGCACGCTCCACCAAGGCGTGGCGGCGTGGGCCGACCCGCTCCCGCTGACTCCCGCCAGTGAGCTGTGGGAGCGACCGGACCTTTTGGCGGTAGCGCTGGACGGCATCGTGGATCCCCAAAATTTCGGCGCGGTCGTCCGGAGCGCGGTCGCTCTGGGGCGGGCGCCGGTGCTCTGGCCGGAGAACGCCTCAGCGCCGCTCACGCCCGCGACCTTTCGCGCGTCGGCGGGTGCGGTCGAGCACGCCACCCTGTGTCGCGTGAGCTCGCTGCCGTCGGCTCTTCGCGACGCTGCGGCCCACGGCGTCCAAGTCCTGGGCTTGGCACCCGAGGCAGACGACGCACTTCACGAAGTGGACTTGCAGGGGCCCACCCTGCTCGTCATCGGCAGCGAGCACGAAGGTATGGGCAAAGCCGTGCGCCGCTCCTGCTCGCGCTTGGTGCGCCTGGTGGCGCCCGGCGCCGTACAGTCCCTGAATGCCTCGGTAGCCGCCGGCATCGCGCTGTACGCCGCATCCATTCAGCGAACAAAATCCAATACTTAGCCACGGTGTTTCAAGCGACCTCTACCGACAGCTCAAACACTGAACACCCGAAAAGGAAAACCAGGTCCAAATTCCATTCAATGGAGCCGCAAAACCGTCTCTCAGTGGCGCTGAATTTCTCTTTAAGTTCGAGCTCTTACACACAATAGCTCACGCGATCCCGGAGAAACACGAGCTCCACCTCAGACGGCTTCTCCGCTTTCGCTCCCCTCCCCTTCCCTACCTCCTAGCGAGGCGCACTCCAGCGACCCGCGGCATCGGGCAGGAGCGGTGCGTGGCCTCCGAAGGGACGCTCGGGTTCGCACTGCCAAGGCCTGCTGGAGGCAACGTGCGGGGTCCGACCGACGCGTGGCATCGGCACCGCGCGGGCCGGTGGCGGTGAGCAGCTCCCAAAGTGGAGCGCCACCGGAGGCCGGCTCGGAACGTCAGCCGGACGTGACGAGACGGAGCGCACGGAGCGCGAGCTCCACCTCGGCTTCCGTGGTGTCTTCACCCAAGCTCACGCGAACGGCCTCGGCGGCCCGGCTGCGGCCGTACATGGCCGAGATGACGGCAGACGGCTCCGTGGTGCCCGCGCTGCACGCGCTCCCGCTCGAAACGAACACGCCGTGCAAATCGAGCGCAGCGACGAGCTCGTCACCACGCTGTCCCGAAA
>JAEYVE010000013.1 GCA_023432025.1 Pseudomonadota bacterium
GACGGCCTCCCCCCTGTCCCGGACGGGCTCCCCCCTGTCCGGGCAATGCCTGCATCGACGTGGCTGCGAGGCTCGCCGCGCAGGGTTTCCCCCCTCCGCCGACTTCTCTAGCCTCGCGCTCGTGACCGAATCGTTGTCGTTCTTCGAGCGCTTTTTCCTGGCGTGGGCCTGGTTCTTTCGGGCCTTGGGCGACGGGCGCTTCGCGGCGCGTGTTCAGGACGTGGCGCACGGCGCGCTGCCCGCCGCGCCCGAGCGGCGCTCGCTCCCTCCCGCCGAGGCGCCAGCTCCGGTCGCCGAGCCTGTCCAGGCCGTGGACGTCGGCGCCCTCCGGCGCGAGGCGGCGCTCACGCTCTTGGCGCTCCTGCAGCGTGAAGGCCGCCTCGTCGACTTCTTGGAGCAGGACATCGTGAGCTTTTCGGACGCGGACGTCGGCGCTGCCGCGCGTCTCGTCCACGCCGGCTGCCGCAAGGCCCTCCGCGCGCACGTTCGTATCGAAGCGCTCGAGAACGCCGCCGAGGGCGAGCGCGTCACGGTGGAGAGCGGCTACGCGCCCGCTGCGTTCAAGCTCACCGGCAACGTCTCCGGGGCGCCGCCGTACCACGGCGTCCTGCGTCACAAGGGCTGGCGCGCAACCAGCTGCGACTTGCCCGAACCCACCCCAGGACACGACGCGAGCGTGCTCGCGCCCGCAGAGGTAGAGCTCTAATGGCCACGCGTTTCTCCGTCGGCATCGATCTCGGCACCACGCACTCCGCGCTGGCTCACTCGTCCTTGGACGGCTCGGACGAGCCCGCGCGCCTCCTGCGCATTCCGCAGCTCACCGGCCCCAGTCAGCTGGAGGCGCGCGAGCTCTTGCCCTCGTTCTTGTACTTGCCGCCCGAGGCCGAGGGACCGCTCGCCTTGCCGTGGAGCCCGGAAATCCACTTCGCCGTGGGCGCCTACGCGCGTGACCGCGCGCGAGAAGTGCCGACGCGCGTCGTGTCCAGCGCCAAGAGCTGGCTCTCTCACACCGGCGTGGATCGCCGCGCTGGCGTCTTGCCGCAGGGCGCGCCCGCAGAGGTCGAAAAGCTCTCCCCCGTCGAGGCCTCGTACCGTTACCTCGATCACTTGGCGGAAGCCTGGAACGCCGCGCACGCGGCGGCGGGCGTGGGGTCGCTCTCCGAGCAGCACGTCGTGCTCACCGTGCCCGCGTCGTTCGACGCCGCCGCGCGCGAGCTCACGGTCGAGGCCGCGTACTGCGCCGGCATGGAGGACGTCACCCTCCTCGAAGAGCCGCAAGCGGCGCTCTACGCCTGGCTCGAGGCTCGAGGCAAAAGCTTCGGCAAGCTGCTGTCGCCCGGAGACGTGGTGCTCGTCGTCGACATCGGCGGCGGCACCACGGACTTCTCCGCCATCGCCGTGGGCGAAGAAAACGGCGACCTCACGCTGACGCGCGTCGCGGTGGGAGATCACATCCTGCTCGGCGGCGACAACATGGATCTCGCCTTGGCGCACGTCGTGGGCACCAAGCTGCGCGCCGCCGGCAGCGACTTGGATCGCTTCCAGCTGATGTCGCTCGCGCATTCGTGCCGCGCCGCCAAGGAAGTGCTGCTCGCAGAAGGCGCGCCCGATAGCGTTCCCGTGGTCGTCGCCGGTCGCGGCTCTTCGCTCGTGGGAAGCGCGCTGCGCACGGAGCTCACGCGCGAAGAGGTGTCGCGCTACTTGGTCGAGGGCTTCTTCCCGGTGGTGCCGCAGGACGCGCGCCCCGCCACGCGAGCGCGCGCGGCGCTCACGCAGCTGGGCCTGCCGTACGCCGCGGACGCAGCCGTCACCCGACACCTGGCGGCCTTCTTGGGCCGTCAAAGCCATGCCGCGGACGACGTCGTCGGCGCAGAGCACGGTGCTCCCGCACTGGGTCCAGGGGGCGACGCGCCCACACCGCGCTCTCCCGCCGACGACTCGATGCTCCGCCCGACGCACCTGCTCTTCAACGGCGGCGTGCTCAAGGCCCCCGCGCTCCGTGAGCGCATCGTGAGCGTCTTGGACGGCTGGCTCACGTCGCTGGGCGCCCCGCGCGTGAAGGTGCTCGAAGGCGACGACCCGGATCTCGCCGTGGCGCGGGGCGCCGCCTACTTCGGCCGCCTGCAACAAGGAGGCAAAGGCCTCCGCGTGCGCTCCGGCACCGCGCAGGCGTACTACGTCGGCATCGAGAGCCCCATGCCGGCCGTGCCCGGCTTCGAGCCGCCGCTGGACGCGCTGTGCGTGGCGCCCCTGGGCATGGAGGAAGGCAGCGCCCCGGTCGTGCTCGCGCACGAGCTGGGCGTCGTGGTGGGCGAGCCCGTCACGTTCCGCTTCTTCTGCTCGTCGGTGCGCCGCGACGACGCCGTGGGCGCCTTCCTCTCGGACGTGGAACGCGCGAGTGACGTCATCGAAGTGGCGCCGCTCGAAATCACCTTCCCCGCGGAGGGGCGAGCCGCTGGAGACGTCGTCCCCGTGCAGCTCCGCGCACACGTCACGGCCATCGGCACCCTGAAGCTCGAGGCCGTTCCGCTCACGCCGCTCACGGCCGACGAAGCCTTCGAGGTCGAGCTCAGCGTGCGCTAACGCGGCGCAGGCCCGCGCGCACCTGGCGTTCCATGCGGGCCGTCGTAACGTGCGCACGATGCGCTCGGTGCTTTCGACTCGCTCAGCAGGTAGATCTCGGCGCCTTTGCGGCTCCCTCGCCCTCCTCGCGGGGTGCGCGCTCGCCATCGGCTGCCGAGAGCGCCGCGCGGAGGGCGAATCGAAAGCGGTAGCGACGACGTCCGCTTCCGCCTCAGCCGCCGCTTCAGCGACCTCGGCCGCAGCGCCCGAAGCTCCGCCTCCGGCGCCGTCCGAGGTCACGGAGGCCGAGCTGCAAGCGCTGCTCGCCGAGTGGCTCCGCGCACAAAACGCCGGAGACTTCGCCAGCTACGAAAAGCTTTATTCCCAAAAGTTCACCGGCAAAAAGCTGGCGGGCCGCCGCGCCACGGAGTTCGGCCGCGCGGGCTGGCTCGCCGATCGCAAGGCCATGTTCGAGCGGCCCTTCACCGTCCGGGCGAACGACGTGCGCGTTGCCGCCGCGCCGCACGGCGGCTTTCTCCGCTTCGAGCAAACCTGGTCGAGCAGCGCCTACGAAGATCGCGGCCCGAAGGTTTTGCAGCTGGTGCGAGAAGGCGACGCGCTCCGCATCGCCCGCGAGGAAATGCTGTCTTCGACCGAAGCGGGCGCTGCGGCAGCCGCTCCGCCGCCGTTCGAGGCGCTCGCGCTCGTCCACAGAACGGGCTCGGGCCCCGCGCTGCTCGTCCCCGGCGCCGTCGACATCCACTGGTCCACGGAGCACCCCGTCTACATTTCCGACAACGAGGCCGTGCGCGCCGTGAGCCTCCCAGCGCTGCCGGCTGCGCGCCGCGCGCTCTTGGATCAGGACTACGAGCTCTTCGACGCAGAGGGCCGCCGGTGCGCTGCGCGCCCGAAGCGCTTCGTCATTTTGGTCGACGTGGTGCCGCACTTCGGCACGGTGAACGCGTGGACGGGCTTCCCCGATCACAAGTCCGTCGCGCCGCCCGCGCAGCGCGCGCAGGACCTCTGGCGCCTGGCCGTGAGCCAAAGGGAAGTTTTCCCCGACGCCTCACGCGGCATGAGCCTCGCGCTCGAGCTGGAAGCAAAGGACTGCGCCGCTCCGCTGTGGGGCAGGCGCGCGGCTCCGGGCGCCGAGGCTCCCTGGAGCTCTCGCGCCCCCACCCCGGAGGAGCAGTCGCAGATCACGGCGGCGGCTCGCGTTCACCCGGAAACGGCCGAGCGCACGCGGCGCTACTTGGAAAGCCTGCCCGCCTCCGAGCGCTCCGGCGTGACGAGTTGGCTCACCGACACCACGAACCCCCGAGTCTTCGAGAGTCCCACGGGCCAAACGTACGTCACGACGAACGTCAGTGGTCACCCGGGGGACTGCAACTCCGGGGCGAGCTCCGTGTACGTTTGGCGCAAGCAGGGCGGCACTTTGGTCCCCGTCAGCGGCTCGTTCGACGAGAGCATTCGCGCCGTCGTGGACGCCGACGGGGACGGGGGCGCCGAGCTCATCGGAGCCTCGAGCGTCTACGCAAAAGCCAAGAGCGGCTACGAACGAGTCGTGGAGCCGCTCCAGCTGTCTCTCGATTGTCCGTGCTGAGCCCGGAGAACGGCGCGCCCAGCATAGCACGGCGCGCGCACG
>JAEYVE010000101.1 GCA_023432025.1 Pseudomonadota bacterium
GGGTGGGATCCGGACGGTGGTTGGGAATGCCGTGCTCGTTCGGTAGGTCGTCGACGATGTCCGCGTGCGCCCCGTTCGGACGAGGGTTTTGGAGATCTGCCTTGGTGTTTGCCACGACGCGGCCGAGTCGGTCGTACCAGGGGCCGTCACCAACGCGATTGATGGCGTGCACGGGGCTACCGGTTCCGTCGTCCGTTGCGCTCAAGAAGGCGCGCCACGTCTTGCCGTTCCCCGGCATGCTGGTTTCTGCAATGGTCGTGCAAATTTTGTCGGCTCCACGCAGGCCGGCGCCAGGACCGGTCTCACCGAATCGGAGGTCCCCTCCGAAACCGCTCTGGCTGCCAGACAGTTCCTGAAGCGCGGCAAGACTGGTCACGAAAAAGCTGAACGGCTCGGCCGACGGCCCTCCGCCCCCCGTTCCGCCGGTTCCGCCCGTGTTCGATCCGCCGTCACCCGTTCCGCCAGCGCCGCCAGTCGCGTCGGTGCCACCGCTTCCGCCGGTAGCGCCGCTGCCCGGTGCGCTACCGGTGCCCGCCGCAGCTCCGCTGCCCGGCACGCCGCCGCTGCCCACGTCCGTCGTACCGCCGGTGCCACTGGCGCTGCCCGTGCCACTAGCGCTGCCGGTGCCAATGCCGCCGCCGGTGCCGCCGGTGCTCGTGCCGGAGCCATTGTCGTCGCCGCTGTCCGAACCGCAGCCAACGAGCGCAGCGCAAGCGAGTGCGCCACCAGCGAGCAACAGAACGGACGCATGAAGTGAACGTCGCATGAGATGCCTTCCAACGAGTTGACGGGCCCAACGAGCGGCCCTGGCTTCGATTCGCGGAGATTAGTAACCCGTCGCGAGTTGGGCAGTCACACAATCGTCGCTCGGGGAAGCCGTTCCCCACGCCCGGGGAAAAACGAGCCACACGCGCGTCGAATCGACGCCGTTTCGGTGCGACTCGCCCCTCGGACCAAACGCCCCCATCGACGCGCTTTCGAGGACAGGAAAAATTTGTCACCAGGCTGCCACGTTCGAGCCGCTCACACGTCACCTGCACGAGCCACGTTGCCGAGCATGAAGCTCGCTGCGCTCGACTTGGGCTCGAACTCCTTTCACCTTCTCGTGGCCGAAGGCCTACCCAACGGAACGCTCCGGAAGGTGGGGTCAGGCAAAGACGTGCTCCGGCTCGGCAGCGTCGTCGAGGAACATGGTGAGCTCACGCCAGAAGCATTCGACAGAGCGCTCGCGAGCGCTTCGCGCTTGCGTGCGCTCGCGAGTGAGCTCGGAGCGACGCGGCTCAGCGCGGTTGCAACGAGCGCACTACGCGACGCCCGAAATGGACGAACGTTCCTCGAAGCGTGTCGAAGGCAACTCGGCCTCGACGTGGCGCTCTTGTCCGGCGACGATGAGGCCTACCTCGCGTATCGCGGCGCGCAGAGCGCGCACCCCGGCTCGCCCGGACGGACGCTGGTAGCAGACGTGGGCGGCGGCTCCTTGGAGCTGGCCGCCGGGCACGCCGACCGGTGTGAAGTCGTCGCAACTTTGCCGCTCGGCTATTTGCGGCTCACGAGCCAGTTGTCGAAAAGCGGTACTGCCGGCTTTCGCGAGCTCGCGGCGCACGTGCGGATGGAGTGTGAAAAGTTTCGTTTTCTGCTCGGTCGTTGCGACACTCTGCTGCTTTCCGGCGGCACGGCGCGCGCCGTCGGGCAGCTCTTGAAAAGCTCCTCGCAAGAGCAGCTCTCGCCCGCTGTTTGCGCCCTCGTCGCGCGGATGACGCCCCGCGAGCTCACTGCGTGCGGCGTCGACGAGCGACGCGTGGACACGCTGGGTGCTGGCGCCGCCGTCCTCGCGGGGCTCTTGTCCGCCTTCGAAGCGCACCAGGTGTACGTCTCTTCGGGCGGCTTGCGAGAAGGGGTCATCCAGCGCGAGTTAGAAAGGCTCGCCGGCGTTCACCACTGGAGTGCCTCCTCAAAGATGCGCTTCTGCTTCGCGGTGTGAGCTTCCGCCGTGCTAGCTGCGTGCGCCTATCGGCGCGCCTAAACGCTGGGACGCACGACCAGTCGTTTGCCGAGACTGAAGAGCGCCACGACGATGCCGCCCGCTGCTACGCCAGTGAGCCCGTTCACGAGCGTGGGCAGAATGAACCCGAGGGAGTGCCCCTCGAGCTCGTGCACGAAATGCGCGATCGGCGGGATGCCGTGCGCCAGAATGCCGCCGCCGACCAAGAACATGGCGATGGTGCCGGCGATGCCAAGGAACTTCATCAAGAGCGGCGCTGCCCGGAGGATGCCTGCTCCGAGGGCCCGCGCGCCGGCGGACGCGTGTTTGCTGAGCGCGAGCCCTGCGTCATCCAACTTCACGATGCCGGCGACGAGCCCGTAGACGCCCACCGTCATGATGGCGGAGATGGCCAGCAACGTGGCCACCTGCTTGCCGAGCGAGTGGCCCACCACCGTGCCCAGAGAAATCACGATGATTTCTGCCGAAAGAATGAAGTCCGTGCGCACCGCACCTTTGATCTTGTCCGCTTCGTGCTTCACGAGGTCCACGGATTCGTCGGCCACGACGCGCACACGCTCGCTTGCCTCCTCTTGCGCTTCTTTTCCGTGAAAGAGCTTGTGAACCACCTTCTCGAAGCCCTCGAAGCACAAGAAGCCGCCACCGAGCATCAAGAGCGGCGTGACCAAGAAGGGCACGAAGGTGCTGATGGCGAGCGCGCTGGGCACCAAAATCAACTTGTTCACCGTGGAGCCCTTCGCCACGGCCCACACCACGGGCAGCTCACGGTCGGGTCGAACGCCGGTGACTTGCTCGGCGTTCAGTGCCAGATCGTCTCCGAGAACACCCGCGGTTTTTTTCGTGGCGACCTTGGTCATCACGGAGACGTCGTCGAGAATCGATGCGATGTCGTCGATCAGGGCGAGCAAACTGCTTCCAGGCACGGGACGAGCTCCTCGGTAGGTTCGGCGGGCAGACTACGGATCGCCGTTCAGCGCGCCAAGCCCTACCACCCGCGTTTGCCGGTCTTCTCGGGTCGGACCGCGCAGCTTCTGCCTGGTTCGGAGCGCGAGCTTGGGCGTAATCTCCAGGAATGGACCCCGATTTTTGGAAGGCTCGCTGGGAAAGCGGTCAGATTGGCTTTCACGAGGGGCGCCCCAACCGCTACTTGGAGCGTTACGCCGCCCGCCTCGGCGCTGCGAAGCGCGTGCTCGTCCCGCTCGCCGGCAAGGCATTCGACATGGCCTTTTTGGCGCGTCTCGGCCATCAGGTCGTCGGGGTGGAGCTCTCCGAGCTCGCTGGGCGCGCGTTCTTCGACGAGCATGGCCTGGTCCCGCGCGAGGAACGTCGCGGAAGCTTCACCTGGCTCTCGGGAGCCGGTGTGGAGCTCTTCATCGGCGACTTCTTCGAAACCACGCGCGAGCTGCTCGGCCCGGTCGACGCGTTCTACGACCGCGCAGCGCTCGTCGCGCTCCCGAGCGAGTTGCGGCCGCGCTACGTCAAGCACGTGCGTTCGCTCCTCGCGAGCGACGCGCCGGGACTCGTCGTCACCTTCGAGTACGACCAAACGGCCATGTCCGGCCCGCCCTTCCACGTGCCCGAAGACGAAGTCCGGCGCGAGTACTCGGGAGCGCAAGTGGAGCTCCTCGAGCGTGAGCCGGCAGATTTTCCGAGGGCGCGCGCGACGGGGACCGCGGTGGTGGAGTGCTGCTTCGCAGTGAACGCGCCGGAGCGTTGAAATTTCCGCGCTAAGCGCGAGCAGGACGCGACGTGCGCCCTGCTCGCGACGCTCGACTCAGTGCCACTTCTTGCCGTGGTCGCCGCGCCGTTCGATTTCGCGTCTTTCGATTTCACGTCGCTCCAGCTCGCGGCGTTCTGCGCTCGAAAGCTCGCGTTCACGCTGCGGTTGCACCGCGAAGCGCGTTTCGGGAATGTCGTTCGATGGCGTGACCCGAAACTCTGCTTGGGCCTGAGTGCGCGTCGCTCCAATGCGGGCCTCGGGCACGTGCAAGTCCGCGTGCGTCGGGACGCGCCGCTCGGGGATTTCTCCGCCAGCCACGAGCACCTCGGCGCGCGATCCGAGCCGCGTCTCGGGAATGTCGGTGTTCGACACGTAGAGCTCGGCTGCCGCCGGCACGCGCGCGGCCGGAATTTTGGCGCCTCCGATGCGCACCTCGGCGTCCGCCGCCACCTTGGAGGCTGGGATCTCGAGCGCGGCGACGCGGATTTCTCCGCGCGACTCGACGGCGGTCGAAGGCACCTCGATTTCCGAAACCCGCAGCTCTGCCTGAATCGGCAGCCGCGCGGCAGGGAACTTCACACCAGCTACGTGGATTTCCACGGTCGCGGGCAGAGCCGTCCCCGGCAACTTCGCACCCGCAACGGAGACGGTCGCCCGCGTCACGGCGCGCGTTTCGGGGATTTGAGCTTCCGGAACGTAGACCTCGGCCTTCGCCGGCACGCGCCGTCCCGGGATCGCCGCCCCCGGCACGAAAACCTCCGCGCGAGTTTCGAGCCGCTGCTCCGGCACACGCGTCTTGCCGATGTAGAGCTCGGCTTCTGCTTCGATGTCGGCACCAGGGATGACCGCTTCGCCCACGCGCAGCTCGGCCCTCGCCGGTACTCTCATTTCGGGCAAACGAGCGCCCGGCACGTGCACCTCGGCCTGCGTAGCGAGCTCGGTTCCGAAAGTGCGATCGTCGTGGAAATGAACTCGCGCGTCCCGCACGTAGCCGCGGTCGCTGCTCTCGACGTCACGCCTCTCGACGTCACGCCTCTCGACGTTGCGCTCGCGGGAAGCCATCCGCTCCCGTCGGTGCTCGTGTCCGAGCTGGGAGAGGAGCGCCTCCTTGTCGTAATAGAGGTGGCTCCCCGAGAGCAGGTCTCGCTCCGGCATGAACTCGTAGACGAGGCGAGCCGGAATTTCGAAGTGATGGCCGCTCGCCGCGATCCCGTGCCACTCCCCGCGGTGCGTCCCCGACAGCGTCCCGTCGACCAAAATGCGCCCCGCATCGTCCGTGCGCTTGCCCGAAACGACGAAACGTAAATCCGGGAAGGCCGACCACATCTTGCGGTGCCAGTCCGGAATGCCCGTCCACGAGCCGCGGGAACGCTCGCCCCACGCAGCGTCGTCGAACTCGGCGTCGCCCTGAAGCATCGACTCGATTCTGCCCAAATCGCGCGTATTTTCTGCCGCAATGAGCTCGTCGACTCGCTGCTCGCGGGCCTGCCTCAGTACCGTTGATTCCATCGTTTCTCCCTTCCAGCGCGGGGTCGCGCTCCCAACGTTCTCGTTGTGAACCATGGGGCCGTCGTCCGAGGCGGGCAAACGGACGCGGCGCGTAGCGCGAGCCGAAATGCCTTTCATGGGCTACGCGCGAGCAATTCGCCGGAGCGCACGAGCGCCCGGTTGCGCTCCGCCGCGCGAGCCGGGATGCTCATCGGGGTGAGCTGGATTTCCACCCCCGAGCCGAGCTGCAACGAACATTCGCCCAGCGCATCCGTCGAGCTCGTCATCGAAGGCAGACCGCGCGACCTGGGCGGCTTTTCCGTGCGACGGGTCCTGCCGAGCGCGACCCGTCGCCTCGTCGGCCCGTTCATTTTCTTCGACGAAATGGGGCCCGCGGACTTTGCGCCCGGTACGGGCATCGACGTGCGCCCTCATCCGCACATCAACCTGGCCACGGTATCGTACCTCTTCGAAGGTGAAATCACGCACCGAGACAGCTTGGGATCTCATCGCACCATCCTGCCGGGGGCCATCAACTGGATGACGGCGGGGCACGGCATCGTGCACTCCGAGCGCACCGGCCCCGAGCGGCGGGCGAGCGGCGGACGCCTCCACGGAATTCAGCTCTGGGTGGCGTTGCCGAAAGAGCACGAGGAGGTCGCTCCAGCGTTCCACCATCATCCGGCCGACACGTTGCCGCGCGTCTCGGAGGACGGGGTTTCGCTCCGCGTCTTGGCGGGCTCCGCGTACGGCGTGACTTCCCCCGTCCACACGTACAGCCCGCTCTTCTACGTGGACGCGGAGCTTCGCGCGGGAAAGCAGCTGCGCCTGCCGGACGAATACGCCGAGCGCGCCGTGTACTTGGTGAGCGGTCGGGTGCGCGCCGGAAGCGAGCTCGCCGACAGCCCTCGCCTCCTCGTCTTCGCGGCGGGGCAGCCCGCCGTGGTGCGCGCGGAGAGTGACGCGCGGATGGTCCTTTTGGGCGGCGCTTCGCTCGAGGGCGAGCGGCACATCTTCTGGAACTTCGTTTCGAGCTCCAAGGAGCGTCTGGAGCGCGCCAAGAGCGACTGGAAAGAAGGACGCTTCCCCGTGGTGCCAGGCGACGAGGAAGAGTTCATTCCCCTCCCCGAGTGAGGCCCCGACGCGCCTCGTTGACGATGCTCCAGCGCCGGAAGGGCGCGCCCGAGACGAAGACGCGCCAGCCTGAGCCACGCGCGCGCCAAGCAGCACAAGCTCGCTACGGCTGCATGTCGATCTGCACGGCGGAAGGCGTGTGTTCCCCGAGAAAGAGCTCGGCCACGCGCTGAAAGCCGCCCGGCAGATCGGTGACCAAGAGCTCGAGACGCTCCGCGTGGCTCTCGGCTCGCGCTGCTTGGCGCGCTGCGATGCGCCCTTCTTGGAGCATCTCCGTCACGACGTCTGCCGTTGCATGCGCGCTGTCCACCACGGGCACCGGGTGCCCCGCGATGCTCGCCGCTTCGGCTTCGACGAGAGGCTGAAGAAGCGGATAGTGCGTGCAGCCGAGCACGATCACGCCTGCTCCCGCGCCGAGGAGAGGCTCCAAGTAGCGCCGCACCGCGAGGCGTGACACCTCGCCCTCGAGCCACCCCTCCTCGACGAGCGGCACCAAGAGCGGCGCTTTGTGCGCAACCACCTCGAAGCGAGTCGTGAGCTGGTGCACCGCGCGCGGGTACGCGCCCGACAGCACCGTCCCCGCCGTACCGAGCACGCCGATGCGCGGCAACGGCGCTTGCGTAGCGCGCCGCGCCTCGGCCACCACGGTCGCAGCGCGGACCGCCGCGGACGCTCCCGGCTCCACCACACCCACGACCGGCATGTCCAGCTCCGCGCGCAGCAACTCGACGGCCACGGCGCTCACGGTGTTGCACGCGATGACGAGCGCCTTGACGCCGCGCTCGGTGAGCACGCGCGCGCAACCGCGGGCGTACCGGACCACGGTTTCGGCCGAACGCGTGCCGTACGGGACCCGAGCGGTGTCCCCCAAGTAAATGATGCGCTCGCTCGGCAACCGGTCCAGAAGAGCCCGCACCACGGTGAGCCCTCCGAGTCCGGAGTCGAAGACGCCGAGCGGGGCGTCGCCGCTCAGCCCGCTAGGCCGATTGCTCTCGGTCAGATGTCCTCGATGCGGATGAAGCGGGGTTTCGACGCCAAAAAGGCCTCTCGCCCGATCGCCTCGAGGGCCCGCAGCAGAGCGCCTTCTTGCGTCTCGTGCGTAATCATCAGCACGCTGACGGCTCGATTTTCGGCGTCGGCGCGCCCCTCTTGCACCATGTGCTCGATGCTGACGCTTTCACGGCCGAGCGCGCTCGTGATGACGCCCAAGACGCCCGGCGTGTCACCGACGTCGAACCGCAAGTAGTAGCGGCAGCGGAGCTTCTCGAGCGGCTGAAGCTTACGCGGAACCGCGTGAATGGCGCGCGTGGACAGACCCGGCTGCCCCTCGCGGCGCGAACGCGCCACGTCCACGATGTCCGCCACCACGCTCACCGCCGTCGGCAGATCTCCCGCCCCGCGCCCCATCAGCAGACAAGGACCCAAACCGCGCCCCCGAATGAACACGCAGTTCAACACGTCGTCCACGTTGGCGATGACGCTCGTCTTGGGCACGAGCGTGGGGTGCACGTGCAGCGAGAGCTCGTCGCCGAGATCACGTCCGATGGCCAGGTGCTTGATGGTGAAGCCGAAGCGCTCGGCGGCCGCGAAATCGATGGTGTCGATGGCCGTGATGCCTTCGACGGGCGCAGCGTCGACGGGCAAACGCGCGCCGAAGGCCAGAAGGCTGGTCACGATGAGCTTTTGAGCCGCGTCGTGGCCTTCGATGTCGAGCGCGGGATCCGCCTCCGCGTAGCCGAGCGCTTGCGCCTCGGCGAGCGCCTCGGCGAAGCCGAGGCCGGCCTTGCGCATACGGGTGAGAATGTAGTTACAGGTGCCGTTCAGGATGCCGTGGAGGCTCTCGACCGAGTCACCCGTCAGCGCTTCCCGCAGCGTGCGAATGATGGGGATGCCGCCGCCGACGGAGGCCTCGAAAGCGAGATCGACCCCCTGCTGCGCGGCGCGCTCGAGGAGTGCCGGTCCGTGGGTGGCGATGAGCAGCTTGTTGGCGCTGACGACGCTCTTTCCGGCATCGATCGCGCGCTCGATGTAGCCCTGCGTCGGGGAGAGTCCGCCCATTACCTCGGCCACGACGTCGACGGTGGCGTCGCCGAGCACGGCGTCCGGGTCCGTCGTGAGCCACTCGGGGCGACACTCGGGGACGCGCACCTTGCTCGGATCGCGCACCAAGACGTGCGCCACCTCGAGCGGCGCACCAATACGCTGCGCGAGCGACTCGCGGTTGTCTTGGAGCAATCGGAGGACGCCGCCGCCGACCGTTCCGCAACCGAGGAGCGCCACCCGTACGGGCCGATCACCCGTGGACCTGTTCTCTCTGGACACCACGAGCGGACAACTAGCGTGAGCCGGGGTTCGGCTCAACCGCGGGCTCGGACGGCTGCCGGACGGGTGCAAGCGGACCGTCCCCCGTCAACAAGGCTTCGAGAAACTCGATCTGGGGCCGCAGCCGGGCCACGACGTAGCGCTTGGGCGCGCTCTGCATTTCCCCCTCCCACGTCCGCACCCGGGGCCGTCCCGCGTTGGCGGCCAATCGGGTGGGCGCGCCGGTGACTGGGTCGGCGTCGTACACGAAAAACGAGTGGTAGTGCAGCTTGTCGTCGTCCCGGAGCCCGTGAATGAAGATGACGTCCCCCAACTGGTACAGGTCGGACTTTTCCGCGATCTTCGCGAAGAACTCCTGGCGTTTGCGGAACGGCACCTTCTCCGGCAGGAGCACGACGTCGAACCACTCGGGGGCCGTCCGAGCGAATGCGAGCAGGCTCTCGATGCTGCGCGGGTTTTCTATGCCGAGACGACGAAAGTTGATTCGTCCCGGCGCGCGCGCCCGCTTCTGTCCACGCGGCGCCCACCAAGCGCCGCTGGCTCGCTCGAACGCGTCCGTGATGAAGTCGATGCAAACCTGCGGCACCTTCGGGCGACCCAGACCATCGAACACGGCGTACTCGTCACCGTTGAACTCGTAGGTTTTCTCTCCTCGGTAGTAGGCCTGGCTCCAGGCGGGCCGCAGCTTGCCGTCTTGTTGCCCCTCTTCCGTCTTGGGCTCGTCGAACGGCAGCTGCTCTTCCACCATCGCGTCGATCGCCGCTCGCAAAGGACCAAACGTGGCTCGCCGACGTGCAGCGAGCAGCCGCGCCTGCTCCACGCGACGCCGCGAAGCCTCGGGAATGCTCTCGCAGCGGAGCTTCGTTTCGGTGCCAGAGCGTTCGAGCACGGCTGGGACGGCAACGTCCCCGTAGCGAAGCGAGACCAAAATGCCCTCTTGCGTGATGCGCTCTACGTCGAGCGCAGAAGCGCCCGCAGCTTCGACCACCTGGCGCACCGAAAAGTGCAGCGGAGCCTCGCGGGGCGCCTCGGATGGACCTACCCGGTCGAAAAGCAACAAGCTGACCTCGGAGCGCTCCGATCGAGACGCGCGACCGCCCTCGGCGTCCGGTGCATCGATGTAGCGCTCGGCTTCTCGGAATAGCCGACGCACCTGTCCGCCGCGCTCGAGAACGAGCTCCCGCTCATCGAACAAGTGGTCCAGACGAAGCGAGGACGCGAGCACCGACGCCAGCGCCGGCGACTCCGCGTACAGGTAGCCCTCGCGGAGCAGTACGGCGCGGCGCAGCGCGAGGTTCCGACGCGTCGCGGACAGCACTCTGTGGAGGCCCTCCGCAGGGGAGGAGGCCGCTTGCAGGCGCTCCCGGAGCCGCTCTGCCTCCGGGGTGAGGTTTTCTCGTGAGCCCGGCGCGCGCTCGAACACCACGGGCTCCGCGAGCGCCCGACCCAGCACCTCTACGCGGCGCAAAGCGAGGCCTGGAGCACCAGGCAACGCTTCGAGCGACAGGAGCTGCTTTCGCAAGACAGCACACGGATCCACGTCCTCCGCCCGAAGCTCCACCTCGGCGGTCGCCGGATCGAGACGAACTACCTCTCTCGGCTCGATCTCCGCTTTCCCCTCGCTGCCCACGAGGTCACGCGTCCGCTCGCGATGCTCGGTCGTGTTCTTGCATCCGAGGAGAGCGAGGACGAGGAGGGGAAGCGCGTGTCGAGCGACGCTGCGCATTTCTCCACGTTGAAGCATTTTTGCGAGCGTTCGGCACGCGCTCACGCTCCGATGGCTCAGCCGCTGGCGCGGCCTGCGCCCTGCACGGCGCAGCGAAGAGGAAACGCTGCGACCGAAACGGCGCACGAATCAGCACTTACCGTCCTTGGGTAAGGTGCGCTCCTTGCTCCGCCTACTTCGTGGGCTCGCGCGGAAGCACGTGCTGTGTCGTCGACCCGTGGCAGGCGGCGCCTTGGACGCCGCGTCCGTACTGGAAGCCGACGGCCAGCGCGCGACGTCCGTCGTGTCGTCGGTGTCGAGCACCGGATCGTCAGGGGTGGTCGCGGGGACCTCTGCAGAGCCTTCGCCCCGGAGTGTTGCTGTACGAAGAATCGCAAGGCGCCGGGAAACGCGACGAGGGCTCCACGACGACCGCGCCATCGCGACCTTCGTGAAGCCCTCGCTGTCCAGAATTCACTCGAGACCCTGAGCTCGTTCGAAGCTCAGTTGCTCGGGTGCGGCGTCTTGGCTTCCTTCTTTGCCATTTCGTCCACGTACGCCTGAGACGGCTGCGGCACGCTCTCCAGCGCCGCTTGGAGCACCTCGTCGAGCTTGTTCACGAACACGAACTCGAGCTCGTCGCGGATTTCTTTCGGCACTTCTTCCAGATCCGCCTTGTTGCGCTCCGGCATGATGACGCGCTTGATGCCGGCCCGGTGTGCCGCCAAGGTCTTTTCCTTGACGCCGCCGATGGGCAACACGCGGCCACGCAGCGAAATTTCACCCGTCATCGCCACGTCGTGCCGCGCGCGGATGCCCGTGAGCAGCGAGACGATGGCCGTGAACATGGTGATACCGGCGGAGGGACCATCCTTGGGCATGCCGCCCGCGGGGATGTGGATGTGCACGTCGCTCTTTTCCAAGAAGTCCCGCGGAATGCCGTACCTCTCGGCGTTCGTGCGCACGTAGCTGAGCGCCGCGTGCGCGCTCTCCTTCATGACGTCTCCGAGCTGGCCGGTGAGCTGCATCTTGCCGCTGCCGTACATCTTGGTGACCTCGATGAAGAGGATTTCTCCGCCCACGCTCGTCCACGCCAGGCCGGTGACCACGCCGGTTTCTTCGGTGCGCTCCGCGACCTCGCTGGTGAACTTGATGGGCCCGAGGAACTCTCGCAGATCCTCCTCGGTCTTGATGGTGCGGACGTTCTTGTCGCCCTCCGCCACCTTGACCGCGACGCCGCGGATGACGCTCGCCACCGTGCGCTCGAGCGAACGCACGCCGGCTTCCCTCGTGTAGTGCTCGATGAGCTCCTCCACGGCTTCGTCGGTGATGACGAGCTGCTCGGTGGAGAGGCCGTGCTCCTCCAGCTGCTTGGGAATGAGGTGCTGCTTGGCGATGGCGAGCTTTTCGCGCCGCGTGTAGCCGGGGATCTCGAGGATCTCCATGCGGTCACGCAGCGGCGGCGGGATGGGATCCGCGATGTTGGCCGTGGCGACGAACATCACGTTCGAAAGATCGTACGGAATTTCGAGGTAGTGATCCGCGAACGCGTTGTTCTGCTCGGGGTCCAAGACCTCGAGCAAAGCCGCGCTCGGATCGCCACGGAAGTCGTGACCGATCTTGTCCACCTCATCCATCATGAAGACGGGGTTGACGGTGCCGCCCTTCTTCATGCCCTGGATGATCTGTCCCGGCAGCGCGCCCACGTAGGTGCGGCGATGCCCGCGAATGGCGGCCTCGTCGTGCACGCCACCGAGCGAGATGCGCACGAACTTACGACCGAGCGCGCGCGCTATGCTGCGACCGAGCGACGTCTTGCCGACGCCCGGCGGACCGAGCAGGCACAGAATTGGGCCCTTTTTGTCCTTCTTCAGCTTGCGAACGGCCAGGTACTCGACGATGCGCTTCTTGACCTTGTCGAGCCCGTAGTGGTCCTCGTCCAAGACCTTGCGCACCTCGGCGATCTCGAGGTTGTCGTCCGTGGCTTCGCTCCACGGCACGTCCAAGATCCAGTCCACGTAGGTTCGCACCACCGTGTACTCGGCGCTGCCGACCTGCATGGAGCGTAGGCGCTTGAGCTGCTTCTTGGCGACGTTGTCCGCCTCTTGGGGCAGGTTCGCCTTGGCGATGCGTTCCTCGAGTCCGTCGAGATCTCCCTGATCTCCGTCGTCCTCACCGAGCTCCTCCTTGATGGCCTTGAGCTGCTGGCGAAGCACGTACTCGCGCTGGTTTTTGCCCATCTCCTCTTTGATTTGGGAGTTGATGCGCTCCCGCATCTTGAGGATTTCGAGCTGACGCGTGAGGAGACGCAGCACCTTGCGGATGCGTTCCTTCACGTCGATGGTCTCGATGAGCTGCGCCTTCTCTTCGACGGGCGCGTCGAGGTTGGCCGCCACGAGATCCGCCAGCGCGCCGGGCGCCTGGATGGAGTCGATGAGGCTCCCCGCTTCGCGCGGCAGCTCCGGCATGAGCTGGATGACCTGCTTGGCGACGTCCCTGAGGCTCATGGCGAGCGCTTCGGCTTCCACGTCCTCGGTTTGGGGCGTCTCGATGCGCGCGACCTTGGCCTTCAGGTAAGGCGTTTTTTCCGTGATCTGGTCGAGCCGGATGCGCATCAGGCCCTGCAAGATCAGCGAGTAGTTGCCCGAGCTGTGCTTGAGCGCTTTGAGCACACGAGCGGCGCAGCCGACGGGATACAGATCGTCGCCGTCCGGATCGTCCGTCGAAGGATCCCGCTGCGCGAAGATGGCGATGACGGGACTCTGCAGGTTGTGCACGTCTTCCACCAAAGCCACGGACTTCTCGCGCCCCACGTCGAACGGGGCGACGGCGCCGGGAAAGAGCACCGCGTTACGAATCGGCAAGACAGCGAGCTCGTCGCCGAACTCGATCTCGTCTTCGTTGGGCGGAGGCGGAGGGGTGGAGGCGGGGTTCTGTTCGCTCATGATGTTTCCGTCGGGGTCAGCACAACGACTCGTGAGAAGGTCTCCGCGTCGCCACTTTCGTGGCTCACTCGGTCACTGCTTTCGAGCTCCCTGCCTGGTGTCCCATGACTCGTTTCTCCGTGCGGAAGGCACGACGGTCAAGCTAACCACAGAACCTTTCGCGGCAACCTCTCCCGGACGGCCGAACATGCGCCCGAACGGGTGGCGCATTTGGAGCCAGCCGTTCTCGGCGGACGGGGCTCGTTTCCCGGCTCCGCCACCTGGGGCACGTCTCGGGAGGCGACTCTTGAACCATGGCATCCGTCGGTAGGGGGGGCTATGACCCCGCGCACATGACCGCGGGATTTCGCGCCGTCTACTTTGGAACACCGGAAATTGCGGTGCCGTCTCTCCGGGCCCTCACCGAGGTCGCGGAAATCGTCGGGGTCGTCTCTCAACCAGATCGGCCCGCTGGCCGAGGCATGCAGCTTCGAGCACCCGCCGTGAAGGAGGCCGCGCTCGAGCTCGGCTTCCCCGTTTACCAGCCCGAGAAGGTGCGAACGGGAGCGCTCGAGGCCTGGCTACGGGAGCTTCGGGCGGACGTGGCCGTCGTGATGGCCTACGGGCGCATTCTCCCGCTCGGCGTCCTCACGGCGCCCCGCCTCGGGTGCCTCAACTTGCATGCGTCGCTCCTGCCTCGCTATCGCGGCGCTGCCCCCATTCAGCGTGCGCTCATGGCGGGCGAGCCGCGCACGGGTGTCGCTCTGATGCAAATGGAGGAGGGGCTCGACACGGGCCCGGTCTTCAGTGAGCGCGTCATCGACATCGGCGCCGAGGAGACCGCAGGTGAGCTAGCCGAGAGGCTCTCCATCGTCGCCGCGACCCTCACGCGTGAAGAAATCCCGCGGGTCGTGGCCGGCGCCAAAACGTCCGTTCCTCAGGACCATGCGCTCGCCACGCACGCCCCGCCGCTCACCCGCGCCGATGGTGCGCTGGATTTCTCGCTCCCGGCGGTGGTGCTCGTGAATCTCGTTCGAGGTCTCTCTCCCAGGCCGGGCGCGCACGCGCGACTCGTCCGGAAGAGCGGCGAGTCGCGCGCCATCAAGGTGCTACGCGCTCGCGTCGCCGCGGACATTCGCACGGAAGCGGAGAGCCACGGTTCACTGCCCGGTACGGTATTCTTGGATGGGACGCGCCTTTTGGTTTCCACGGGCGAAGGTCTCTTGGAAGTCGTGGAGGCGCAGCTCGAGGGCAAGCGTGCGCTCTCCGCGCGTGATCTCGTCAACGGACGCGCGCTCGTCGCCGAAGATCGTTTGACGCTGGACGACGCGGCCCCACGCTGACGCGCTCGGAAGTCCTGAGCAGGAGGAGTCGATGAGCACTGAGCTGACCGCACCCTCGGACCAGTTTCCGCTTTCCAGCGCCCTCCTTCGCTCGATGGCGGAGGAGTTTCCCGAGTTTCGCATCGTCCCCAAGACTGGGGACTGGCTGTCTACGGCCATCGACTCGTTCTTGCGCGCGCTCACCTTCGGGAAACAGAACCGCTACCTGACCGAGTACCACACCGTGCTCGGCTACCGCCTGTACGTGCCTCGGAGCTGGGAACGCTTGAACGACGTGGGCCGGGTCATCTTGCTCCGTCACGAGCGAGTTCATCTGCGCCAGCGCCGCCGTTACGGGGCCGCGCTCATGGCTTTTCTCTACTTGATCCCCATCGCGCCGCTCGGGCTGGCGTGGGGCCGCGCGCGCATCGAGTGGGAAGCCTACGTCGAAACTCTGATCGCGACGGCCGAGCTGCGCGGCCTCGACGCCGCGCGGGATCCGCTTTTGAAGCGCGAAATCGTGGGGCGCTTCACGGGGCCCGACTACGGCTGGATGTGGCCGTTCCCGCGCCAAGTCGGTCGCTGGTATGACGACGTCGTCGAAAGGCTCGAACGAGCCCAGCAGGGGGACCCGGCCGTGAAGCTCCACGTGGAGACGGAGAACGGATGACCGTCGTCGGCATCGATTTGGGAACGACCAACACCGTCATCGCCGCGGCGCGAGGCGGCCGCGCCGTAGCCCTCAAGGACGACAGCGGGCGCACGCTGCTGCCGAGCGTGGTGTCCTTCCACCCCAAGGGAGAGGTGCTCATCGGCGCCGCGGCGAAAGAGCGTCGCTTGGTCGACGCACAAAACACCATCTTCTCCGTCAAGCGCCTCATCGGGCGAACGTGGGACAACGAGCACGTCCAAAAGGCGCGCCAGCGACTGCCCTTCACGATGAAAGAGGGCCCCGGCAAGTCGACGCTCGTCGAGGCGCGCGGGCACGCGTACACGCTGCCGGAAATCAGCGCATACGTCCTCGAGCGCGCCAAGGAAATCGCGGAAGCGCGGCTCGGCGTGGCCGTCAGCGGCTGCGTCATCACCGTTCCCGCGAACTTCAACGACCTGCAACGCGCGGCCACCAAGGTCGCGGGCCGCGTCGCCGGGCTCGAGGTCCTGCGCATCCTGAACGAGCCGACCGCAGCGGCGCTGGCGTACGGCTTCGGCAAAACCGGCCACGAGCGCATCGCCGTCTACGATTTCGGCGGCGGCACCTTCGACGTGACGCTCCTCGATTTGAGCCAAAACGTGTTCGAGGTGCTAGCGACGGCGGGCGACACGTTCCTGGGCGGCGACGACATCGATCGCAAGGTGGCCGATCGCATGGCAGAGCAGCTTCTCGCGCGACACCGCGTCGATGCCACCTCCGATCCTCAGCTGTACGAGCGTCTCCGGGACGCAGCCGAGGGCATCAAGGTCGAGCTGTCGACGCACCTCACGGCCAAGGTGCACTTGCCCGAGGTCGCCCACGGCGCGTTCGGCAAGGCGCTCGGCTTCGATTTCGAGCTGAGGCAGAGCGAGCTGGACCTTCTCACCGAGCCCTTCGTCGAGCGCACGCTCGAGGTGTGTCGTGAGGCTTTGGCGCTCGCGGGCGCCAAAGCCCAGGACTTCGACCAAGTTCTGCTCGTCGGAGGCTCCACGCGCTCTCCGCTCGTGCGCAAGAAGGTCGGCGCGTTCTGGGGCAAACCTCCGCAGACGCGGCTGAACCCGGACGAGGTGGTGGCGCTGGGAGCAGCGATCCAAGCCATGGCGCTCGGCGCCGCGCGCAGCGTGAGCATTCCCGCGCCGCCCCTCCCCGCCGCCGGCGCGAAAAAGTCCGACCGCCCCAGCTGGACGAGTGAAGCTGCCGCCCGTCCCCGACTCGGCTCCATCCCACCGGACACGAGCCTCGACGGCGCGCGCGGGGCTCGGCCGTCGATCGCGCCGCAGCTGCCCGCGATTCCGCGCACAGCCACGCCTGCTCCGCCCCAGCCAGGCGACAACAGTCCCCTCCCCGCCTCCTTGCTCGCCACCCGAGGCGGCGCACGTCGCAGCGAGCCTTCTCTCTTGGCGCGGCTCGACAAGAGCCCCTCGAGCCAGCCTCCGGCGACCGAATCGCCGAACACCTCGCGCGGCGTAGGCCCTCACGGTCGCATCCAGACGCAGTCGGGACTCGGCGTATCGAACCCCGAGAACGTGCCGCCAGCACATGCGTTCGAGGCGCCTCCTCCTCTCGACGCGCCTCGGCCTCGCCAGGCCGTGACGGTGCGCACGTCTTCGCCGCTCCCCGCTGCGCCGGACTTCGACGACATCGACATCGTCGAGCTCGCGCCCGAGCCCCGGCGACCATCAGCGCCACGCGGACGAGCGGCCGCTCCTCCGCCTCCGCCTCCGCGAGTGCCGGGCGGCGCTTTCGAGCCTTTGTCCGACCCGCAGGATCTCGTCGCCACGCCGAGCGATGTATCGCCTTGGTCGCAGCCCGAACCGCTCCCGCTGGACGAACCGGGTCAAGAGGCGGACGAGTTGCCGCCTTTGCCTGCCAGCTTCGAGCCAGCACCTCTGCCCAGACGAGCGTTCGGCGCGCGAGCAACGGTCGATGTTCCAGCGCCCGCGCCGCCGCTCTTGGTGGACGTGACACCGCTCGCGCTGGGGGTGGAGGTGGTGGGCGGCTACTGCGATACCCTCATCGGCAGAAACACGCCGGTACCCTGCGAACGCTCGCGCACCTTCGTGACCGCGCGCGACGACCAAACGGTGGTGCGAGTGCGAGTGAGCCAAGGTCAGAGCAACCGCTTCGTCGAAAACACGCTGCTCGGAGAGGTGGAGCTCTCCGGCCTCAAGGGCGCGCCACGCGGCCAGGTCAAGGTCGAGGTCACCTTCGCGCTCGACGAAAGCGGCCTCTTGGACGTGTCTGCACGGGACGCGGAAACCGGCGCGGTGACGCGCGCAGAGCTCAAGCTGATTGGCCTGGGCACACCGGACCCGCAGGGCCGAACGCACTAACTTACACCTGCACACGGCGCACATAAAACGCTCATGAACGCAGACGATTCGGATCGGCTTTGGGCTTGGCTCGAGGTGCTCGACACCTCGAGTTATTACGAGCTCTTGGGCGTGCTCGAAATCGCCGACGACCAAGCGATCGCCGAGGCGTTCCGGCTCTTCTCACTGGCCTTTCACCCCGACCAACACCGCACCACGGGCGACGAGCTGCGCGCACGAGCGGCGCACATCTACAAGCGCGGCGTCGAAGCGTACGGCGTTTTGCGCGATCCCGAGCAGCGCGCTCGCTACGATCTTGCGCTCGCCAAGGGGCAGCTCCGGCTCGGCGCCGAGGAACGCATCGGCACGGGAACCGCGCAATCGCTGGACGACTTGTGCAGCACCCCAGCGGGTCGCTTGCACGCGCGCAACGCAGAGCGACACCTCGAAGGAGGTGCGCTTGACCAAGCGGAGCAGTGCCTTCAGCACGCGCTCTCGGCCGAAGGAGAAAACCGCCCGCTCGCCGAACGGTTGCGTGCAGTACGGCAACTGCTTCGCGCCGTGGGACGCTGAACACCGCCGCGGCTTCCCGAACCCGCCCCCTGCGCCAAAGCCCCCTCTCCCACGCTTTCCCGTACGAGCGGACGCCTCCCCATGCCGCCCGATCGATTTGGCGCTCTCCCTTCGAAGTCGCTCACGGGGTAGGCAAATGTACGCTTTCGTTGCGTCACCGCTGAATTTGCGCTCGTCCGTAGGGGGGAACATCGGAGCAGCGCAGGGCCTGGCACCGCACGAAATCAGTGATAAAAGAATGCGCCTCTCGCTCGGCTGCGCTCCCAGCAGACCGAAAGCTGTGGTGAGACGTCCCAACTGCTAGTATCCCGCCGGCCCCAGTTTCCCCCGACTGGGCGGCTTTCCCCCGAGGGCTCGTGTGCTCGATTGCGGGGGCGGAGAGAGAACCGCTGTGAAGATTTCGTGCCCCTCATGCTCAGCCAAGTACTCGATTGCGGACGAGAAGGTTCAGGATCGTCTCGCCAAAATCCGCTGCCGAAAGTGCGGAACCACCATCGTGATCGACGGTAAAGTCTCACCGGCCAGCGTGTACGCAGCCGACGGCGGAGAAAGCAGCGCAGACGTCGGCGCCGCTTCCGCTGATGCTGAACATGGCTCGCAGGGAAGCGAGTCCGCGACCGAATACACGGTCGACTTCGGCGACAACGACCAGCGCCCCATGACGCTCGACCAAATCGTCGCGGCGTACAACGCTGGTACCGTCACGGCGGACACCTATCTGTGGGCAGAAGGCTTTACGGATTGGAAGCCGCTCGGTGAAGTGGACGAGGTCGTCGCCGCTCTGCACGCAGCAGCCGCGCCCGCGGCAGGCGCTCCGGTCGCGGCAGAAGCACCCGCAGCGCCGGAAACGCCGTGGCAAGCACCTGCAGCCGCCGCTCCAGCAGCAGCGCCCGGTCGAGATCTCTTCGGGGGTTACGAAACTGCCGGCAGCGAGGACGACGTCGCGACCAGCACCAGCGGTCCGGCTCACCCCGTTGCCACTCCGTTCGGCTCCGGCGCTGCGACCGGCGCGCGGAATGAATCGTCCGTCCTCTTCTCTCTGAGCGCGCTGACTTCGGCCAGTGGCGCTTCGCGCCCGAGCGGGCCGCCCCCGAGCGCGACCAGCGAAGACTCCGGCCTCATCGATCTGAAAGCGCTCACCAGCGCCGCAGAAGCGCACCCTGCAACGTCTCCTTTGGCTGCGCCGGGCCTCCCGGGCGGCGCGCCCCTGGGTGCGTCTCCGCTCGGCTCGGCGCCGCTCGGCGGAGCTCCCTTCGGGGCCGCTCCGTTTGGTGCGCCTTCTCCATTCGGAATGGGTGTCGCGCCTGCGGTCGATCTGTCGATCCCCCAACCGCCCCCGAAGAACCGCACCGGCCTCTTCATCGGCGGCGGCATCGTCGTCGCCGCCGTCCTGGTGACCTTGATCCTGCAGCTCACCGGAAAGTCCGAGGTTCCCGCTCCCGTGGCTGCGACCACCTCGGCCACGACGGCGCTGCCCGCTGCCGCGCCCGCTCCGGAGCCCGCGCCCACCGTGGCGGCAGCGCCCACGACCGAGGCCAAGCCCCCGTCCACCGGAACGGCGACGGAAGAGCCAGCGCCGGAAGCCACCCCGGCCAAGACCACGCCAGCGCCCAAGAAGGCCTCCACGAGCACCACGGCCAAGAAGCCATCTTCTTCCTCGAGCAGCTCGTCGAGCTCGACGTCCAGCGAGTCCAAGCCGGCCGCCGAAAAGCCGGCCGCGCCGAAGCCCGCGACGAACAAGTGTGGGTGCAAGGCGGGCGACCTGTCCTGTGCGATGCGCTGCGCAGCCGGCGGCTGAGCCGCTCTGGGCGTTTCAGAAGTCGCGCGCCAAACGACGCTCGCCCCACCGGCGAGCGTCGTTTCCGTTTTGTGAGACGCCTATTGGTCCGGGCGAAGAAGGCCCGGGTCGAGCAACACGACGGGCGGTCGCTCCAAAGCCGCGCCGTGCGACGCCGTCTCGTAGGAAAACGCCCCGCGACGATCCGTAAAGCCTGCACGGATCACGCCGGCTTCGCGCGCGAGGTAGCGCACGCGCGGCGCAGGCTCGGCGCCCGGACGAAGCACCACGAACGCAAGCTCTGCTCGCGTGGTGGCGGGCTCACGCGCGGGCACTCGAGCCGGTTCGACGCACGCGTCGACCACGCGCGGGCTCGGTTCGAACGCCGAGCAGCGTCGACGCTCGAAGGCGCCGCGCGCATCCGGATGGCGCGCGAGCGCGCGCGCAGCTTCTACCCTCACCTCTTCGGAGGCGTCGTCCTGCAAGAGCTCCACGAGGCGCGCCGAGCGACACGCCTCGGCGGTCGCCCCGACCTCGGAAAGCGCGAGGATCGCGGCGGCGCGCACCGCTGGCAGCGGATCGTCGAGGGCCCGGCACAGGCTCTCCGCGATGCGCGCTCCTTCCGAGCCGATCTCCGCTCTGCGGAGCGAACGCGCCAGCGCCGACGCGGAGTTCACCCTCACCGCTCCATCGACGTCCTGGAGACCTCTCAGCAAAAGCTCACGATCTCGTGACTCGTTGGACTTGCCCAGCCCCCACGAGGCCTCCGCGCGAACGACGGGGTCACCGTCCAACGCCAAACGACGCAGCCACGGCAAGCGCGGCGCTCCGCTCCCTGCGACCGCGGTCACCTTGGCGCGATCTCCGTTGCTTCCGACGTCCAGAATTCGCAAAAGCTCGCGATCTGCCGCGCTACGGGCGCCGGAGGCCCCCAACGCTTCGATGAGAGAGTCGCGCCCCCCGAGCCGCGCCCGCGCCCCCAAACCCCCCACCAACAGCG